>NZ_JACVEE010000002.1:1800000-2100000 GCF_015355755.1 Nocardia sp. XZ_19_385
CCAGTCGTAGGTCTCCGGGGCGATCCGTCCGTTCGGCTCACCGGGGATTGTTGAATCCAGCAGGGCCACAGTCACACTCGTCGCCGACGTGCCGTCCCCGATCCAGGCGACCTGGTTGATCGGCTCGCCGGTGCCGGGTTCGCCGAGCAGGCCGGTGCGGAAGGCGGCGCGGTCGTCGTGATTGCCGGGCAGGAAGTGCACCGGAATCTCGGTGCGCAGGGTCGCCGCGGCCTGCGAGTATTGCGCCGCGCGGCCGGAATCGGTGACGTCGCCGGTGACCAGAACGGCATTGGGCCGGTGCCGCAGGCCGGCCAGGAATGCCATCACCCGCTCGGCGCGTTCGGCGTTGCGGGCGCCGAGATCGAAGTGTGTATCGCTGACCTGAGCCACCAGGATCATCGGCATCCGCTTTCTCTGGGGATCGCTACATTGCGTTCAGAGTGCGCCCGCGAGGCGCCTCTTCAGGCTAAGTGACCTGGGCATTATCCGTCGTCGTGAGGCTCGCCACGCGCGGCTTCGATGTAGATGAGCAGTGATCACAATCACACCAGGGACCGCGCGAGATCCTGCGCCGCGTGTAGCACGGCAGCCGGATCGAGTTCGACCGGGGTCCAGAAATCCGGGCCGGGTGTGGCCTCCAGCGCGAGTTCGGGCGGGGTGCGCCAGGGCGCGGCAAGACCGAGCCGCCAGGAATGCAGATGCGCCCGGGGATGGGTCCCGGACTTGTCGAACAGCGGGTCGCCCACGATGGGATGACCGATCCACGCCAGGTGCACGCGGATTTGATGACGCCGCCCGGAGACCGGACGCAGCAGCAGCACCGCGTGCTCCTCGGTGCGCGCCACCGTCGCGAAATGCGTGAGCGATGGATAGTTCTTGGTGGCGAGCAGGTCCGCGTCGTCGACATACCAACGGCCGGAACCCGATTCGCGGATCGCCTCGCGCGGTGCGGCGATCCGCACCCGGTTCTTGCGCCCGACGCTGAGCGGCAGATCGAGGACACCGCGGTCGGGCAGATCCGCGCCCTCGACGATGGCCAGGTACGCCTTGTCCGCGGTCTGTTTGTTGAACTGGCGGGTCAGCTGTCCGTGCGCGCCGAGTTCGCGTGCCAGCAGGATCAGCCCGGAGGTCACCTTGTCGATTCGGTGTACGGGGTAGAGCGTTTCGCCCGCCGCCGCGGCCAGCTCGACGAGATCGGTGTCGTGCCGCTCTCCGGTGACCGAGATCCCAGCGGGCTTGTTCAACGCGAGGATCGCCGCGTCTTCGCTGACGAGATACCGTTCGCGCAGCTCTGCCCAGTTCATCTCCACCCGGTGAGCCTAATCGGCAGGCGGAAATGCCTCGCTGTGCGCCGTAGCGGACCTATCCTGGGCCCTGCCCGCTTTTCCGAATTCCGAGACAGTGTCTCGGCCGCGAGTAGGAGACAGCATGAGCAGTAGCGATACCGAAGCGGGGAGGAAGCAGGCCGGTAACGGCGTGGGGGAGAAGGACGCGCCTAAGAAGGATGTGGGGCAGCGCCCGTCCAGTAGCTCGAACGCCCGTCCGAAACCGAGCATGATGCCGCGTAAGAAGCCTGACTGATCAGCCGTTCTTGCTGCGCAGCACGTGTGGCCGCAGGCGGTTGAAACCGCGGACCCGCACGCTGCGCAAGTTCCGGATGTCGAACTCGGGCTCACCGGCCAGCGCCGCGGCGGCGCCGTCATCGATCAGGATGGTGCCGGGCCGCGCGACGCCGGTGAGCCGCGAGGCCGTGTTCACCACCGAGCCGTACAGATCGCCGAATCGCTGCAGGACCGGGCCGTAGGCCAGCGCAACCCGCAGGTCGGGAGTGCCGCCGACCATCATGGTGGACTCCTGGATGGACAGCGCGATGCGCGCGGCGGCGGCGGGCGTCTCCGCCGCGAACATGACCTCGTCACCCACGTTCTTGATGACCCAGCCGCCGTTGTCGGTGATCGCGGCGGTGGTCGTGGATTCGAAGGCCTCCAGCAGCATGGACAGCTCGTCAGGGTGCAGATGGCGGGTGAGCCGGGTGTAGCCGACCATGTCCGCGAAGCCGACGGCCAGTTCCCGGGTGGAATCCTCGGCCGGGGTGCCGCCATCGATGGAGCGGGCCAGCGCGGCGGCCAGGTGCCGGCGCCAGGCGTAAGTCTGCAAATCCTCCAGTACCGCGATGGTGGCCTCGGTGGCGGCGCGGGCGGTCTCGGCGAGGTCGGTGTCCTCGCCGTTGTTCGCGGCCTGGGTGATCCGGTTGACGATCTCCGACAGCACCAGATCGGACTGCCACTCCGCGAGCCGCGCCATGCTCTGACCCAGGGTGCGCGCCGCGGCCGCTTGCTGGCGCACATCGGCGGCCGCGACCACGCTCATGCCGCGGAAGCTGCGAACCGCCTCGACATCGGCATCGGTGTACTCCACCGCGCCGTCATCGGGGTTGGCCGGGAAGCCGAGCGCCGTCCACAGCCGCTTGGACGCCTCGGTCGGCACGCCCGAGCGCTCGGCTACTTCGCGCCGGTTGTACCGGCGTGTTCCGTCCAGCAGATAGGACTCCACCACCTGCTGGACGAGCTCCGACATCTGCTTGTCCTCCATTCTCGTCACCCTACTTCTATGGCGACTCCGTCAGTTCAGCTGCAACCACTTGCCGACCGAGGGAATGCCCTCGGTATTGACGACGAATACGAGGTACCACCCGGGCGGGGCCAGCGCCGGGTTGGACGGCATGGTCAGTGTGAGCGAATTCGGTGTGGTGCTGGTGAATTCGATGTCGACGAGGCGCAGTTCGTTGTCGCTGGAGTGTGTGGTTGCGCCTGGGCGGACGAGGTTGACCTCGCGGATCGTCCCGCTGATCGTGGCGGTGACGGGGCTGCCGTAGGTGGCGGAGTCGGTGCCGAGGGTGAGATCTGGTCGGCTGCCCTGGAAAAGGTATGGGGGCCAGAAGATTTCGATCCGCAGTTCCTCGGTCTTGCGGGCTGGGTTGGAGCCTGCGGTGACCACCTTGCCGTCGGGGGTGAGCAGGGCGATCGAGTGGTAGAGGCGCGGGATGCGGGACGGGCCGGTGTGCATCCAGGTGCCGTGGGCCGGGTCGTAGATCTCGGCGTGCGGTGGCGCGGCGTGGGCCATTTCCTCCATGCCGGAGCCGCCGGTGGCCAGCACCGTGCGGTCGGGGAGCAGGACCGCGCACAGGTGCATGCGTGCGTGATCCATTGGTGGGCCCGGAACATACTGCGGGAACTGACCTTTGAGATCGGCGATCCGGGTGTCGGCCAAAGCCGGTGCGGGGCTGTGCATATCGAAGCCGCCGCCGCCGAGGATCATGACCTTCTGGTCTTGTGCCGGTGGCAACAGGACGCTGGTGGCCTGGTTGCGGGAGCCTGGTTCGGCCAATCCCGGTACTTCCTGGATGGTTCCGGTGGCGGGATCCCAAATGCTGGGGCGCATGCCGTTGTTCCCGCCGTATTGGCCGCCGGTGTAGAAGATGCGGCCGTCGGCGAGTAGGACCAGGTGGCCGTACATGGGGATCGGGCCGGGCACCGGGAGTTGGGTCCAGGTGTGGGTCGCGCGGTCGAACAGTTCCGGGACCACGGACAGGAAGTTGTCGTGACCGAGGCCTGACACCGCGACCGCGTTGCCGTTGGGCAGGGTGACCAGCGATGGATACCAGCGCCCAAAAGCCATGTCCGGCACGGCATTCCAGGTCAGTGCGGCTGGATCGAAGAGAAGCGCGTCCTTGAGGCCATAGAACGGGTCGTAGCGTTCGGTGCCGCCGGCGGCGAGCAGTTGACCGTCAGGCAGGAACGTCTGGCCCACGCAGAACAGGTCGATGGGGGTATCCGGTGCGGTGAACCCGGGCCGCGGGTAATGCCAGACGCGCGTGCGGAATTGATGGGCGTTGTGCTGATCCGGGTCGTTGCCGGAGCCGGCGAAGAACAGCACATCGCCGGTGTGTAGCAGGGCGGCGTGTACCGGGTTGATCTCGGTGCCGAAATCGAGGATGCGCCAAATGCCCATGTGCGCAGCATGTTCCAGGTCGGTCTGTATCTCGAGGACCTGGAGGTAACCGGCGTTGGGGCCCGGCGGGTTGTCGATGGTGCAGATCACCAGCTCGGGGATCCCGCCGGTGGGCCGTAAAGCTACTGCCGCGCCTTGGTTTTCGTGGAAGCCCCAGGGGAGTTTGGTCCAGGTGCTCCAGCCGTCGAGGCAGTGTCCGGTGCCGTCCAGACCCCAGCCGATGGTGTAGACGCCCGAGTTCACGCCGCCCGGATTGTCGACCCCGAACACCAGCAGTGCGGGGCGACCGTCCCCTAGCGGATTGTCGGCCACTGTGATTCCGGCGCCCTGGTTCTCGAACCCGTACCAGTCCGGGACCGCCACCCACGGCGTCCACTTCCGCACCGCGCCGTCCGCGGTCAGGCCTTTGGCCAGGCGGAACTGACCGGTGTTCTGGCCGGGGGGATTGTCGACGGTGAACACCACCAGCGTCGGCTGACCGTCGATTCTGGTCAGCGCGATATCGGCGCCCTGGTTCTCCCAGCCGTACCAGTCGGGCACGGGCTGCCAGGGTGTCCAGCCGCCGGTGACCGTGCCATCGGGAGCCAGGTCGCGACCTATTCGGAAGTAGCCCTGGTTCTGATCGGGGGGGTTGTCGACCACGAAGACGACCAGGTCCAGCTGACCGTTGCCGCTGAGATCGGCGAGCGCGAGACCGGCGCCCTGGTTCTGCCAGCCGAACCACTCCGGGATGTCGAGCCACGGGCCCCACCGCGCGACCGTGCCATCGGTCGCCAGCGAAGTGCCGACGCGGTACAGCCCGGCGTTCTGGCCTTCCGGGTCGTCGACCATGAGAACCACGACATCCGGTGTGCCATCGCCGGTTACGTCGGCGATCGCGATGCCACAGTCCTGATTCTCGGACGCGAACCAATCGGGAATGGGAACGAATTCTCCTGCCACCGTTCCATACTCGGCTGTCGACGGTGATCTCGCCAGGTTCGCAGGTAGTTGTCCGCCGATGTCCGCTTTTGCACAACGCGAAGTGTGCTGTCGGCGGCATCGGGAAGGTGCATCCTCTATACCTGCTCGAGCTGGGAAGCCTCCAGAAAGGTCGATGAAATAGCTTGTGGCACAACAAATTTCAATCCATATCATTATAGGTGTCTCGGCGTCGGCCCGCTGATCGCCGGTTCACCGCTGGTCTTAACCGCGGTTAAGGCCCGAAACCAACGATCGCCCCTCCCTTGGCGGGGAGGGGCGATCGAAGGTTCGGTTCAGGAAACCAGCTGGCGGAGTTCGGCGATCAACGCGTGCACGCCCGGCCGGTCGAGATGCGCGAGGAGCGCCGGGGCCAGGGTGTCGGTACCGACATCCCACTTCTTCAAGGACCGGGTCAACTGGTCGACACCGATGGGTGCGGGCTGCTTCCGCTCCGCCTTTTCGCCCTCGGGCTTGGCCAGCGACGCCTGCCAGCGCGCGACTTGCTCGGCCACGGGCACCTGAGCGAGGTTGCGCGCCACCCGAATCGCGAGCTCGCCCGCCCGCAGCTTCTGCTGCAACTGCGGCGCCAGCTTCAGCAGCGCTCGCCGCTGCGACACCCAGGCCTCGGTCTTGCCGAGCGCCACCGCCGCGGCCGCCGCGGTTCCGCAGTCGGCGACGAGCGCCTCGACCGCCCGCGCCTCCTCGATCACGTCGAGGTTCTCCCGCTCCACGTTCTCCCGGATGGCCGCGGTGCGCAGGGCGGCCCGGCTCGCGGCGACCTCGTCCTTGACGACGAGCTCGAGCTTTTCGCACCCATATTTCTGCGCGGCCGCCAAGCGCCGGCAGCCGTTGATGACCACCAGTTTCGCCGCGCCGAGCTCCGGCTCGTCCTCCGGCCACAGCCGCAGATACGCGTCGCGGGACACCACCAGCGCGGGCTGCAACTGGAGTTCGGCGATCGACTCCAGATCCTCCAGATTCAGGTCGCCCTCGCGCGGGTTGCGGGGATTGGCGACCAGATCCGCCAGCGGCGCCGAGGTCAGCGGCGCCGGACTCAGCAGGGCGTCCGTCCAGCCCGGCGGGTTGGCTGGTTTGTCACTCGGTGCGTGCGCCGAATTCTTTCCGTCCACCGGCGAATTCGCTCCGGTGGAATGCACCAGCGACGCGAGATCGGTGCGCTTGCCGCGGGCCATCAGCGACCCCCCGTCTTCAGTTCCAGCGCCAGCCGCGCGAAGTCCTGACGGCATTCCAGTGAGACGCGGTTCTTCGGATATTGGGTGACCACGACGCCGTCGGCGGATGCCCGAGTATGCACTTTGTAATGGCGCACAACAGTATTGGCGAGCGGCCATTCATTGGCCTTGGCGAAGGCTTTCGTCTGTTCCAGGTCCACATCGCCGTCGCGCGGATCCCAGTTGTTGATGACGACCAGGTAATCCAGCCCGCGTGGCTTGATCAGCGTTTCGATGGTGCGGGCCGTCGGATCGAAACTCAGCGGCTCCGGTTCGAGTGGAACCAGTACGTGGGTCGCCGAATCCAGGGCGGCGTGCAGGGCGTCGGCGTAGGCCAGTCCGTGCAGCGGGTCCTCGGCGGTGCCTTCGTGCCCCATCCAGCCGGGGGTGTCGACGAAAACCTGTTTGATGCCGTCCAATTCCCGTAGTCGGCGCAGGCCGTCCACGTCGTCGTGGGTCTGCACGATATGGAAGGGCAGCACTTTCATGCGCTCGGCCCACCAAGCCGCCGAGCCCTGCGGGTCGATGCTGACCACGGCGACGGGGGAGGGTTCGTCCGGATCGCTCGCCAGCACCTCGGCGGTGGTCGCGGCCAGGTTCATCGACAGTGTCGACTTACCCACCCCGCCTTTCTGATTCAAGATCAGCTCGACTTCGGCATTCGGCATATGCGCGGTCACCTCCGTTTGCTTCACCCACCTGAGGTGGGCTACTTCGGATTTCGAGGGAATGCCGCCGTATATATATGCGGCACTTTCGAACTTAAACCGGGACGAATCGCCCGAGGGTGTGACGCGGCGGAAATGCAGACAGTTATTGCTTTGTTATCGAAACGCGCGTGTGTTGCATTAGGTGCATGAATTACATCGGTGTCATATGGGTAATGGAACAGCTGTGCGAATGAGTCACCGTGATGGTTTTCGAATCAGATTCGAGGCGTTGGTGATCGAATCTCCAAGCAGCCGACGGCCTCGATGCGAGCATCGGAGGACCGATTCATGGCTAGACATTTGTGGCGTTTCATCGTTGGTGGTCTGCTCATCGCCGCCGGCGCCCTAGGCATCATGCTCTGCACCGCGGGAACCGCAGCCGCTCAGGAAGTGGAGATCCCCGGCGTAGGAATTATCGAGCTCCCGAACGAGATTCAGATCCCCGCCGGTTTGCCCGGCATTCAGGTCCGGCCCGGATTCGAACGGCCGATGTCGACCGCCCCGCTGCGGATCGAATTGCAGACCGAGACCGGACCCCAATACGACGTTCCCGTCGGCCCACTGGTGATCGGCCCCGCCGAACCCGAGTCGCCGGTGCTCTCCGAAGAAGAGTCGATGCGGTTGACCGCTCTCGAAGCCGCCCGGTCCCGGCTCGGCGCCGACTACCGCGCCGGCTCGAACGGACCCGATTCCTTCGACTGCTCCGGCCTGGTGCAGTGGTCCTACGAGCAGGCCGGCGTCGACGTCCCGCGCACCAGCTACGAACAAGCGGCCACCGGCACCCCGGTCGCGATCGATGAACTGGAACCGGGCGACCTCGTCACCTTCTACGGCGGCGGCCACTCCGCGCTCTACGCCGGTGACGGCGAGGTCATCCACGCCTCGACCGAAGGCCAGGGCGTGGAGATCTCACCGATCGATTCCATGCCGGTTACGGGAGCCCGCCGCCTGTAACTCGTCGAGCTTGGGGAAGATTCGACGAAGTCTCGAGTGTCCGGATATCGGCGGAAGCCGCGGTCAGATCCCGGCCCTTCGTTTCCGGCGCACCCCACAGGCAGATCAGGAAGCCGATGGCGGTGACCGCGGCGGCGCACAGGAAGGTTGTCCCCAGGCCGAGATGGTCCAGGGACCAGGGCAGCAGAAAGGTGCCGAGCGCCGCGCCGACCCGGCTGATCGAGGTGGCGAAACCGACCGCGGTAGCCCGGATGTGAGTCGGGAACAGCTCGTTCGGATAGGTCCAGTCGAGCACGTTTGGTCCGCCGCAGAAGAAGGCGTACAGGCACAGCATCACCAGGGCCAGGCCGACCGGCATGTGCGGCCAGATGCCGACGGCCAGCACGGAATGATCATCAGGCCGAAGCACCAGACGATGGTGGGGCGGCGACCGACGGTATTGATCAGACGCATGGCGGGCAGGCAGCCGACCAGGAACACGATGCTGATCAGCGCGACGCCGAGGGTGTCCATCCAGGTTCCCTTGGGCATGCCGAAACCTTCGAGAATGCGCGGGCCGAAAGTCAGCATGGCGAACAGGACCGTGACCTGGCAGAGGAAGAACCCCGAGCAGAAGGCCGTCCGCTTACGGAAGGCCGGCGTGAACAATTCTCGAATGGAGCCCTGGTGCGTCGCCTCGGACGGCTCGATCAAATCTTCCGGCGCGACCCGTTTCCCGAGGTATTTGTCGATCATGTCCGCGGCCTCGTCGGCCCGGCCGTGCTGGGCGAGCCAGCGCGGAGATTCCGGAGCGGTGGACTGCCGGATGATGAGAAAGAACGCGCACAGCAGCGCGCCGCTGGCCAACTGCCAGCGCCAGCTGCCGTTGCCGAAGAACGTCAGGCACAAATATCCGACGAGATATGCGAGGACCGATCCCAGGTACCACGCGACAATCTGGAATCCGAGCAACGTGCCGCGTTGCTTCCGCGGTAACCACTCACTCAGCAATGAGGTGGCGATCGGATAGTCGGCGGCCACGGCCATGCCCAGGACGAAGCGCAGGATCACGATCAGCCACACGGATTCGGTCCAGAACGACAGCACCGAGCAGGCGCCCATCACCACCAGGTCGGCGGTGTACATGAACTCGCGCCCGATCTTGTCGGTCAGCACACCGAACAGCGCGCCGCCGATGAACATGCCGATCAGAGCGGACGCACCGATCAGGCTGATTTCTCCGGTGCTCAAATCCAACTCGTCGGTCATCCCGATCAGCGCGGTGCCGACGATGCTGAGGATATAGCCGTCGAGCAGCGGACCACCCGAGCACGCGAGCGCGAGCCGCGCGTGGAATCCGGTGAAGGGTGCGTCATCGATGACGGTGGTGGAAATCAGAGCCTCCTCGCCGATACCCCCGCGTAGCGAACATGAAGCAAACGCTGCGAACCTACCCGGTGCGATGCGCTGGGTGCCGTCCTTTTCCTTCGCGGGTTGCGCTCGGCGTGTCGTGCTGGCGTATTTGGGACTGTGTGACAGCGGAATTCGCGTCTTTTCGGTAACTTGCTCAGAGGAGAAGGTGGGAGGCATGCGGGTGCACTGGATAAAAAAGATCGTCACCGTGGTGGCGGCGGCCGGGATTCTGTCGACGCTCGGCGCGGCGGTGGCCACGGCGGCGCCCTCGGGCGGACGCGAGGACCTGGTGGTCCCGTCGAGCATGGGGCCGATCAAGGTTCAGGTGCAATGGGCATCTCGCGGCGGCAGCGCCGCCCTCTACGTACTCGACGGGCTCCGGGCGCCGGGCGATCACAGCCAGTGGGTTTCCGACACCGACGCGCTACGCCAATTCGCCGGTGACAACGTCACTTTGGTGTTCCCGGTCGGCGGCCGTTCCAGCTTCTACACCGACTGGTACCGCCCGAGCAGCACCAACGGCCAGAAGTCGACCTACAAGTGGGAGACCTTCCTGACCCGCGAGCTGCCCGCCTACCTGGCCAGGTACGGGGTATCGCGCACCAACAACGCCGTCGTCGGCGCGTCCATGGGCGGCAACGCCGCGCTCACCCTCGCCGCGCACCATCGCGACCAGTTCAAGTTCGCCGGATCGTTCTCCGGGTTCGTGAACCCGACCTTCCCGGCCTGGAACCAGGCCATGCGCGCCGCGATGTGGGACGAAGGCATGTTCAACGTCGACGACATGTGGGGTCCGGCCAATGACCCGGCATGGCAGCGCAACGACGCCACGCTGCAGGCCGAAAAGCTGCGTGGCTTACCGATTTACGTCACGACGGGCAACGGCGTGCCCGGAGTGCTGGACCTGGCCAACGGTCTCGGCAACACCGTGAATGCGATGGGCCTGGAGGCGATGTCGCTGACCGCGGCGCAGATCTTCCGAGATCGGCTGGCGGCCTTGGGGATTCGTGCCAAGGTCGACATCGTCAACGGCACCCACACCTGGCCGTACTGGCAGCAGTCCCTGGCCAACGCCCGGCCGATGATCCTCGACGCGCTCGGGGTGAAGTGAGGTCGCGTGGCCGAAAATGCCGATTTCCTGTCCGCTGATCTCTTAGCGGCCCAGGCCACGCCCACTACGCTCGGAGTATGACAACGCCGTCCGTCCTCATCATCGGCGCCGGATTCGCCGGCCTCGGCATGGCCCTGGAGTTGCGCCGCGCCGGGATCGACAACTTCACCATCCTGGAGAAGGCCGCCGACCTCGGTGGAGTGTGGCGGGAGAACACCTATCCGGGCGCGGCCTGCGACGTGCCCTCACCCCTGTACTCGTGGTCGTATGAGCCGAAATCCGATTGGCCGCGGCGGTTTTCGGAGCAGGCCGACATCCACGAATACATGCGCGGTGTCGCGGAGAAGCATGATCTGCAGCGCTTCATCCGGTTCGGCACCGAGGTGGCCGACGCCGAATTCGACGAGCGGTCCGGGCAGTGGACGGTCACCACGGGTGACGGAACCCGGCTCACCGCAGACGTTCTCGTGCCCGCGGTCGGTCAGCTCTCGCGACCGGCCATGCCGAATCTGCCGGGTATCGACACCTTCACCGGTGCGGCCTTCCACTCCGCCGAATGGGATCACAGCGTCGACCTCACCGGTAAGCGGGTGGCCTGCATCGGCACGGGAGCCAGTGCGATCCAATACATTCCGCGGATTCAGCCGAAGGTCGCGCACCTGACGCTGTTCCAGCGGTCGGCGGCCTGGGTGCTGCCGAAGTTCGACACCGAGTACAGCGCGGTGCATCACGCGCTGTTCAAGTACCTGCCGCCGACGCGGCTGGCCGAGCGGTTCGCGATCTGGTCGTTCTTCGAGGTGCTCGCGCTCGCGCTGACCGATATCCCGGCGATGAAGGCCCCGGTGATCGCGCTCGCGGACCGGCATCGCGAAAAGCAGGTCCCCGACCCGGAATTGCGCGCGAAGCTGACGCCCGATTACGCGGCGGGCTGCAAGCGCGGACTGTTCTCCAACGAGTACTTCCCGGCGCTGGCCCAGCCGAATGTGGCGGTCGAGACCACGGCGATCGAGGCGGTCACCCCGAACGGCATCCGCACCGCCGACGGGGTCGAGCATCCGGTCGACGTCATCGTCTACGGCACCGGATTCAAGGGCACCGAATTCCTCGCGCCGATGAACATCTACGGAATCGGCGGGCGCAAGCTCGCCGATGTCTGGGGTGACGAGGGTGCCCGCGCCTATCTCGGGCTGTCGGTGCCGCACTTCCCGAATCTGTTCATGATGTACGGGCCGAACACCAACGTCGGCTCGGGCTCCATCATCTACATGCTCGAATCCCAGGCCCGCTACATCCGTCAGGTCGTCGAGTACCTGACCGCGCGGCCGGGCCGTCATCTCGCCGCCCGCGCAGGCGCCGAGCAGAACTGGGACGACTGGCTGCAGCGCCGCCTGAAGGACACCCCCTGGAACTTCTGCTCCAGCTGGTACCGCAACGCCGCAGGCCGGATCACCAACAACTGGCCCGGCGCGACGGTCCTCTACCGCTGGAAGACCCGGTCCTTCGACGCAGCCGACTATGACGAAGCCCCGCCCGCGTACCTGCGGTAGCTAAGTTCCAGCAAATTCCCAGTAAACTCGCTTCCGTTCCGAATTCCGCGGACGGAAGGCGAGCGAACGATGGTGTGGTGGCTGCTCCTCCTGGTGCTCTTCATCGTCGTGCTTCTTCTCGTGATGCGCCCCAAAACCGGGGTTCGGGACCTGGCCGGGATCGAACTCGACGCTGCCCTCGCCGACGCCCGCCGGGAGAACGAGCGGCTCGGCGGACAGGTCTACAACCTGATGCCCAGCAACGATGCAGCAAATCAAGCACTGGCTGATGCCTCCGAACGCCACACCGCCGCCGGCGCCCAACTCGACCGAGCCAAAACCCCTGCTCAGGCGCGCCTCGCCAAGGTATCCGCCATCGAGGGCCTCCATTACATCCGAGCCGCCCGCACCGCGATGGGCATGGACCCGGGCCCGTCCATCCCACAACTGGCCAACCAGAACCGGGCCGGCCGAGTCACCGAGGACCGCATAGCCAACTACGACGGCCGCCGAATCGCAGCCTCCCCACACCCCTCAGCCCTCACACCCAACTTCTACCCAGGCGGCATGGTCGCCGGCCGCCCAGTCCCCGGCGGCTGGTACTCCGAACCCTGGTGGCGCACAGCCCTGATCACCGGCACCTGGAGCCCCGGCTCCACCCTCCTCTTCACCGCCCTGTTCACCAACATGCCCGGCATCAACTACGACTCCCACACCTTCGAGCACGGTTTCGCCGACGGCACCCGCGAGTTCGAACAGCACGACCAGCGCCCCTCCGCCGACGGCAACATCTAACGCCCCACACGATTCAGCCCCACGCCACCCCACCCGGTAGACTCCGAAACCATCTAGCCCAGCCTTCGTAGCTCAGGGGATAGAGCACCGCTCTCCTAAAGCGGGTGTCGCAGGTTCGAATCCTGCCGAGGGCACTTCATTTCCGCAGGTCACGCGGGTCATCCCTGAACTCTTCGACTGCGCCCCCCGGTCGGGTACGCAGAGAGTACGCAGTAGCAAATTTGGTCCGCGCGGAGTCCAGCTTGGCTGGCCGGCAGTTGATCGGCTTTGCTCCGGATGATCGTGGTCGACGGAGCGATTGGCGTGTCATAGCTGCGACCCTTCACCCATGCGTTCCATACCGGCGGGCAATGTGAACTTGCCATCGGTGCCGTGCCGGCGATGAGATCGTCGATCCACGCACGCTCGATCTTCCCGACGTCGAGCACGCTGACTTCGCCCGGTAGTTCTGGAACCTCATCTTGTTCCTACTGCGCCAGATCGCCACGAGAGACGACCCTGTCCTTCACCGGTGAACCCTGATAGCGGAAGCCGCCCTGGTTGCAAAGGCAGGAGCTCAGCGAGGGCATCCTCACCTGTATTACCTTGCGTACCAGCTAAATACACCGTCTCAAGGGTGAGATCGGAAGTCGTCAGATCTTAGAAGGCCACCGTGTCGGACATGGCGGCAGCAATAACCCGGGTGCCGACACCAACGGAAAGATGCGGATCGCCCTGGTCAGACGAAACTTCAGCTCCCGCCGCCTCGACTACTGTTCTGCCCGAAGAAGAATCCGAGGATCAGTAGAAAGCCACTCGATACGATCTCCGGCACCGGAGTATGTGCAAACATCGCGACGATCAGAGCGATGGAAATTACTACGAGAAGGACACCGCCGACGAGGACCGCCGCGGGCTCTCGTTCCAGCATCACTTTCCGCGCCTCCCACCGAGCGCCCTTGAACTCAGCCATCTGTCTTGCTGTTGCAGCAGTCCCAGGTGCGTCAGGTAGCGCCTTCGCACGGCCAAAAGATACTTGAGGAGCAGATCTGGCTCCAGATGTTCAAAATGGCCGTCCGCCGACCGCACCCTGATCCGGTGGGCAGGCGACTTTCTCAGCTGGGCAATCATTTCGTCAAGCTTGGACACGGTTGTCGCTAGTGCTTCGGAGCTACTGGCCGTGGGATGGCGGCTGATTCCGGCATCGGCCATGAATGCTCTCAGTAGCTCCTGATTCTCCTGAACCCTGGACGGACTTCCTGAAGCCGCCGGGTCCCCTGCATCGAACCACTCCGCTGGGGAATTCATCCGATCACACCCCCACTTGCCGCCGTCACCTGTGGAGCGTACGGCGAAACGCTCCTCGCCTGCAGAGGAAATTCTTCCGCCAGATAACCGCCAGTCGGGGAGACGGCCCGCCCTGGGACCGTGGTATTACCGTGGACTGTTCCTGTCTGGCCGCTTCTTTCAACGACCGGGGAAGTGTGCCGTCGCACACGATCAGCGCATCGGGTCAGCCGCGGCTTGGTCCCTCATTGCGCGGTTCGGTCTGTCGAACCAAGGGCTATCACAGCCGCGGTGGGAATCCAGGGCGCTACGCGTCGGCTGACCCCCGTCATGCCGGCCACCGGCAACGACGCCGGACAGCCGGACCGTCAACGGCGACGGTCAACCGGCTGTGGTCACATATGCCACGGCGTTCCCGTCATCGTGTCGAACCATTCCACTAATATTTCGACCGCCTCGTCCGCCGAATTAACGTGTCGTTGTGAATAATCTGATTCAAGGAGGAATGGCGGGGCGCCGTCAGGACACGTATCGACCTGCACGTCTAGCCCTGTGTCTTCGCGCAGAATCCGCCAAACATTGTCGTCATCATTTGGATTCGAAAACCACAGACGTCTCATGCTCAGCCCAGGAAATCGAGCCCAGAGGGATGCGAAGATCTCGTCCACCGGCCCCCCGGCCAAGTCGGTCGAACGCCAAGCAATCCAATCCATCAAAACTAGAACCTCCCCAAAGGCACCGACTCGCTGCACCGCAGGAGTCCAACCATGTGCCATGGAAAGCGAGCTGTCAACGTCGACGGTCGCCAGGGACACGACGATGCCCGCAGCGAAATCCTCTCCCGCTGCGGGCATCTCGGTGGCGCGCTACTTCGTCGACAGCTCCTTGTTCACGCCGCCCCACACCCGCTGATACCAGACCCGCGTCCTCGGGAACAGGAGCAGAGGCGCGGTCAGCACCGCGAGTGCGACCACCAGGTAGACGAGTAGTTCCCCGAGCAACTGCGGACCGGCGGCCACCAAGCAGGCGGTCGCAGCAAGTGCGAGCAGCACGAACAGCGGCCAATGCCCTTGATTCCAGGCTTCGAACGCGCCGAACCCAGCGAAGCCTCCGCCAATCACGAACAGCAGCATGATGGGAACGTCCCACCAGCCGTCCGATCCCTTCAACCACCACTCAACGACCGGATGAGTTTTCGGCGCGGCCATGCGGGATCCCCTATCAACGAACAGGATTCAACAGTACCGCCCGGTCTGGTTGCGGCGTCAGCCCGGCTTCCTCCCATGGCCCGAGTATCTGACTTCACTGCGGGCGAGTAGAGGGCGCTACGCGTCGCTACGCGATGGCCACGGCCCCCTTGACTAGCCATCCCTCAGCACAGGATGGCCAGTATGAGGAAGCGGGGAAAGTGGTTGTCGGATAGTGGGTTTCACTTGGTAGAGTCGCCGTGGCTATGGAGTAGCACAGTTGGTAGAGCGCCTCTTGACCAAAGAGGAGGTCGCAGGTTCGATTCCTGCCTCCATGGCCGCCACCTTCGGTGCGCAGTAGCCTCATTCAGGGCCATCACGCACCACGCAACCAACCTCGTTTTCCCAGTTCACGCCATCGCCGCCAACGCTCCCCATAATGTCCTTACCAGGCAAAATGGTTCAAGATCGCTCTCCTAAAGCGGGTGTCGCAGGTTCGAATCCTGCCGAGGGCACAGGACGGTAATCGCATTACCCAGGTCAGATGAGATGTGTGGTTCGCAGGTACGTGTCAGGGCGAATCGGTTTCGATGACTGAGCAGCTAACAAGAAGACCTCGTCAGTCCTGCCGGTCACTCCGCAATACGTGCCCAGGCGTCTCGAACCAGGGACAGCGCGCTATCGGCGCCTATCGTCAGTCGGGTCTGTCCGGCCAATTGTGCGTTCCAGTCGTCCTCGTGCGGTGCGCGATCGAACAGTTGTGGGGTGGGGAGGCGGTTGGTTGGGCCGTACCTCTGGTACAACGTTCCCGCGGCGCCGTCGATCGCGCCGATATCGTTCAGCGCCCAGAGATCCCACAGGTCGCGTGATGCGCGGCGGTCGTGCCATGTTGCGGTTTTCCCTGCAACGAAAGCCGGCAATGTGGGTACGCGAAGTTCGGCCGGTGGCACGTCGCTGTATCGCTGGTGGAGGTCGCGGAGTTCGGTTGGCCACGCCGGTCTGCCACGTGCTGACAGCAGTTGGATCTTGACGGACACGCCGGATGCGGAGCGGAGGTGGGCGGAGCCGGTATCCGGGACATCGGTCAATGACGGTGCCCATTCCAGTCGGCCGTAGCTTCGCGCGGCCGAGCGCGGCAAAGCGGCGTCGAGTTCGGCTGCCAGGGTCGACCGGTTGTCCAGCGCGACCAGATCGATGTCTTCACTGAGCCTGCCGCTCGTCAGATGTGTACGGGCGAGAGCAGTTCCACCGATGAATGTGAGTCGGTCGCCGAACCCGCGGCTGATTGCGGCCAGCAAATGGGAGATTAGATGGTCGCGCTCGATCTGCTCTGAGGCAACTCCGAATTGAACTGCGGCACTGTCATGTTCGTCGATGCTCATGTCCCACCCAACTTTCCGCACGTCGTAGCGCTGCACCCCGTCGCTGGTCTGTTGCAAGCTGTGTAAGTCTCGCCAGATCACTACGACGGTAGAGCGTCTCGATCGCCGGACGAACCTCCATTTCGGCGTTGCCTAGTTCCGGGCGCCGGGCAAGATCTAGCACGGTCTGCTCCGGCGTCGTGACCAGCACCTGGCCTAGCGGCGTTTCGACACGCTCCGCGTCAAGCGCTTCAGTATCGCGGCGGACGAACCGGACTTGTGCCGCACGGTCGGTCAGCGCGATCGGCCGGTGCTGGCTCGGAACCGCGACAACCGCGGTCGCCAGTGCACGAGGTATGGCTCCCAGTACGCGGGCCGCACTGATTCCCATGACAATGGCGTGATCCGGCCCGTAAATCGATGAAGCAATACCTGCGGCGGCCGCCTCGAGTTGGGGCAGCCAGGTCCGGCCGACATAGTCCGGCGGGACGACGATGTAGTAGCCATGAGCAACGCGGTGCAGCACGCCCCGATCGACGAGCCGCGCGACCTCGGGCCGCGGTTGGGCGTAGATGCCGGCCAAGTCCTGCGGCCGCAGGGTTTGAAGCGGCGCCCGCCAGAGTTCACTGGGCAGGCCGGTGCCGCGACGTTCAGCCATCAGCGCCACCTCTCGAAGGTATGCAAGTAGTTGGCTATAACCCAACTATTTGCATAGTACCGGATGGATGGGAGTCGCTGAGCGGCATTGACCGGCTGCACCATGCTCGGAGGTGAGTAAACCGAAATGATTCATATAACGATCATTGGCAAGAAAGTGCCTGAAGATCGGTATATGAATCATCACCCATCGGCACCTGCACCAGGTCAGGCAGGCTGTGGGGCGGGCAGGGCCGGAGCGGCCGCGGTCTTGCGGGTCTCGCGCAGCATGAGTAGGCCGTTGGTGACCATCAGTGTTGCGGTCAGGCCGTGGACGCCGAGGGCGGTGGCGGCGGAGCCGTTGTGGGACAGCACGTTTGTCATGTCGCCGTAGGCGGCGAGGGCTTCCACCAGCAGCACCCAGCCCAGGGCTCGGCGGTGGCCTGTCGCCAGCAGGATGGTGAGGACTAGGGCCATGACGACGTCGCGGGTTCCCTTGATGATCAGGAAGCCGTCGCCGTCGCCGGAGGGCCAGCTCGGTAGGCCGAAGCCCGGGGCCATTATTTCCGGGCTCAGGATGTATTGCCCGCCGAACCAGAGCATGAAGAGGATGAAGGTGGCGGTCAGGGCGGTGTTGACGTTCTTCAGGGACATTGTTCTTCTCCTTGTGAGTCTTTGTGAGCGATATCGGATGGGCAGAGTCGGTCAGGGCTGGAGCACGTAGCGACCGCGCGTTCCGCCCTTGGCCATGGCGCGGTGGGCATCAGCGGCTTGGGCCAATGGCATGACGGCATGCACTCGAGTCGACAGTCGGCCGGAGGCGGCGCGGGTCAGCAGCTGCCCCAATTGAGGACCGTCCGACTGCACCATCAGGACGTTCACCGTGATCCCTCGCTCGGCCGCGGGCACGATGTTGGGCCGGACGCCGACGAAGGTTCCGCCGTCGCAGACCGGGGTCAGGCCCCAGGCCTGCTGCGAGGTGGTGTCGACGACCGCGTCCCAGCCGGGCTCGGCCTCGGTGACGAAGTGCGCGCCGAGGCCGCGGACGAACTGCTCGTCCCCGGCTCGGGCCAGACCGGTCACCTGCCAGCCGCGGTCGGCGGCGAGTGCGGCGACGTTGGCCCCGATCGCACCGGCCGCGCCGGTGACCAGCAACCGGGCGCCGGCGGCGGGGGCGTCGCCGAGCAGGTCGACGATCTGCGCCGCGGCCAAGCCGCTGAGCGGCACCGTCGATGCCGCGACCAGGTCGAGCTCGTCGGGGACTACGGCTAGATCGGCGGCGGGCACGACGAGTTGTTCGGCGTAGGTGCCGAAGTCGCGGTCGAAACCGAGGACGACACCGGCGACCCGGGTCCCGACGGCCAGGTCCACGCCGGGGCCGGTGGCGAGCACGGTGCCGGCGAAGTCCCAGCCCAGGCCGGTGTGCTCGGGCTGGTTGATCATGCCCATTTGGTGGAAGAAGCCGCCCACGACTCCGAGGTCGGTGGGGTTGACCGGCGCTGCCGCGACCGCGACCCGGACCTCGCCGGGGCCGGGCTCGGTGGTGGGGACGTCGATGATTTCGATCGAGTTGGGCCCGCTCGGTGTGCGGACGACTGCGGCCTGGAAGGTGTGGGTGCTCATGTCTTGCTCCTTCGTTGCTGGTGTTCGATGTGTTCGAGACTGCTCCCGGGGTTTTGGAAGACACTTGGAGCCGACTTGGAACACTCGACGCAGCGCAGCGGACCGCGGCCATGCGGCGTGCTGAAATCGCCTGTTACGCATAGCTTTTCGATCAATGGCTCGCGGCAAATCTGCGCAGCGGGCGCGGGATGCGGAGCGCTCGATGCGCTAACGGCCCGACGACGCGGGCCGCAGCACCGCTACGCCGCTCTTGCTATCAGCGTTGCGGCGGGGCCGAAACATGGACGCCGAGAACACGATCGGCGTGTGCTCGGGCCTCGGCGGACCAGTGGGGCGCATTCCACTGGTCGGCGATGACGGCCGCCCGGGCGAAGTGGGCGGCGGCTTCGTCGTCGCGGCCCAGAAGGAGAGCGAGCTCGCCGAGTGTGTGCGCCACCGGGCGCACGGCCAGCGACAGGCTCGCCGCGCCCGCCGGCGGACCGTCTCGGTGGGGCAGCAGATCCGCGTAGATCTGCTCGGCAGCATCGCGGTCGCTCGAGGCGACAACCGCCATCGCCCGCAGGCTCGTCATGAAGGTGAAGAAGAAGTCGGGCCGGATCGGGGACGGTGACGTGCGGGCCTCATCGCCGCGCCCGGCGGCGTGCAGTGCGAGGGCGAGCACGTCCGCGACCATCGGGCCGAGCGCCTCGTGCAGCGATCGCACGTCGTCCAGGTGGTCGCCGAGCGTGCCGTCGTTGAGCCAGGCCACCGCCAGCGCGAGGCGGAGGAAGCCCGTGGCGTGCACCGATCCGGCGCGTCCCATGCGTTCGGTGGCCTCGGCGTAAAGGTGCTCGGCCTCGGCGAACCGGCCCTCGATGAGCACCAGCGACGCCAGCGCGATCTCGGCGGCGCCGATCGCCTCCGGCATCCGGTACGCGCGGGCGAGGTCGAGTGCTTCTTCGGTCAGGCGGCGCATGGTCGTCGGGTCGTTGGCCGCGGCGGCGTTCGCGGCCTGATCGATCAGGCCGGTCACGCGGTAGACCGGCAGGTCGTGCTCGACGCCGATCTGCACCAGCTCGCGGGAGTACTCCGCCCGCCCGGACTCGCGCGCGAGCACCAGCAGCGCCGCGGCCCGCAAATGGGGCGTGGGGGCGAGATCGAGCGCTTCCCGCGCGGCCGCCATCACAGTCGGATCGCCCTCGCCCACCAGCTCGTGGGCGTACGCGACTAGAAGCTGGGACCGCACGTCGGCGGCGAGGCCGGTCCGCTCGAGCAAACGGCTGAGGCGGTCGATGATGGGACGGTCGACCGTGCCGTAGGTGCGGGACTGCCACGGCGTCGGCTCGGTCCAAGCAGTGAACGCGGCGATCATAAGGTCGTCGCGCCCAATCGATTCGGCGTACTCCACGGCCTGCTGGCGCGTGTCCCTGGCCGCGGCGAAGGCCCCGGCCCGGACCTGCGCGCGCAGCAGCCTGCCGAGCAGGCCGACGCGCTCGTCCGGGTCGCTGGAGTGGGTGACGGCGTCGGTGAGGAGCGCGGCCGCCACGTCGTGGGCATAGCGCGCCTCGGCCAGCTCGGCGGCCCGCACGCAATAACCGACGGCCTTCGGTGACCGCGCGCGCGCATAGTGATGGGCCAGGGCCGCGACGTCGCCGGAGCCCTCCAGGGCCGCGGCGATCCGGGCGTGCATCCTGGTGATTCGCAGTCGGCTGACATCGGTGATCAGCGTGTCCCTGACCAGCGCGTGCACGAACCGCACGCGCCCGGGTCCGGGCTCGTCGAGCAGTCCGGCGATGACGCCCGCGTCCAGCGCGTCCAGCACGCCGTCCTCGTCGGTGTCGGCGGCCTGCACGAGCACCTCCACCGAGCTTTCCCGCCCGGCCACAGCCGCCAATCGCAGGACGGACACGCCGCTCTCGGGCAGCCTTGCGAACCGGCGCCGCAGCACGTCCCGTACGCCCTCGGGGACCTGCGAGAGCGCGATCAGCGCGCCCTCGCCGTTGAGCAGCCGCGCGCTCTCCCGCACATAGAACGGGTTGCCGCCGGTGCGCTCGGCGATCCCGGCCACTGTCGCGTCGTCGGCCTCGCACTCGGCGCGGACGAGCTCCGCGACGGTGTCGCGATCGAGTCCGGGCAGGTCTAGGCGCAGCGGCGCGGTGCGGGCGAGGGACCCGAGTGTTTCGGTGAGGCGCTCGCTTTCGTCCGCGCGGTATGCCGCGATGACCAAGATCGGGGCGCGCGTGTCGACGCCGCCGCCAAGCAGTTCCAGCGTGGCGGCGTCAGCCCAGTGCAGGTCGTCCAGGACGACGACGACCGGACGGTCGGCCGCTGCCGCCGAGAGCCAATTCCACACAGCCTGCCGCAGCCGGAACCGCCCGGCCGCCGCGTCACCGTTCACCGGCGCGGAGTCGGAGAGCAGTGGTGTCAGGTCATCGGCGAACTCCCCGGGAGGAACGGTCACGGCCAATTTCCGCAGCGCCTCGACCCACGCCCACGCGGGCGGGGCACTGTCCACGTCGGGACAGCGCCCGGCGGCCACGAGCCACCCGTCCCGCTCGAGCCGCGCACCGAGATGCTCCAGCAACGTCGACTTGCCGAGCCCGGCCTCGCCGGTGACCAGCGCGACACGCGCCCCATCCGTGACAGCCTCCCCAGCGGCCGCCAGCAGCGCCTCGAACTCACCCTGCCGACCCACGAACGTTGCGGGTATCGGCCTGTCATCCAGCACCGACGGCAGGGATTCGAAAGTCTCTGTGCCGGAAGCGTTGACGAGATTCTGCGACACCGCCTGCGTGACCGCGTCCGGCCCGCTGTCGGGGGTCGTCCATGGTCGAGACGGCACCGGTGGGACCGCCGCGCGCAGGAAATCCGTGCGCTGGGCGAGAATCGCCTCTTCCAATTCGACCAGGTCCGGGCCGGGGTCGAGGCCCAGCTCATCGGCGAAGAGGGCGCGGGCGCGACGGAGCGCGGCCAGGGCGTCGGCTTGGCGGCCGCTGCTCCACAACGCGAGGGCGTGCAGGCGCCAGCCCTCCTCGCGCAGCGGATTGTCGTGCGTAAGGATTTCCGTCTCGGGCACCACCGCCGCGGGGTGGCTGAGCCGCAGTCCCGCCGCGATGTGCAATTCGCGGGCGACCAGGCGCATTTCGTTGAGCCGGACGGTCTCGGCGGCGACCCACGGTTCGTCGGCGATCTCGGCGAACGCAGGTCCCCGCCACAGCGCCAGCGCCTCGTCCAGCCGGACGCGAGCGGCACGGGGATCGGTGAGCGTGCGGGCCTCGTCGAGTAGTTGCTCGAAGCGCCATGCGTCCACCGCCTCCTGCGGCAACCGCAATGCGTAGCCGGGTGAAGCGCTCACCAGCAGGCGGGGCGGGGTCCGCGGCGGGCGGGCGGGTTCCAGGAGACGGCGCAGATTGGACACATACGCCTGCAACGACGCCAGCGCGCGGGCCGGCGGTTCGCCGCGCCACAGGTCCTCGACCATCCGGTCGACCGATACGACCTGCCCGCGCGCGGCCACCAGCAAAGCCAGCACACCACGCTGCCGCGGTCCGCCGAGGGGAAGGGATTCGCCGCTCGCCTCCGCCGCGAACGAGCCCAAAACCCGGATCAAGACCATGACTTGCACATCGTACGCACGAGGTTTCCAAGTCGGCTCCAAGTGCCTTCCAAACCCCCGGGAGCAGGCTCGTACACATCGAACAGACGAGAGATGAAGGGCAGCAACAGATGAGCGTCAACACCCAGGACATGGAGGTCGTCCACCGCGCCTTCCGCCGCGAGTCACGGCTGCTGATCGAGCTCGTCGCAGCGGCCCCCCTCGGTAACACCGCGCGTGCCGAGGTGATCGCCGATCACTTCCGCGACTACCGGCTGGGACTGCAGAACCACCACGAGGGCGAGGACGAGCTGCTGTGGCCACCGCTGCTGGCCCGGGTCGATCTGCAGGCCGACATCGTCCTGCGCATGCAAGCCCAGCACGAGCGCATCGAAGCCACGCTGACCAGGCTGGACGCTGCGGTTCCGGTCTGGGAGACCACGGCCGGAGCCGACGAACGCGACACCGCCGTAGCGGTCCTCGTCGAGCACCGGGCGGTCCTGCTCGAACATCTCGACGACGAAGAGGCCACTCTTCTTCCCCTCGCGGCCGAGTACCTCACCGAAAAGGAATGGGCTGCCCTGGGCGACCACCTGGTGGCCAACACTCCCAAGCGCACCCTGTTCACGCTCTTCGGCCTCGTCCTGGAGGAAGCCGACCGGGCGGAACGCGCCGCGCTCCTCGGTGGCCTCCCGACACCGGTACGCGCCCTCTGGCACGTGATCGGTCGCCCCCGCTACGCCCGCCGTATCCGCCGCATCCGCGCGGCCTGACGTAGAACACGAAATCTTAGGAAGGGAAGCCGAAAATGCTCATCATCACCGGCCAAATCATCGCCGCCGTAGCCATTCTCGCCAATGCCGTCGTCTACGGCACCGATGTCTGCGCGGCAGTTGTCACCCGCTCCGTGAACCGCAAGCTCGATGATGCGACCGTGACCATCAGCGCGGGATGGGGTCACTACTACGCGGATAAACGCATGCCGATTTTCGGGGCGGGCGGTGTGGTCACCGCAGTGCTCACGCTGCTGATCGCATTGGTGGCTGGGCAGATCGGCGCTGCTGTCGCGGCAGGGATCACGGTCGCGTCGCTGCTCACCTGGCTCGCCCTCTACGCCCGCATCGCCAAGCCGATCAATTCCCAGCAGACCGCCGCCGCACAGAGCGGCATCATTCCGGCCAATGCCCGTGCGCTGCAGGACAAATGGGAAAGCATTCTGAAGTACCGCGTCCCCCTGCAGTTCATTGCCATCGCCGGACTGTGCGCCGCGCTGATCCTGTTCTGATTGTTTCGAAGAAAAGCACCGCCGCGTGGTGAATCACGTGGCGGTGCTTGGTCTTACGTCGCCCTCATGCGGGAGCGGTGTCAGGGGTGAGCTCGGCGCTGTCGGCGAGTTTGAGCCAGATGACTCCGCCGATGATGACCGCGAGCCAGAATGCCTTTGCCAGAGTCAGGGTTTCGTCGAAGAAGACCGGGCCGAGGAGCGCGGCGCCGACCGCGCCGATACCCGCCCATACGGCGTATCCGATCCCGACGTCGATCTTCTTCAAGGCGACGCTGAGGAAGAACAGGGTGAAGAGGAAGAAGACGATGGCGACGGTCGACCAGAGGGGGTTGGTGAAGCCTTCGCTGCCGTTCACGCTGAGGGCGTAGCCGATCTCGAAGCCGCCGGCGGCCAGTAGTGCCAGCCAGGGGGCGGTCTTGTGTTCGACTGCTTCGGGTGCGGGGAGGTGCGTTGCGGTGGTCATGAGAGGTGTCCTTTCGAAGTGACGGGGGTGCTACACGGTTCCGGCGAGGTTGAGTCCGACGACGCCGACGATGACGATGGCGATGCCCAGAAGCTTTTTCCAGGTCAGGCGCTGGGAGAGGAACAGTGCGCCGATGACGACGATCGCGACTCCGGCCAGTGCGGTCCACAGTGCGTATCCGACACCGACGTCGAAGGTCAGTAGGGCGAGGCTGAGGAAGAAGGTGGCGATCGCGCCGCTGACGAGCGTGCCGATCGTCCACCGCAGGTTCGTGAAGCCCTGCGCCTTGCCTGCCGCGATGCCGACGGCGACCTCGAAGATGACCGCGATACCCAGGTAGAGCCAGCTCATGACGTGTTCCTTTCGATGGTGGAGATATTAATGCATGTACATGCAGATATATGGACGGCAAGGAAAGATGCTGTGACAGCGTGTGATTCAGGAAGTGAGGAGCGCCGCAATCTCGCGCAAGGCCGACCCGAGCTGCCTGGTTTCGGTGCCCGGGAAGTGTGCTGTGGCCTCGGTCAGGAGTTCGGTGATGCGATCCTCGTACGGGGATCGCGCGCTGCGGACCAGTGCCTCGCCTTCCTCGGTGATGACCGCATAGACGCCGCGCTTATCGTCCGCGCAGAGATCTCGGCGCACATACCCCTTCGACTCCAGGCGGCTCACCAAGCGCGTCGTCGAACTCTGATTCAGGCCGACGCTCTGCGCGAGATCGTTGACGCGCAGCTCCTTTTCGGAGGTCTGGCTCACGAAACTCAGCGCACGAAACTCTGTCAGCCCGACGCGATAGGTATCGGCAAGCCACCGATCGAGGTTCGCGTCCACGGCGGAGGCCAGCCCGGCAACCTTCGACCAGGCGGTGCTGACGTCGCTCAGCTCCGGCCGCTTCGGCTCAGTTGATTGCATGTGCATGCATGTACCGTAACAGATCCGCGACGCCGACGCCAATGCCGGCGCCGCGGACCACCCCTCGGCTGGAATCACTCACTGAAAGCAGCGTGCCTCGCGGGAGATACGCAGGCCTTTGATGGGGGTCGGGAGGCTGGCGGTCTTGCCCGGTTCGATGCAGCCCACGGTGCCGTTTCTGTCGAGCAGGTAGACGACGTCGTCGCGGCGGGCGTTGTGGCCGGTGCCCCCGGCGAAATTCACCGGCTGGTAGCCGGCGGTGATGTCCTGGAAGGCGCCCTTCTTCACGCCGGCGAAGTCGTAGAGGCAGACGAACGGCCAAGGGCAGTTCGGGGCTGCCTGTGCGGGGGCCGCGAGTGGTGTCAGGGCGCCGGCTACCGCGAGCGTGGCGGTAGCGATGCCCAGGCGGGCACGGATCGTATTCATGGTCGAACTCCGTCGTCTCGGGTGTGATGCGGCTCCAGAATCACGTGGTCAGCGATGGTTACGAGATAATCTGGACAACTTTGGACGGGATTGGTCACAATGCGACCAGGGAGGTTCGCATGGCCGATCCGCTGGACGAATTGCGCATTCTCAAAACGCAACTGCGCGAACTTCGTTGGACCACACAGGTCGATTCCCTCAAGACGCTGGCGCGGGAATCCGCCCGGGGGCCGGGCGCGCGGGGCGGCATCAGCAAGGCCACCATCGGCAACGTCATCAACCCGGACAACTCGACGATGCCGCGGTGGGAGACCTACGAGATCTTCATTGATACCTGCCTGCGGCTCATCGACCGCGCCGGAGCCGAGCCGCCGGCCGATGGGCGTGATCTACAGGTCTGGCGGCTGCGATACATCCAGGTACGAGATGCCCTGGGCGACAACGGCGATCCGGGCGACACCCTCGATGATGCGGCGGACGAATCCGCGGGGGTTACGACGTCCGGTGTGGCTGAGCCGGATTCGGTCCGCGACAGTGCGCGAACTCCGCCGCGGCGCGGGCGCTGGCCGGTGTGGCTCACGGCCGCTACGGTGCTGGCGTTGGTGGCGGCCCTGCTTGTCTGGCAGGTGGCCGACGAGGACGAGCCCGAACTCGGCAGCGCCGCAACGGAATCGGCTCCGTCGCTCTGCGCCGAGCTGGGCGGAAAGCTGGTCTTGGAAGACAGCTTCACCGACCCGAATACCGGCTGGCCGCAACATGGTGGCAAGCTCGAATACGACTCCGGCGCATACCGTTTGACGGCCACATCCGGCATTCAAGAAGTCCACGCCAGCGCTCCCATTCCGTCGTTGACGAATTCGTGTATGGAAGCCGTGGTGCGGATGGAGGCGGGATTCGGGGGAGTCGCGCTGTGGTGCCGGGCCGAACAAGGGGATCTCGCTCGCCGCTACTTCTTCGCGGTGGGTATCACTGGGCACTGGAGCATCGCGATGGGGCAACCCGTGGAGGCGAGAGTGGCTGTGCTCGCCGGACGGGACAGCTTGCCCGGACTGGATTTGAAACGCGAGACCCGGATCGGTGCGTCCTGCCGCTCCGCGCCCGACGGGGTCGATCTGGTGATCAGCGTAAACGGCCACCGGCTGCGGCATTTGGATCCGGAATCGCAGCTGACCAGTGGGACGGTGGGCGTAGTCGGTTGGTCCTGGCTATTGGAGCCGGGCGCCAGCTCCAGCTTCCTGATCGAGGAGATCCGGATCTGGGAGCTGCCGACCGTGGGCTGAGTTGGTCAGGTCCTCTTTTGTGCCGACATGACGCCGCCCGCCAGGGCGACCAGGACGCCGATCACACCGAGGCCGATCCCGAAGACGGGCTGCATGTCATCGGCCCACGAAAGAATGATGAACTCCATGTTCATCTGTTCCAGGATGAGCGAGCCGAAGCCCAAAATGGCAAGCCAGATACCGATCTGTACCACGTGATTCCCCCGTGCCTAGCTGCGCGCCCGATGCGCGCTGTTCCAGTCCAGGACAATAGGTCTCGCGGGGCGGGGTGTCCACGCGAATTACTTTCCGGCGAGGCCGCGAGCGATGACCAGGCGCTGGATTTGGTTGGTGCCCTCGAAGATCTGCATGACCTTGGCTTCGCGCATGTAGCGCTCGACGGGGAAGTCCTGGGTATAGCCGTAGCCGCCGAAGACCTGGACGGCGTCGGTGGTGACCTTCATGGCGGCGTCGGTGGCGATCAGTTTCGCCACGCTCGCCTGCCGGGAATAGGGCAGCCCCGCGTCGCGGCGGCGGGCGGCGTCCAAATATGTTGCGCGGGCCGAATCTACGGCCGCGGCCATGTCGGCGAGGACGAAGCCGAGGCCCTGGTGGTCGATGATGTGGCGGCCGAAGGCTTCTCGTTCCTTGGCGTAGGCGACGGCGTCGTCGAGCGCGCGCTGGGCGAGACCTGTTGCGACGGCGGCGATCCCGAGGCGGCCGGAGTCCAGGGCGCTGAAGGCGATCGAAAGGCCCTGGCCCTCATCGCCGATGAGGCGTTCGGCGGGGAGCAGGGCGTCGTCGTAGGCGGCGGTGGTGGTGGGGATGCCGCGCAGGCCCATCTTCTCCTCGGGCTTGCCGAAGCTCAGGCCCGCGGTGTCCTTGGGCACGAGGAAGCAGGAGATGCCGCGGGAGCCTTCGCCGGTGCGGGCGAACAGGGTGTAGAAGTCGGCGCGGCCGCCGTTGGTGATCCAGGCCTTGGAGCCGGTGATGCGGTATCCGCCCTCGGTTTTCGTGGCGCGACAGCGCAGCGCGGCGGCGTCGGAACCGGCGTGCGGCTCGGAAAGGCTGTAGGCGCCGACGGTTTCGCCCGAGAGCATGCCGTGCAACCACTGCTGCTTCTGCTCGTCGGTGCCGAAGGTGAACAGTGGGTGGCAGGAGAGGCTGTGCACACTCACCGCAACCGCCACGGCAGCCCAGCGGCTCGCCAGTTCCTCGAGGACCTGCAGGTACACCTCGTAGGGCTGATCGCCGCCGCCGAATTCCTCCGGGTACGGAAGGCTCAGCAACCCGGCCGCGCCGAGCGCGGGAAACACCCCGTCGGGGAAGGTCCCGGTCTTCTCGCATTCGACCACCCGCGGTTCCAGCACCTTGTCGGCGATATCGCGGGTGAGCTCGATGAGGTCGCGGGCCTCGGGGGTGGGCAGCATCCGATCAACTGGCATGCCCCTGTTCTACCCGCCCGCCCAACCGGCGCGGACGGGACTGCTCCTTCTTGCTCGCGGTCCTGGCGTTTGCGCAGGTTGCGGCATTGGCAAACGAAGTGCTCGCGCGCAGAAGCGGGAACCCTTATTATCTGCGTATGAATGCAGATAGGCAGCAAGGACCGCTTGATGAGGATCAGGTGGGACTTGTCGTCGAGGTGTTCCGGATGCTGGCGGATCCCACACGGGTGCAGGTGCTGTGGGCGCTGGTGGATCGGGAACTGGCGGTGAACGATCTGGCCGGACAGGTCGGGAAGCCCGCGCCGTCGGTGTCGCAGCATCTGGCGAAGCTGCGGATGGCGCGGCTGGTCCGAACTCGGCGGGCCGGGACGACGATCTACTACAGCTTGGAGAACGAGCACGTGCGCCAGTTGGTGGTAGACGCTGTGCACAACGCGGAGCACGCGGGGCCGGGGATTCCGCCGCACCACCGCACCGACGCCGTTCGGGAACTGCCGGCGCGAGATCAGGCGGTCGCGGAGTGAGTCACACGAGAAAGAGTCCCGCACAAGGGCTTTCGGGAACCGCCCAGACGCATAGTCATGAGCATTCGCGCCACGGAGTGCATCCGCTCGGTCAGGAGCATTCACCTGGCGGCGATCGAGACCCGCACGCCCACGCTCACGACCGTGCCCACGACCACGGCCGTGGGCACGGCCAACATCACGGCCACGGCCGCCCGCACGGCCACGCCCCTGCCCATGGCGACGCCCACGACCCTGGTCACGGCCACACGCACCCCACTGGCCTGCGTGGACTGCTGCGCGAGATCTTCGCGCCGCACAGCCACGACGCCGCTGACAGTGTGGATGACGCACTGGAGTCCAGCGCGATCGGCATTCGTGCCGTGAAGATCAGCCTGGTCGTGCTCGGGATCACGGCCGTACTGCAAGTGCTGGTCGTCGCGGTGTCCGGCTCGGTTGCCTTGGCGGCGGACACAATTCACAACTTCTCCGACGCGTTGACCGCTGTCCCGCTGTGGATCGCGTTCGCTCTGGGCCGCAAGGCGGCCACCCGTCGCTATACCTATGGTTTCGGCCGCGCGGAGGATCTCGCCGGGCTCTTCGTCGTCGCGATGATCGCGCTGTCCGCGCTGGTCGCGGGCTATGAAGCAGT
Organism: Nocardia sp. XZ_19_385; assembly: GCF_015355755.1. Classification (NCBI taxonomy): domain Bacteria; kingdom Bacillati; phylum Actinomycetota; class Actinomycetes; order Mycobacteriales; family Nocardiaceae; genus Nocardia; species Nocardia sp. XZ_19_385. The sequence continues at coordinate 1,829,287 of NZ_JACVEE010000002.1, forward strand.
TCGCAGGCTGATCGAGCCCGCCCCGATCCAGCATCTCGGTTGGGTCGCCGCCGCCGGGCTGATCGGCTTTCTCGGCAACGAAACCGTTGCGCTGTACCGCATTCGGGTGGGACGCCGCATCGGCTCGGCCGCGCTGGTCGCTGACGGATTGCACGCGCGAACCGACGGATTCACCTCGCTGGCAGTGCTGTTGAGCGCGGGCGGTGTCGCGCTGGGTTTCCCGCTCGCCGACCCCGTCGTCGGTCTGCTGATCACCCTCGCGATCCTCGCTGTCCTGCGCACTGCCGCCCGTGATGTCTTCCGCCGCCTGATGGATGGCGTCGACCCGGCGCTGGTGGCGTCCGCCGAGCGCGCGCTCGCCGCCGAGCCGGGTGTGCAGAGTGTGCGCAGCGTGCGGATGCGCTGGATCGGGCACCGCCTGCACGCCGATGTGGAGGTGGATGTGGTGCCGACCATCACGCTGGCCGACGCGCACCGCGTGGCGCACGAAGCCGAGCACACGCTGACCCACGCCGTCGCGAAGCTGGAGACCGCTCTGGTGCATGCCTACCCTGCGCATTCGGGCTGAACGCGGAATTTGATGCTCCCCAGTTTCAGATTCTGGGCCGCCGGGATTCCGGCTTGACTACCTTTGGGTAGCATCCGCGGATGTGATGTGGCTCTCTATCGCCACAGGCAGGAAAAGAGGAGTACCCCGATGTTGAGCACCATGCAGGACGAACAGCTGTCGCTGGCGACGCTGCTGAAGTACGCGTCCACCTTCCAAGGCGACAGCACGGTGTCGACCTGGACCGGGACCGGCGTGCGCACCATGACGTACCGCGAAGTGGGGGCCGACGCCGCACGGTTGGCGAATGCGTTGCGCGGCATGGGGATCGGCGAGGGTGACCGGGTCGGCACCTTCATGTGGAACAACAACGAGCACCTGGTCGCCTACATCGGTGTGCCTGCGATGGGTGCGGTCCTGCACGCGCTCAACATCCGGCTGTTCCCGGAGCAGCTGGTCTATGTGGCCAACCATGCCGAGGATCAGGTCGTCATCGTGGACGGCACCCTGCTGCCGATGTTCGCCCAGTACCTGCCGAATCTGAAGACCGTCCGCCACGTCATCGTCGCCAACGGCGATGCTGCCGCGCTGCCGGCGCCCGAAGGCGTGCAGGTGCACTCCTACACCGAACGGCTTGCCGCACAGTCGGATTCCTTCGACTTCCCGGTGATCGACGAGCGTTCCGCCGCCGCCATGTGTTACACCTCGGGCACCACCGGTGACCCGAAGGGCGTCGTGTACTCGCACCGCTCGAACTGGCTGCACGCGATGCAGGTCTGCCAGCCCAGCAGCATGGGCTTCAGCGGCGCCGACAATGTGCTCGCGATCGTCCCGATGTTCCACGCCAACGCCTGGGGCCTGCCCTACGCGGCGCTGATGTCGGGCGCGAATGTCCTTATGCCCGACCGTTTCCTGCAGCCCGGACCGCTGCTGGAGATGATGGCCGCCGAGCAGCCCACCTTCGCCGCCGCGGTCCCGACCATCTGGGGTGGCGTCCTGGCCCAGCTCGCGGCGGCCCCGCAGGACATCGCCCACCTGCGCACCGTCGTGGTCGGCGGCTCGGCCGTGCCGCCGGCGATGATGCATGCCTTCGAGGAGAAACACGGCGTGAAGGTGCTGCATGCCTGGGGCATGACCGAGACGTCCCCGCTCGGCTCGGTCGCGCATCCGCCGGTCGGCGTCACCGGTGCGGAGGAGTGGGCTTACCGCTACACCCAGGGCCGGTTCCCCGCCAACGTCCAGGCCCGCCTGGTCGGCGACGACGGCAGCGTCGTCCCGAACGACGGAGAAGCCCTGGGCGAGGTGGAGGTTCGCGGCCCCTGGATCACCGGCTCCTACTACTCCCCGGACGGGGCGATGGTCGACCCGGACAAGTTCGACGACGGCTGGCTGCGTACCGGCGACGTCGGCAAGATCACCCCGAACGGCTACCTCACCCTGGTGGACCGCTCCAAGGACGTCATCAAGTCCGGCGGCGAGTGGATCTCCTCGGTCGACCTGGAGAACGCGGTCATGGGCCACCCGGCGGTCGCCGAATCCGCCGTCATCGGCGTCCCGGACGAGAAGTGGGACGAGCGCCCGCTGGTCGCCATCGTTCTCAAGGAAGGCGCCGACGCCAAGCCGGAGGAACTGCGCGACTTCCTCGCCGACAAGTTCGCCAAATGGCAACTCCCCGAACGCTGGACCTTCATCGCCGAGGTCCCGAAAACCAGCGTCGGCAAGTTCGACAAGAAGCGCCTGCGCGCCCAGTACGCCGACGGCGAACTACAGGTCACCAAGCTGTCCTGAGCCGAATTCGGCCCGCCTGGCCGCTGATGGCGGGCGGGCCGACAGGTTCAGTGCGGTCAGACGCCCGGCCAGCTACAGAACGGGGCGCCGCCCCAATTGCTGGACTGCGGATTGATCAGGCAGGCAAGACGTGGGTAAAGCTGGCTGAAAGCCTGGGAGGATCCAGCCGCGGATCCGCTCGCGGCAGAGCCGGTATCGGCAGCCGCCGGAGCCGCCCCCACCAAAACGATCGCTGCGGTAAGGGTTGCACTCGCAAAGCCGAGGCGTACTAGATGTGACCTGGTCATACCCGCGCACACTATCCGAAGTGTGGGCATTTCAGAGTGCTTTATCGCTGATCGGCGCAAGGCCGCGGCCCAGAACACGGCCCGCCCGGCGGGTGACGCTGGGCGGGCCGTGTGCTGTTGCGGTATCAGCAGTTACGGAGTTCCGGGCTCTGGTTGAGGAGCTGGGCTCGGGTGCTGATGAAGGTGCTGTAGGTGTCGCCGCCTACTGCCGCGAGGGGGAAAGCGGCTACGCGGTGGCAGTTCTGGAAGGCCAGTTTGATGTTGAAGTGGCGTTCCAGGCCGCCGCGGATGGCATCCGAGGCCATGGCGCGCAGCAGCTGGCCGCGGGCTACCTCGTCCGGTGGGGGGATGAGGTTGTCGGCGTATTCCGCTGTGCCGGAATGCAGGTCGGCGGCCACGCGACTGACTACCTCGTAGGCGTAGGGGAGTGAGGTCCGGACGCATTCGACGAAGTCGGCGTCGTCGATCTCGCCGCGTTCGGCGCGTTCGAGCAAGGCGGTGGGGACATCGAGGGACATGGGCGCTCTCCTCCGGGGGTGGGGTGGATGGCGGTTGCGATGCCCCTGAAGTCTATTCGAAAGTCGTTGTCAACAACCCTGGATTCAGCGCGAAAGTGCCTTGGTCAGAGCAATTTTCGCTTCAGTGGTCAGTTTCGCGACCAGTTCGCCGACCGGTAACTCGGGCGCCAGCGAGTGGGTCTGCCCGGCCCAGAGGTTCACCTCTTCGGAGTTCCCGGCGCCGCGGGCGGCGGCTCGCAATGGTGCGGTCGCATAATGGATCTCAGGGTACGCGGCGGGAGCGTCGGTGTGGTCCAACAGGAATCGGTTGCGTATGCCGCGGGCTCGACGCCCGGTGAATGCTCGGGTGAGCATGGTCGGGGTCGCCGAACCCAGTGCGCCCTTATGTATCGAATTGGTACCGGCTTCCGGGCAGCGCAGGAAGACGGTGCCCAATTGCGCGGCCCGCGCCCCGGCGGCCAGAACGCCCGCGAGACCGGCGCCGGTTGTGATACCGCCGGTCGCCACCAGCGGCAGATCGACAGCGGCGGTGAGCAACTGGAGCAGCGACAGCAGCCCGAGCGGATCGGTGACGTCATCGGCGACCCGGTCGACGAAGGTGGCGCGGTGCCCGCCGGCCTCGGCCCCTTGCGCGACAAGTACATCCGCGCCGACTTCGGCGGCAGTCAACGCCTCGGCCACCGAGGTGACCGTCACCCAGACTTCCGAGCCGGCCGCGTGCAGCCGCGAAACCTCCGCGGCGCTGAAACAACCGAACGTGCATGTGACGACGGAAACCGGCGCCGCGACAAGCAGATCGATCTTGGCGTCCCAGGCGTCGCTGTCGTACTTCGGCGCACCGACTTCGTACTCGGCCGCCAACGCATCCACATAGTCGGAGAACTCGCCAGGCGGCGTCGGCGCACCTGGCGCGAACAGATTCACGCCGAACGGCTTACCGGTCAGCGCCCGCGTCTTCTCGATCCGCGCCGCTGTCTCCTCGACGCTGAGATACCCGGCGGCCAGCAGCCCGAGCCCACCGGCCTCGGACACGGCCGCGGTCAGCTCCGGCGTAGAAGGTCCACCCGCCATCGGCGCGAGCACGATCGGCGTCTGCAACTCGTCGAGGATCACGAGACCCAGTCTGGCACTTGTCAAGGTCACGGATAACAGCCGAAAGTTACGAAGTTCGGGACCCTTCCCTGCCCGCGACCTGCGTAAACATAAGAGAAGGTTGCGGAATGGTCACGACGGGGTAGAGTTCCCGTCACAACGGAAGCCGAAACGTTACAAATTTCGGAACCGCGCAGATCGGTGCAAACCGGTCGTAACGGTACTCCGTTTCCCTGTAGGTCGGACGCTAGGACGAAGCTTTGTCGCAGCACCGGGTTGGCCCCAGTTCCATCACCGTCATGAGCCTTCTGGGCAACGAAGTTTCGGTATCGGAGCGCCGGACGCGGCATCGCGCCGAGTCGCCCTCCACCGATCGCGTCAAGCGCGTCGCCACCTTCGCGGTCGCCGCGGGCGCTCTGGTCGGCACCGCGACGCAGGTCGCGCCGGCCCTGGCCGCGCCGCTCTCGCCGCACCACGACACCGACGAAAAGGCCGCCGAGCCCATCACGTTCAAGGGCGCCGGCGAAATCTCCTCCACTCAGGCCAAGTTCGCGACCCCGGTCGCCGACGTCGCGCCCGAGGCGACTCCGGTCGCGGCTCAGGTCGCCGCCCCGGTCGCGCAGCCGTTCGGCATCCAGAACCTGCCGCCGGAGATCGCGGGCCCGCTGGCCCAGGTCGAGGAGGTCCTCAAGGGTGTGACCCAGCAGGTCGCCCCAGCGACCGCGGTGCGCCCGGTGGCCGGCCAGATCAGCTCCGGATATGGCGCCCGCTGGGGCACCATGCACTACGGCGTCGATTTCGCCGACCACCTCGGCGCCCCGATCCACTCCGTCAGCAACGGCACCGTCATCGAGGCGGGCCCGGCTTCGGGCTTCGGCCTCTGGGTCCGGGTGCTGCAGGACGACGGCACCACCGCCGTTTACGGCCACGTCAACGACATGTTCGTGCAAGAAGGCCAGCGGGTGAAGGCGGGCGATGTGATCGCCTCCGTCGGCAACCGCGGCAACTCCAGCGGCCCGCACCTGCACCTGGAGATCTGGGACCAGGGTGGCGCGAAAATCGATCCCCTGCCGTATCTGGCCGCCAAGGGCGTCCCGATGCAGTGGGGCCCGTCCAAGCACTGATCTTCGTTGCCCAGCTTGACATCTCACCTACAGAGCAGCAGAACGCTGGTTAGGCTCCTGTCGTGACCGAGCTGGGCGATATCTTCGAACCGGGATCTCCACACGGGCGTACCTACGCCGTGCTGGTGCATCATCCGCGCTCCGGACTGGCCGATATCGCGCGCTATCTGGATGTTTCGGAGGAATCCGCGGCCGCCTCGCTGAAGGTGCTGTGCGAACTCCAAGCGGCGGTACAGCTTTCCAACGGCGACGGCGCACCCATCTGGGATGCCCATGCCCCGGAATCGCTGTCCGAATCCGAGGCGCGCCGCCGCCAGCACGAGATCAGCCAGATGCACGCCGCCGCAGCGCGACTCAGTGAGACGTTCCGTTCGGTGCGGCGCTCCCCGCGCACCAACGGCGCCATCGTGCCGGTCTTCGAGCGGGTCGAGATGCTGGCCGATTTCGAGGAAATCCAGTCCGCCGCACGCACTTCGGTGAAGCTCATCGAACGCGGCCCGTACCTCAGCGATTCCGAGCGCGAGCAGCGCCAGTTCCAGCTGAAGCGGGCCCGCCTCGGCGAGGGCATCCGCTACCAGACGCTGTACCAGGACACCATCTACCAGGACGCGGAACGACTACGTCACGCACTGGCCACCAATGCCAGTGGCGCGCAGGCCCGCACGCTGCCGGAGCCGCCGTTCAAGATGATCGTGGTCGACGACGAACGCGGCATCCTGGTCCTGCACGCCGACGAACGCAGACCGGACCCGATGGGGATCAGAGTCTCCGGTTCGCCCGCGCTGCGCTTGATGATCAAGACCTTCGATGTGCTGTGGTCGCTGGCCGCGCCGATCTCGGTGAATCCCTCCGCCGAGGAACTCGACGAACGCGACAAGGCGATCCTGACCCTGATGGGCCTGGGCGCCACCGACGACACCATCGCCCGCCGGCTCGGCATGTCCCGCCGCACCGTGGTGCGCCGCACCGCCCGGCTGCTGGAGCGCCTGGGCGCGAGCACCCGATTCCAAGCCGGGGTGCAGGCCACCCGGCGCGGCTGGCTATGAGAAGTCTCACGGCCGCACATCTGCAACATCCCGCCTCGAGCTACCGATGTGCCGGAAGGCGACTGCGATCATTTCCGGTCGCCTTTTGTGGTTCGGGGAGCCCGATATGATTGCCCGGACCGCGCTGGCCCAGGACGACGATCTCCGGGGTGGGGCTGAACAGACAAGGCCGAGCGGCCGATGAGATGAACGGCCGTGCGGCCGCGCTAGACGCGAGAGGTGATTACACCCGAATGGATACTGCCCGTCGTTCCGGTCGTGGTACCCGTCGCCGCAGGTCGGGCAGCCCTACCTTCGGTCAACTGCTCACCGCGGCCGTGGAGTCCGCCGCCGATGCGGTGGCCGTGCGGGCCGGCGCCGAGGAATTCACCTACCGCCAGCTGGACGCCGACTCCTCGCGGCTGGCCCGGGAGCTGATCGAACGCGGTATCGGCCCCGGTGACGTGGTCGCCATCGGCATCGCGCGCGGCATCGAATCGGTGCTGGCGGTGTGGGCCATCGCCAAGACCGGCGCGGCGTATGTGCCGGTCGATCCGGCCTACCCGGCCGAGCGGATCGCGCACATCGTCGGCGACTCCGGCGCCGCGATCGGTCTCACCACCTCACAGCACCGGCGCAAGCTCGGCTCCGATATCTACTGGATCGAACTGAACGATCCGGTCGTGGCGCAGCGGATCCTCGATCGCCCGGAGCACCCGATCTCCTACGCCGACCGGGTCCGCCCGCTCGACGAGCGCCATCCGGCCTACGTCATCTACACCTCCGGCTCCACCGGCAAGCCCAAGGGTGTTGTCGTGACGCACACCGGCCTGGCCGGGCTGGTCGCCGCCGAGGCCGAGCACTACCAGGTCACCGACGATTCCCGGGTCCTGCACGTCTGCTCGCCGAACTTCGACGTCTCCGTGCTGGAAATGCTGCTCACGTTCTCCACCGGCGCGACGCTGGTGATCTCGCCGCCGACGGTGTTCGGCGGTTTCGAGCTGGCCGAGCTGCTGCGCTCCGAACGTGTCACGCACATGCTGATCACCCCGGGCGCGCTGGAGTCGGTGGATCCCGCCGATCTGCCCGACCTGCGGGTCGTGGTGGTCGCGGGCGACAAGTTCGGTCCCGAACTGGTGGGTCGATGGGCCACCGGGGACCGCGAGTTCTACAACGGATACGGGCCGACCGAGGCCACCATTCTGGCGACCAGCACGCCGCCGATGCGCGGCGACGAGCCGGTCACCATCGGCAGCTCGATCCCGGGTGTGGGCGCGTTCGTGCTCGATGCGCGGCTGCGACCGGTGCCCGCCGGGGTCATCGGCGAGCTATACCTATCCGGCCCCGCGCTGGCCCAGGGCTACCTGGGCCGCCCCGGCCTGACCGCTGAACGGTTCGTGGCCAGCCCGTTCGGCGCGGACGCCGAGACTCCGGGGGCCAGGCTGTACCGCACCGGCGACCTGGTGCGCCGTGCCGACAACGGCATCATCGAATACCTGGGCCGCGTCGACTTCCAGATCAAGGTCCGCGGTTTCCGCGTGGAACTCGGCGAGATCGACAACGCGCTGGAAGCGCATCCCGCCATCGATTACGCGGCCACGCTGGGCAAGACGCTGCCCTCGGGACAGACCGCGCTGGTGTCCTACGTGCTGCCGCACACCGAGGTCGATACCGCAGCGCTGACCGAGTACCTCGCGGAATCGCTGCCCGCGCACATGATTCCGGCGTCGATCATGGTGCTCGACGAGATCCCGCTGAACCCGGTCGGCAAGCTCGACCGTGCGGCGCTGCCCGAGCCGGTTTTCGCCACGCGCGAATTCCGTGCTCCCGCAACCCCCGCCGAGCAGGTCGTCGCGGATGTGTACGCGGCACTGCTGATGTCGGGTGCGGACGCCCAGATCGGCGCTGACGACGACTTCTTCGCCCTCGGCGGCAACTCGCTGCTCGCCGCGCAGGCCGCCGCCCGCATCGGTTCCGCGCTCGACGTGCGCGTCCCGGTGCAACTGCTGTTCGAGGCCTCGTCGGTGACGGCGCTGGCCGAGCGGGTGCTGCAGCAGGCGGCGACTCCCGCGGGCCGGGCGTTGCACGCGGTGGAGCGGCCCGAACTGGTGCCGCTGTCCTACGCGCAGCAGCGCATGTGGTTCCTGAACCGCTTCGATCCGGCCAGCGCGGTCAACAACATTCCGGTCGCGGTCCGATTGTCCGGGCGACTCGATGTGGTGGCCCTGCAGTCGGCGATGCGGGATCTGGTGGAGCGGCACGAGGTGCTGCGCACGGTCTACCCCGAGGTCGACGGCGCCGGGGTGCAGTCGGTGCTGCCGATGACCGATCCCCGTGCGGTGCCGCCGCTTCCGACGCTGGACTCGGCCCCGGAGCAGGTGGCGGAGTTCGTCACCCGGGTGGCGATGACCAAGTTCGACGTGACCGCCAAGCCGCCGATCCGGGTGCAGCTGCTGCGGTTGCGCAACGACGAGCACGTACTGGTGTGCGTCATCCACCACATCGCCGGTGACGGTTTCTCCATGGGCCCGCTGACCCGGGACCTGATGACCGCGTACGTGGAGCGCACCCGCGGCGGCCGCCCGCAATGGCCGGCGCTGGAGGTGCAGTACGCCGATTACGCCATCTGGCAGCGGGAAACGCTCGGCTCCGAGGACGATCCGGAATCGCTGCTGTCGCAGCAGATCGCGTACTGGCAGGCCCAGCTGGCGGCGCTGCCCGAGCAGCTGAACCTGCCCGCCGACCGGCCCCGGCCCGCCGCGGCCTCGAACCGCGGCGCGACGTTCCGGTCCACCGTGGACGCCGACCTGCACGCGGCCCTGCAAAAGATTGCCCAGCAGCACAATTCGACCTTGTTCATGGTCGCGCACACCGCGCTCGCGGTGCTGCTGTCCCGCCTGTCGGGCACCCGCGACATCGTCATCGGCACCCCGGTGGCGGGCCGCGGCGAGGCCGCGCTGGACGACCTGATCGGCATGTTCGTCAACACGCTGGTGTTGCGCACCGAGATCGCGCCGGGCGCCAGCTTCGAAGACCTGCTCGGCCAGGTCCGCCAGGCCGATATCGAGGCGTTCGGCCACGCCGACGTGCCGTTCGAACGCCTGGTGGAACTGCTGGATCCGGTCCGGTCCACCGCCCGGCACCCGCTGTTCCAGGTGCTGCTGGTGCTGCAGAACATGGAGCGCACGCAGCTGGAGTTGCCCGAGCTGAGCGTGGCGGGCGCGGAGCTGAACGTGCCGCTGGCGAAGTTCGACCTGCAGCTGGAGCTGGTCGAGCAGACCGCCGAAGACGGCACGCCGCAGGGCCTTTCGCTCGCCTTCACCTATGCGACCGATCTGTTCGACGAGCCGACCGTCGAGGATTTCGCGGACCGCTTCCGCCGGATCCTGTCCGCGCTCACCGCCGACACCGCGGCCGTGGTCGGCGATGTCGACCTGCTCGCCCCCGGTGAGCGGGACCTGGTGTTGCGCGAGTGGAACACTCCGGGCGCGCAGGTCCCCGAGGTCACCCTGGTGGATCTCATTGCGGCACAGGCGCACCGGCGCCCGAACGCCATCGCCGTCCGTTTCGGTGACACCGCGTTGACCTTCGGTGAGTTGCAGCGCCGGGCGAACCGGGTAGCGCGGGCGCTGATCGCGCGCGGCGCCGGACCGGAAACCCTTGTCGCCGTGGCCCTGCCGCGCACCGAGGAACTGCCGGTCGGCCTGCTCGCGGTGCTGATGACCGGCGCGGGTTACCTGCCGATCGACACCACCTACCCGGCGCAGCGCCTGGAGTTCATGCTCTCCGACGCCGCGCCCGCCTGCATTCTGACCGCCGCCGACGTGGTCGGTGCTGTGCCCTCCGGTGACGTGCCGGTAGTGCTGCTGGAGCAGACCGGTGACCTGCCGGATGCCCCGATCACCGATCGGGACCGCCTCGCACCCCTGCACCCGGACAACCTGGCCTACGTCATCTACACCTCCGGCTCCACCGGCGTGCCCAAAGGCGTCGGCGTCGCGCACCGCAATGTGGTGGAGCTGTTCGCCAACACCCAGGCGCTGTTCGATTTCGACGAGACCGACGTGTGGACGCTGTTCCACTCCTTCGCCTTCGACTTCTCCGTGTGGGAACTGTGGTGCGCGCTGGCCAACGGCGGCACCGTCGTCGTGGTCGACTACCTGACCTCGCGGTCACCGGAACTGTTCCGCGAGTTGCTGATTCGCGAGCAGGTCACGGTGCTGAACCAGACGCCGTCGGCGTTCTACCAACTGGCCGAGGCCGATCGCGCCGCGCACTCGGGCGACGCGGGCAAGTTCGCGTTGCGCTACGTCGTCTTCGGCGGCGAGGCGCTGGACCTGCGCCAGCTGCAGCGCTGGTACGAGCGGCACGCCGTGGACGCCCCGTGGCTGGTCAACATGTACGGCATCACCGAGACCACGGTGCACGTGTCGTTCCTGGAACTGAACGAGCAGATGGTCGACTACGCGGCCAGCGTGATCGGCCGGGCCCTGCCGGGTCTGGACGCCTACGTCATCGACGAGCGCCTGCACCCGGCGCCGGTCGGCGTCGCGGGTGAGATCAATGTCGCCGGTAACCAGCTCTCGCGCGGCTACCTCGGCCGGCCCGGGCTCACCGCGACCCGTTTCGTCGCGAACCCCTACGGGGAGCCCGGTTCTCGCATGTACCGCACCGGCGATGTCGGCCGCTGGGCCGGCTTCGGCGGGCGCGCGAACCTCGAGTACGCCGGTCGCAGCGACCAGCAGGTGCAGCTGCGTGGCTTCCGGATCGAGCTCGGTGAGATCGAGTCGGCGCTGCTGCGCTGCCCGGGCGTGAGCCAGGCCGTGGTGCTGGTCAGCTCCGACGAGCACGCGGGCGACCGGCTCATCGGATACGCCGTGCCCGACACCGACACACACCTCGACCCCATCGAATTGCGTACCAAGGCAGCCGAATTCCTGACCGCCTACATGGTGCCGGACGCGATCGTGGTGCTGGACGCGCTGCCGCTCACCCCGAACGGGAAACTGGACCGCAAGGCCCTGCCCGCACCGGAATTCGTGAGCACGGCCGCCTTCCGGGCGCCGTCCTCGCCGATCGAGCTGGCCGTCGCGGAGGTCTTCGCCGGTTTGCTCAACGGTGCCGAGGTCGGGCTGGACGACGATTTCTTTGCCCTCGGCGGTAATTCGCTGCTGGCGACCCGCGCGGTGGCCCGGATCAACGAGGCCTTGGACGCGAATCTCGCGGTGCGCGAACTGTTCGAGGCCTCCACCGTCGCGGCGCTGGCCGCGCGCGTCGTCGTGGGCACCGGGGACTCGACCCGGCCGCCGCTGGCCCGGGGCGAGCGTCCGGCCCGGATTCCGCTGTCGCTGGTGCAGCAGCGGATGTGGGTGCTCAATCAGCTCGACCAGGCCTCGCCCGCCTACAACATTCCGCTCGCGATCCGGCTCACCGGCGTGCTCGATGTGTCCGCGCTGCGCTACGCCGTCGCCGACGTGCTGGAACGGCATGAGGCGCTGCGCACCCGCTACCCGGTCACCGGACCGGGCGGGCTGCCGTACCAGGAGATCGTCTCGGTGGCCGAGGCGCTGCCGGGCGGGCTGGACGTGGAGACCACCTCGAACCCGATCGCCCACATCACCGACATGATGTCGCGCGGTTTCGATGTCACCTCGGCGGTGCCGCTGCGCGCGGTGCTGCTGAACTCCGCCGACAATCCCGAGGAGCATCTGCTCGTCGTTGTGGTGCACCATATTTCGGCCGACGGTGTCTCGATGGCGCCGCTGGCTCGCGACCTGGCGACCGCTTACGTCTCCCGCGTCGAGGGCCGTTCGCCGGCCTGGGTGCCGCTGGAGGTGCAGTACGCCGACTTCGCGCTCTGGCAGCGCGCCGCGATCGGCGCCGACGACGACGAGACCTCGGTGGCGGCAAAGCAATTGGCGTACTGGCGCAAGCGCCTGAGCGGACTGAACGGGGAACTGGCGCTGCCGCTGGATCGCCCGCGTCCGCCGGTGCCGTCCATGCGTGGTGCGGCGACCGGGATCAGTGTGCCCACCGAGGTGCACGAGAACCTGGTCCGCATTGCGCGCGAGCACAATTCGACGCTGTTCATGGTCGTGCACGCGGCGCTGGCGGTGCTGCTGGCGCGCATGTCCGGCAGCTCCGATATCGCCATCGGTACCGCCATCGCGGGCCGCGGGGAACGGGCGCTCGACGATCTCGTCGGCATGTTCGTCAACACCTTGGCGCTGCGCACCACCGTCGAAAGTGGTTCCAGCTTCGCCGAACTGGTCGAGCAGGCCCGGGAGACCGACCTGTCGGCCTTCGGCAATGCCGACGTGCCGTTCGAGCGGGTGGTCGAGGAGGTGGCCGCGGGTCGCAGCGCGCACAACCCGCTGTTCCAGGTAGTGCTGTCCTTCGAGAGCACCGACGCGCCGACCCTCGAACTGCCCGGCCTCACCATCGCCGGGCTCGATGCCGGCGCCATCGCGGCCAAGTTCGACCTGCAAGTGATCGTCGATCCGCGCACCTCCGGTGAGCTGAACGTCGTATTCAGCTACGCGACCGACATTTTCGACGAGTCGACGGCCAAGGCGTTCGCCCGCCGCTTCGAGCGGATCCTGGCCGCGGTGGCCACCGACCCGCACACCGTCGTCGGCGATATCGACATCCTCGACGCCGAGGAACGCGACCGCGGCCAGGCCGGGCAGACCGCCCACGCCGAGCCCGTGGAGAACACCAGCACCGCCGGCGCCGCGCTGACGCAGTCGCTGACGGCCGCGGTGGAGGACGACCCGGAAGGTCCCGCGCTCGTGTGGGGCGAACAGGCCGTCAGCTACCAGGAGCTGGACGCGCGCTCGTCGAAACTGGCGCGGGTGCTGATCGATCGCGGCTGTGGTCCCGGCACGGGTGTCGCGGTCCGGCTCGAGCGCGGCGTCGACGCGGCGGTGGCGAGCTGGGCCGTGCTCAAAACCGGTGCGGCCCTGGTGCCCTCGGGCCTGCCCGGCGGACTGGAGGTCAAGATCGGGCTCGGCTCCGGGGTAGAGGACCTGGACTGGCTCGCGCTCGAGGACGCGGCCGTACGCGCCGAGATCGACGCGCAGTCGCCGCGCCCGGTCACCTACGCGAACCGGCTGCGCACCCTGCGCGGCAGCGATCCGGCCCTGATCGACGACGGCAGCACGCTCACCTACGACGAGCTGGCGGCCGCGGTCGACCGGTTCACCGGCCGGGCCGAGCTGACCTTCGAATCCCGCACCTACGGCACCGGCCGTCCGGGTTCGGCCGCCGGTTTGCTCGAAGTGGTGGCGGCCGGGTCCAACGGTGCGTCGGTGGTGGTCGCCGCGAGTGGCGACCTGACCGGATTGCTCGCCGACGAGTGGGTGACACATCTGCTCACCGATCAGGCCGGACTGGGCAGCGTGGACTTCGGCGAGCTCGAAGATCTGCGCACCGTGGTGCTGACCGGCAGTGCCGCGGCCGCGGGCGGCGATACCGTCGAAATAATTCCGCTGGCGGATTTGCTGGGAACCGAGGTGTCGAGCCGGATCGGCTGACCTCAATGCCCGGTAAATGCTCACCTCGCGAGATACCGCTCGGTGCGTTCGGCAGGGCAGAATGGCATCCGCTTCGGACGCGGCACGGCAATGACAGTGAACGACAGTGGTCGGTGCGCCGAGGCTGAAAGAAACTGATGAGGGAGTGGCGTTGATGGTGCAGGGCTGGCAGTTGACCGTGGTTGCTGGGGGCGTGCGCTGATGTCGCGTCCGACCCGCACCCGGCCCGCCCGTCCGCAGCGCTCCCGGGTCAAAACCTTGCCGCAGCTACTGGCGGCGGCCGTAGAAGCGAACCCTTCGGGGACCGCGGTGGTGTTCGCCGACGCGCAGACGTCGCTGGCGCAGTTGAGCTACGCCGAGCTGGATGAGCGCTCGACGCGGCTGGCCCGGCTGCTCATCGCGCGCGGTATCGGACCGGAGGATCTGGTCGCGGTCGGTGTGCCGCGGTCGGTGGATTCGGTGGTCGCGGTGTGGGCGGTCGCCAAGACCGGCGCGGGCTTCGTGCCGGTGGACCCGAACTATCCGGCCGACCGGGTCGCGCACATGGTGTCGGATTCCGGTGCCGTGCTGGGCCTGACGGTCGAGTCCGTCGCCGAGGAATTACCCGGCGAGGTCGAGTGGGTCGTTCTCGATGACCCGGCGTTCCTGGTTCAGCTGGCGGAGTTCTCGCCGGAGCCGGTGACCTATGCCGATCGGGTGCGGATGTTGCGGGCCGAGCATCCGGCCTATGTCATCTACACCTCCGGGTCGACCGGTCTGCCCAAGGGCGTGGTGGTCACCCAGGCCGGTCTGTCGAGTTTCTGCGACGAGCAGCGCGACCGGTATCGGGTCACCAACGATTCGCGCACACTGCATTTCGCCTCGCCCTCGTTCGACGCGTCGGTGCTGGAGTTGCTGCTGGCCGTGGGTGGCGCGGCGACCATGGTGGTGGTCGCGCCGACGGTGTACGGCGGTGCGGAGCTGGCCGGGCTGCTGCGGCGTGAGCGGGTGACCCATGCCTTCATCACCCCGGCGGCGCTGGCGTCGGTGGATCCGGCCGGGCTCGACGAATTCCGGGTCGTGGTGGCCGGTGGCGAGGCTTGCCCGCCGGAGTTGGTGCGGCGCTGGGGGCCGGGCCGGGAGTTCTTCAACGGTTACGGTCCGACCGAGACCACGATCATGGTCAACATCAGTGCACCGATGGTGCCGGGTGCACCGGTCACCATCGGCGGGCCGATCCGGGCGATCACCGAATACGTGCTCGACGACCGGTTGACGCCGGTACCCAACGGGGTGGTCGGCGAGCTCTACGTCACCGGCGCCCAGCTGGCTCGCGGCTACCATCAGCGGCCGTCGCTGACCGCCGCCCGATTCGTGGCGAACCCGTTCGATCCCAAGGGTTCCCGGCTGTACCGCACCGGTGACCTGGTGCGCTGGACCGCCGATCACGAGCTGGAGTACCTGGGCCGCAACGACTTCCAGGTCAAGATCCGCGGCTTCCGGATCGAGCTCGGCGAGATCGATGCCGTGCTCGCCGGGCACGAGTCTGTCGATTTCGCGGTCACCGTCGGCCATGACCTGGACACGGGCGCAACGATTCTCGTGTCGTACGTGCACGCTGCGCCGGGCGCTGTCGCCGATGCCGACGTGCTGACCGAGCACGCGCAAGCCAGCCTGCCCGCGCACATGGTGCCGACCACCATCATGGTGCTCGACGAGATCCCGCTGACCCCGGTGGGCAAGCTGGACCGGGCGGCGCTGCCCGCGCCGGAGTTGCGGGTCAAGGAGTTCCGGGCGCCGCAGACCCATCTGGAGGAGATGGTCGCCGGCGTCTTCACCGAACTGCTGGATCCGCCGAATGCCGTCGGCGCGGACGACGATTTCTTCGAACTCGGCGGCAACTCGCTGATCGCCACGCAGGTGATCGCGCGCCTGGGTGCGGCGCTGGACACCCAGGTGCCCGCGCGGCTGCTGTTCGAAGCGCCGACGGTCGCGGCGCTGGCGGCGCGGCTGGAGGAGACGAAGGGTTCGGGGCGGCGGCTGGCGCTGACGTCCATGCCGCGGCCGGAGCGGATCCCGCTTTCGCCCGCGCAGCAACGGTATTGGTTCCTCAACCAGTTCGATCCGGCGGCGTCGGCGGTGGACAACATCCCGCTCGCGGTGCGCCTGTCGGGTGAATTGGATGTCGCCGCACTGGGTTCGGCGATCGGCGATGTGTTCACTCGCCACGAGTCGCTGCGCACGGTGTACCCGGGCTCGCCCGACGGGCCCTACCAGGTGGTTCATCCGGCGCCGAACAAGCCGTTCACGCTGGTGCCGGTCGAGGTCGACCCGGACGAGGTCGTCTCGCACATCGTCGAGCTGGCGCTGACGACTTTCGATGTGACCGTGGATGTTCCGGTCGCGGTGGCGCTGTTCCGGCTCGCGCCGGACGAGCACGTCATCGGGTTCGTGGTGCATCACGTCTCGGCGGACGGTTCGTCGATGGGACCGCTGGCCCGCGACGTGATGATCGCCTACACGGCGCGTGCGGCCGGTACCGAACCGGAGTGGGCGCCGCTGCCGGTGCAATACGCCGACTACGCGCTGTGGCAGCGCGCGGTGCTGGGGTCCGAGCAGGATCCGGATTCGCTGGCGACCCGCCAGATCGATTACTGGAAGCAGGCTTTGGCGGGGCTGCCGGATCAGCTGGAGCTGCCCTCGGATCGCCCGCGCCCGCCCGCCCGCTCGTTCCGCGGGCAGACGGTGCGATTCCAGATCTCGCCGCGCCGGCACGCCCGACTACAGGAGATCGCGCGGGCCGGTAACGCCTCCCTGTTCATGGTGTGCAATGCCGCTCTGGCGGTGCTGCTTTCCCGCTTGTCCGGGACCGACGACATCGCCGTCGGCACCCCGATCGCGGGCCGCGGCGAACGCGAACTCGATGATCTGATCGGCATGTTCGTCAACACCTTGGTGTTCCGCACGCACGTGCGACCCGAGGCCTCGTTCACCGAACTGCTGGCCGAGGTGCGCGAACGCAACCTGGAAGCCTACGCGAACGCGGACGTGCCGTTCGAGCGGCTCGTCGAGGTGCTGAACCCGGTGCGCTCGGCGGCGCGCAGCCCGCTGTTCCAGGTCGGCCTGTCGTTCCAGAACCTGGCGCAGACCACCTTCCAACTCCCCGGATTGACCGTCAGCGGCGTCGATTTCGATACCTGGCTGGCCAAAACCGACCTGCACGTCACGCTCACCGACCAGTACGCCGAGGACGGCACGCCCGCGGAGATCCGGGCCGAGTTCGGTTACGCGACAGACCTGTTCGACGCGTCGACGGTGCAGGGCTTCGCCGAGCGGTTCGTGCGGGTCCTGGACGCCGTGATCGCCGATCAGGCCGCGCCGGTCGGCGCGATCGACCTGCTCGCGGCCGCCGAGAGCGACCGAATCCTGGAGGTCTGGAACGACACCGCGCACGCGGTGGATACCGACGCCACGCTGGTGTCGCTGCTCGACGCGACGGTCGCGGCGAACCCGGACGGGGTGGCGCTGGTCGGTGACGAGCCGTCGGGCCGGGTGGAGCTCACCTACGCCGAACTCGACGCGCGGGTGAACAGTCTCGCGCGGCAGCTGATCGCCCAGGGCGTCGGCCCGGAAGCGCGGGTGGCCCTGGCTATTCGGCGCTCCGTCGATCTGGTCGTCGCGATGTACGCGGTGGCCCGCGCGGGCGGCGCCTACGTGCCGCTGGACCCGGATCAGCCCGCCGAACGCATCGACTACATCCTCCAGACTGCGGCACCGGTCTGTGTATTGACCAACGCCGACGCCGATTTCCGCACCGAGATCGCGCCCGTGCTGTCTCTGGACGCGTTCGCCGGTGGCGACTCGGCCCCGATCACCGACGCCGACCGCCTGGCGCCGCTGCGTCCCGAGCACACCGCCTACGTCATCTTCACCTCCGGCTCCACCGGCCGCCCCAAGGGCGTCGCCGTCGCGCACGTCGCCATTGCCAGCCAATTGCAGTGGAAGACCGAGGAATTCGGCCTGAGCCCGAAGGACGGGGTGCTGCTGAAGACCGCCGCCACCTTCGACCTCTCGGTCTGGGAGTTCTGGTCGGCGGCCGTCTGCGGTGGCCGCCTGGTCATCGCCGTCCCAGATGGCCACAAGGATCCGGTCTACCTCAACGAGCTGATCACCCGCGAATGGGTGACCACCCTGCACGTGGTGCCGTCCATGCTGGACGCGCTCGTCACCGCCGGGCTGCCGGAATGCGTGTGGCGCGTGCTCGCCATCGGCGAGGCGCTGCCCGCCGCGCTCGCGCAGCGCCTGCGGGCCGACCGCCCGCTGGTCGAGCTGTTCAACCTGTACGGCCCGACCGAAGCTGCGGTGTCGATCACCAGCCACCGGGTCACCGCGGACGATCAGGCGTCGGTGCCGATCGGGCGTCCCGAGTGGAACAGTCAGGTGTATGTGCTGGACGCGCGCCTGAACCCGGTCCCGGTGGGTGTCTCCGGTGAATTGTATTTGGCAGGTGCGCAACTCGCGCGCGGCTACTTCGGCCGACCCGATCTGACCGCGGATCGGTTCGTGGCCAACCCGTTCCAGTCCGGCGCGCGGATGTACCGCACCGGTGACCTGGTCGCCTGGAACCGTACGGGTGAACTGGATTACCGGGGCCGCACCGACTTCCAGGTGAAGATCCGCGGTTTCCGGATCGAACTCGGTGAGATCGAGGCCGCGTTGCTGGCGCTGCCCGAGATCGCGCAGACCGCGGTGCTCGCGGTCTCCGATCCGCGCACCGGCGACCGCCTGGTCGCCTACCTGGTCGGCACGAATATCGATGTGGCACAGGTGAGCTCTGCCCTGAGCGCCGAGCTGCCGTCCTACATGGTGCCCTCGGCGTTCATCGTTCTGGACGCGCTGCCGCTCAACGTCAACGGCAAACTCGACCGGAAAGCGTTGCCCGCCCCCACTTTCCAGAAGGCCGTGTTCCGCGCGCCGGTCACCCCGATCGAGCAGATCGTGGCCGGGACGTTCGCCGAGGTGCTGCAGGTCGACGGCGGCGACGAGCACCTGCGGATCGGCCTGGACGACGAATTCTTCGCGCTCGGCGGTAATTCGCTGCTCGCCACCCAGGTCGCCGCGCGCCTCGGCGCGGCCCTCAACGCGCGCGTGCCCGTGCGCCTGCTGTTCGAGGCGTCCACCGTGGCCGCGCTGGCGATCAAGGTCGAACAGCACGCCGACACCGGCGCCCGCAAGGCACTCACGGCCGGTCCACGGCCGCGGCGTATTCCGCTCTCGCTCGCGCAGCAGCGGATGTGGTTCCTGAACCAGTTCGACCCGGCGTCGGCGGCGAACAACATCCCGTTCGCGATCCGGTTGACCGGCGAGCTCGACCTGCGCGCGCTGCAGTGCGCGCTGGCCGACCTGATCGAACGCCACGAGACCTTGCGGACGGTGTACCCGGCCGTCGAGGGCACCGGCTACCAGGTGATTCTGCCTGCGGCGCAGGTGGCTCCGCGGCTGGCGCCGGCCCAGGTGGCCGAGGCGGAACTGCCGCGCTGGCTGAGCGAAATCCTGCTGTCCGGCTTCGACGTGGCCGAGCAGGTGCCGTTGCGCGTCGGTGTCGCCCAGGTCGCGCCCGGCGAGCACGTGCTCGCCATGGTGGTGCACCACATCGCCGCCGACGGTGCGTCCTTCGCGCCGCTGGCCCGCGACCTGATGATGGCCTACCTGGCCCGGCGCGAGGACTCGCGGCCGATCTGGTCGCCGCTGCGCATCCAGTACGCCGACTACACGCTGTGGCAGCGCGAGCTGCTCGGGGACTCCGACGATCCGGAATCGCTGGCGGCCGCGCAGATTTCGTACTGGCGCGACGCGCTGGCCGGGATCCCGGATCGGCTCGACCTGCCCGCGGACCGCCCGCGCCCGCTCGTAGCCTCCGGCGCGGCGGGGGAGTTCGAGTTCGAGGTGGACGCCTCGGTGCGCGCGGGGCTGAGCGCGCTCGCCCAGCGTTCCGGCACTTCGGAATTCATGGTCGTGCACGCGGCGTTCGCGCTGCTGCTGGCCCGGCTGTCCGGCACCGGCGACATCACCATCGGCACCCCGATCGCCGGTCGCGGCGAGCGCGAGCTCGACGATCTGATCGGCATGTTCGTCAACACCCTGGTGTTGCGGACCCAGGTCGATTCCGGTGCGTCGTTCCTGGATCTGCTGGCGGCGACGAAAGAGACCGACCTCGGGGCCTTCTCGCACGCGGAACTGCCGTTCGAGCGGCTCGTCGAGGTGCTGGACCCGGTGCGGTCGCAGGCGCACCACCCGCTGTTCCAGGTGGCGCTGTTCTTCCAGAACATGGACCAGGCCGAGCTCGAGCTGCCCGGGTTGTCGGTGCGCGCGCTCGAATTCGACGGCGCCATCGCGAAATTCGATCTGCAGCTGACGATCGTGCCGCAGCAGGGTGAGCAGCACCTGGGCGGTATGGCCGCGGTGTTCACCTATGCCACCGATCTTTTCGATGAGCCGACCATCGTGCGGTACGCCGAACGGCTGGTCCGGGTCCTCGCCGCTGTCGCGGCCGAGCCGGAGCGCCCCGTCGGTGCGATCGAGCTGCTCGAGGATGCCGAGCGGGACCGGATTCTGCTGGAGTGGAACGACACTCGGCATCCGGTCGCGCCGGAGCTGCTGCTGGACGGCTACCGCCGGACGGTGGCCGCGCATCCGGAGGCGGTCGCGATCGCCTACGAGGGTGTGTCGCTGACCTATCGCGAGTTCGACGAGCGGGTGAACCGCCTCGCGCGCCTGCTGATTTCGCGGGGTGTGGGCGCGGAAACGCTGGTGGGCTTGGCGATTCGGCGTTCGGTGGACCTGGTGGTCGCGATGTATGCGATCGTCACCGCCGGTGGCGCTTATGTGCCGCTGGATCCGGACCATCCGGCCGAGCGGATCGGCCACATCCTCGACACCGCGCAGCCGCTGGGCGTGCTGACCACGACCGACGCGGCGTCGTGCCTGCCCGCGGGTACCGAGGCGCTGGCACTGGACTCCCTCGACCTGAGCAGTTACCCGGGTGCGCCGGTACGCGCCGAGGAGCTGCTGCGCCCGGTGCGGGCGGAACACCCCGCCTACGTCATTTTCACCTCGGGCTCCACCGGGCGTCCCAAGGGTGTGGCGGTCTCGCATGCGGCGATCCACAACCAGATCGCCTGGATGCTCGCCGAGTACCCGATGGAGCCCGGCGATGTCTATCTGCAGAAGACCGCGACCACCTTCGACGTGTCGCTGTGGGGCTTCTTCATGCCGCTGCGGGCCGGGGCGAAGCTCGTGGTCGCGACGCCGGACGGGCATCGGGATCCGCAGTACGTCGCGGAAACCATTGCCGCCCAAGGCGTGACGGTCACCGACTTCGTGCCGTCGATGCTGACGGTGTTCGCCACGCACGCGCCGGCGGGGGAGGCCTATCCGTCGCTGCGGTACGTCTTCGTCATCGGTGAGGCGTTGCCGCCGGAAACCGTCGCCGCGTGGCGGGCGGTCTCGGCCGCGCCGCTGCACAATCTCTACGGTCCGACCGAGGCCGCGGTGTCGGTCACCTATTGGCCCGCTTCGGAAGCCGACATCCGCACCGTCCCGATCGGTGTCCCGCAGTGGAACACCCAGGTCTACGTGCTGGATTCGCACCTGCAGCCCGTGCCCGCCGGTGTGCCCGGCGAGCTGTACCTCGCCGGTGTCCAGCTGGCCCGCGGCTACGTCCGCCGACCGGATCTGTCCGCGGATCGGTTCGTGGCCAACCCCTTCGGCACCAGCGACCGCATGTACCGCACCGGCGACCTGGTGCTGTGGCGGGACAACCCCGTGCGTCTGGAGTACATCGGCCGCACCGACTTCCAGGTGAAGTTCCGCGGCCAGCGGATCGAGCTCGGCGAGATCGAAACCGCGCTGCTGGCACAGGATTCGGTGACTCAGGCCGCCGCACTGGTGGTGCCGTCACCGCTGGGCGATCAGCTCGTCGCCTACGCCGTTTCCGCGCCGGGTCAGGCGATCGATCAGCAGGCGCTGCTGGCCGCGATCTCGGAAACCCTGCCCACCTACATGATTCCGGCGACCATCGTGGCGCTGGACGAGTTCCCGCTGAACGCGAGCGGCAAGCTGGACCGCAAGGCGCTGCCCGAACCGACCTTCGCGGCACGGGAATTCCGGGCTCTGGCCACCCCGATCGAGGAAATCGTCGCGGAGGTCTTCGCGACGGTGCTCGGCCTGGATCAGGTCGGCGCGGACGACGACTTCTTCGAGTTGGGCGGCAACTCCCTGGTCGCGACCCGGGTGGCCGCACAGCTCGGCGCCGCCCTGGACACCCGGGTCCCGGTGCGTGCCCTGTTCGAGGCCTCGACGGTGGCCGGGTTGGCAGCCAAGCTGGAACACTCCGCCCGGACCGAGCGAGACCAGCGTCCGCTGGTCGCCGGCCCCCGGCCGGAACGGATCCCGCTGTCGCTCGCGCAGCAGCGCATGTGGTTCCTGAACCGCTTCGACAGCACCTCCACCGCCTACAACCTCCCGGCCGCCGTGCGGTTGACCGGCAACCTGGACGTCGCCGCGCTGCAGCAGGCCGTCGCGGATCTCATCGCCCGGCACGAAACCTTGCGCACCATCTACCCCGAGCAGGACGGCGTCGCCTACCAGGTGATCCTGCCCGCGGACGCGGCGGTGCCCGATCTGACGCCCGAACTCGTCGACGCCGCCGAACTGCGCGACCGAGTGGTCGCGGCTTTCGCCGCTGGGTTCGACGTCACCGCCGAAGTTCCGTTGCGCGCCAAGCTCTTCCAGGTCGACGGCAGCAGCGAGTACGTGCTGGTGCTGGTGGCGCATCACATCAGTTCCGACGGCTGGTCCATGGGGCCGCTCACCCGGGACATCATGGCCGCCTACGCCGCGCGCGGGGCGGGCGCGGCGCCGGGCTGGGCGCCGTTGCCGGTGCAGTACGCGGACTTCGTGCTGTGGCAGCGCGAGGTGCTGGGCGCCGAGTCCGACCCGGAGAGTCTGATCGCCAAGCAGGCGGGCTATTGGCTTACCGCCCTGGCCGGAATACCGGATGAGCTGAACCTGCCCACGGACCGGCCGCGCCCGGCCCTGCAGTCTTTCGCCGGCGGCCGGGTCGAATTCGTGATCGACGCCGAGGTGCATCAGGGCCTGCGGGAGATCGCGCGAGAACAGACCGCGACCATGTTCATGGTCGTGCACACCGCCCTCGCGGTGTTCCTGGCGCGGATGTCGGGCACCGAGGACATCGCCATCGGTACTCCGGTGGCGGGCCGTGGCGATGCCGCGCTCGACGATGTGATCGGCATGTTCGTCAACACGCTGGTGCTGCGGACCCAGGTGCCGGGGGAGCGGACCTTCGCCGAGCTGCTGACCCAGGTCAAAGACGTGGACCTGCAAGCCTTCGCGCACGCCGACCTGCCGTTCGAGCGGTTGGTGGAACTGGTCAATCCGGAGCGCTCCACCGCCCGCAATCCGCTGTTCCAGGTCGAGCTGTCGTTCCAGAACCTCCCCGACACCGACTTCGAGCTACCCGGATTGCGGATCGGCGCAGTCGATTTCGAGATCGACACCGCGCAGTTCGACCTTTCGCTGACCATCCGCGAGGCGGAGTCCGCCGGCGCGGCCGCGGGCCTGTACGCGGAATTCCAGTACGCCCGTGACCTTTTCGACGAGTCCACGGTGCGGGTGTTCGCCGAGCGCTTCACCCGCCTGCTCGGTGCGATCGTCCGGGAAGCGCGCCGGCCGATCGGTGATCTGGGGCTGTTGTCCGAGGCCGAATACCGGCTGCTGGCGCCGGTACGGGGCGCGGAACCGGCCGCCGGCGAAGTGCTGCCGGAGCTGCTGGCTCGCGGCTCGCGGCTCGGCGCCGACCGGACCGCGGTGCGCTACGCGGGCCGCTCGATCAGCTACGGCGAGCTCGACGCGTACTCCGCTCGCTTGGCGCGCGTGCTGATCGACAGTGGTGTCGGGCCGGAAAGCCTTGTCGCACTCGCACTGCCACGTTCCTACGCGATGATCGCCGCGCTCTGCGCGGTGGCGAAATCCGGCGGCGCCTTCGTGCCGGTGGACCCGGGGTATCCGGCGGACCGGATCCGGCACATGGTCACCGACTCGGGCGCGGTGCTCGGCATCACGACCGCGGAGCATGTTGCCGCCCTGCCCGATGACGTGTCCTGGCTGGTGCTGGACGACCCCGCGACCGAGGGACTGCTGGCCGACCGGTCCGATGCGCCCGTCACCGACGCGGATCGGCTGCGTTCGCTGCGGCCGGCGCATCCGGCCTATCTCATCTACACCTCCGGTTCAACCGGTCTGCCCAAGGGCGTCACCGTCCCGCACGCGGGACTCGGCGGCTACGCCGATTACGTGATCGGCGCGTACCAGCTGGCCGCGCACCATCGGATACTGCACGTCACCTCACCGAGTTTCGACCAGTCGGTGGAGGAATGGCTCAGTGCCTTCGTGGCGGGCGCCACGCTGGTGATCGTCCCGGCGGGGATTGTCGGCGGCCACGAGCTGGCCGAGCTGATCCGCGCCGAAGCCGTCACCCACACCGTGCTGACGCCCGCGCTGCTGGGCACCCTGGACCCCGCGGGCCTGGATCAGCTGGAGCTGGTGGCGACCGGCGGTGAGGCGACGACGCCGGAGCTGCTCGCGAAGTGGCAGCCCGGCCGCCGCTACGTCAACGGCTACGGCCCGACGGAGATGACGATCGGCGCGTTCTTCGGTCCGCAGGTCGCCGGTCAGCGCCTGACCATCGGCAAACCCGTGCACGGCATGTCGGCCGTGGTGCTGGATGCTCGGCTGCATCCGGTCCCCCCGGGCGTGGCCGGAGAGCTGTACCTGGCCGGCGCCGCGATGGCCCGCGGCTATCACAACCGGGCCGGGTTGAGCGCGGATCGCTTCGTGGCCAACCCGTTCGAGCCCGCGTTGCGCATGTACCGCACCGGTGACCTGGTCCGCTGGGTGCCCGCCCCGGCTCGGGCGGACCGGCTCGCCGACGGCGCGCCCGTCGGCTGGGAGCTGGATTACCTGGGCCGCACTGACTTCCAGGTCAAGATCCGCGGCTTCCGTATCGAACTCGGTGAGATCGACGCCGTGCTCGGCGCCCACCCCGATGTCGATTTCGCGACCACCATCGGCCGCGAAAACCACAGCGGCGCCAAGGTTCTGGTGTCCTATGTGACAGCAGCGCCCGGCGCCACGGTGGATCCGGCGCGACTGAGCGAGTTCCTGGGCGGCAAGCTGCCCGCGCACATGGTGCCGGCCGCGATCGTGGTGCTGGACCAGGTCCCGCTGACCCCGGTCGGCAAGCTGGACCGTAAAGCCTTGCCCGAACCCGCCTTCGAGAAGGCCACCTTCCGGGCTCCGGCCACGCCGATCGAGGAGATCGTCGCGGGTGTGTACGCCGATCTGCTCGGTGTCGCACGGGTCGGGGTGGACGACAACTTCTTCGATCTGGGCGGCAACTCACTGATCGCCACCCAGTTGATCGCACGGCTCGGCGCCGCGTTCGACACCCGGGTGCCGGTGCGGCTGCTCTTCGAAGCGCCGACGGTCGGCGCGCTCGCCACCCGGCTGGCCGAGCAATCCGGTTCCGGCGGACGCAAGCAGCTCGTCGCCGGCCCACGGCCGGACCGTATCCCGTTGTCGCCGGCGCAGCAGCGCATGTGGTTCCTCAACCAGTTCGACGGCGGTTCCGCGGCCTACAACCTGCCGGTCGCGGTACGCCTGACCGGCGAGCTGGACGTGGCCGCGCTGCGCGCCGCCATCGGGGACATCGTCACCCGGCACGAAGTTCTGCGCACCGTCTACCCGCAGACCCCGGACGGCCCGGTACAGGTGATTCTGCCTGCGGCGCAAGCTATTCCGGAGCTGGATGAGCGGCAGGTCGCGCCGGCGGACATCGCGTCCGCCGTAGCCGGTCTGCTGGCCACCTCCTTCGACGTCACCACCGAGGTGCCGTTGCGGGTTACGTTGCTGCGGATCACCACCGAGGCGGGTGCTCCGGCGGATTACGTGCTGGCGATGGTGGTTCACCACATCGCCGGTGACGGCGTGTCCGACGGCCCGCTGGCCCGCGATCTGGCGATCGCGTACGCGGCGCGGGCGGCGGGCCAGACGCCGGGTTGGGCGCCGCTGCCGGTGCAGTATGCGGATTACAGCCTGTGGCAGCGCGAACTCCTCGGTCGCGAGGAGGATCCGGACTCGTTGTCGGCCAAGCAGCTCGACTACTGGCGTGCCGAGCTGGCGGGGCTGCCGGATCAACTGGAGTTGCCCGCGGATCGGCCGCGCCCCGCGGTGCAGTCCTTCGCGGGCGATCGCGTCGAGGTACGGGTCGATGCCCGGGTGCACCGGGCGCTGACCGAGCTGGCTCGCGCCGAGGGCGCGACGCTGTTCATGGTCGTGCATTCGGCGCTGGCCGTGCTGCTCGCCCGGCTCGCCGGAACCGATGACGTCGCCATCGGCACTCCGATCGCGGGCCGCGGCGAGGCCGAGCTCGACGATCTGATCGGCATGTTCGTCAACACGCTGGTGTTCCGGTCCCGGGTGGACCCGGGCGCGGCGTTCACCGAGTTGCTGGCGCGCCAGCGCGAAACCGATATCCAGGCGTTCGCGCACGCGGACGTGCCGTTCGAGCGCTTGGTCGAGGTGCTGAACCCGGTTCGTTCCACGGCCCGGCATCCGCTGTTCCAGGTCGGGTTGTCCTTCCAGAACCTCGGGCAGGTCGAACTCGAGCTCCCCGGGCTGACCCTGTCCGGCGTCGACGTCGAATCCCAGGTGTCGCAGTTCGATCTGCATCTGATCGTGGCCGACGGCTACGACGAAGCCGGCGAGCCGATCGGTCTCGGCGGCTACTTCACCTATGCCACAGCGCTTTTTGACCGCGCGACGGTGCAAGGTTTCGCGGACCGGTTCGGTCGCCTGCTCGAAGCGGTGACCACGGCTCCGTCGGTCCCGGTGGGCGAGATCGAGCTCCTGGCTCCGACCGAGCGGACGCGAATCCTGCACGGCTGGAACGACACCGGGCACCCGGTCGATCCGGACGCCACCCTGGTGTCGTTGCTGGACGCGACGGTCGCCGCGGCCCCCGCTGCGGTGGCGCTGGTCACCGACGACGGCGCGCAGCTGACCTACGCCGAACTCGACGCGCGGGTGAATCGCCTGGCCCGGCATCTGATTTCGCTGGGCGTCGGTCCCGAGGCGCGGGTGGCGTTGGCCATCCGCCGTTCGGTGGACCTGATCGTGGCGATGTACGCGGTGAGCAAGGCCGGTGGCGCCTATGTGCCGGTGGATCCGGATCAGGCCGCCGAGCGGACCGATTACATTCTCGAGACCGCGGCACCGGTCTGTGTACTGACCGACGCCGCTACCTCTTTTGAGACGGAACTCGCGCCGACGGTGCGGGTGGACGTCATCGAGGACCTGGCGCTCGCCGCCACTTCGATCACCGACGCAGACCGTGTGTCGCCGTTGCGTCCCGAGCACACGGCCTACGTGATCTTCACCTCCGGATCGACCGGCCGCCCCAAGGGCGTGGCCGTTCCGCATGGTGCGATCGCGAACCAGTTGCTGTGGAAGGCAACCGAGTTCGGACTGGACGCCGCGGATGCGTTCCTGTTGAAGACTCCGGCGACGTTCGATCTGTCGGTGTGGGAGTTCTGGTCGGCTGTTGTGTGTGGCGGCCGTCTGGTGATCGCGGCGCCGGATGGTCATCGCGACCCGGCTTACTTGAATGAGCTGTTGGCGCGGGAGTGGGTCACCACTTTGCATGTGGTGCCGTCCATGCTCGATGCGCTGCTCAGTGCCGGTGACCTGCCGGATTCGTTGTGGCGGGTGCTGGCTATCGGTGAGGCTCTGCCGGGGGCGTTGGCTCAGCGGTTCCGGCGGGAGTTGCCGCGGGTGGAGCTGTTCAACCTTTACGGTCCGACCGAGGCTGCGGTGTCGATCACCAGCCATCGCGTCACCGATGCTGATGCGGTGTCGGTGTCGATCGGTGCGCCGGAGTGGAACAGCCAGGTCTACGTGCTCGACGCACGTTTGCGGCCGGTGCCGATCGGCGTCTCGGGTGAGCTGTACCTGGCGGGTGCGCAGTTGGCGCGCGGCTACTTCGGCCGCCCGGATCTGACCGCGGATCGTTTCGTGGCCAACCCGTACGGGACCGGTGAGCGCATGTATCGCACCGGTGACCTGGTGGCTTGGAACGCCAACGGGGAGTTGGATTATCGGGGTCGTACGGACTTTCAGGTGAAGATTCGTGGTTTCCGGATCGAGCTCGGTGAGATCGAGGCGGCGCTGTTGTCGTTGCCGGAGATCGCGCAGACCGCGGTGATCGCGAAGTCCGACCCGCGCACCGGTGATCGCCTGGTGGCCTATCTGGTGGGTACGGATATTGATGTGGCGCAGGTGAAGTCGGCACTGAGCGCGGCTGTGCCGTCGTACATGGTGCCCGGTGCTTTCGTGGTCTTGGCCGCGCTTCCTCTCAACGTGAACGGCAAGCTGGATCGAAAGGCGTTGCCGGAGCCGGAGTTCGAGACGCAAGCCTTCCGTGCCCCGTCGACTCCGATCGAGCAGATCGTCGCGCGGGTGTACGCCGAGGTGCTCGGTGCCGAGCAAGTCGGCGCAGACGACGATTTCTTCGCTCTCGGCGGTAACTCGCTGCTGGCGACTCAGGTCGCCGCGCGCATCGGCGCAGCACTGGAGGCTCGGGTGCCCGTGCGAGCCTTGTTCGAGGCTTCGACGGTCGCGGGCCTGGCCCGCGAGGTCGAGCAGCATGTCGGCACGGGTGGGCGGCGCGCGCTGGTGGCGGCGCCACGACCGGAGCGCATTCCGTTGTCGCTCGCGCAGCAGCGCATGTGGTTCCTCAACCAGTTCGACGGCGAATCGGCGGCCTACAACATCCCGATGGCGGTCCGGTTGACCGGCGCGCTCGACGTCGCCGCGCTCGGCCGCGCCATCGCCGACCTCATCGACCGGCACGAAGTGCTGCGCACGGTGTACCCGAAGACCGAAGACGGCCCGGTGCAGGTGATTCTGCCTGCGGCGCAGGCGGTTCCGGAGCTGGACGTGCGCACGCTCGCGGCGTCCGAGCTGGAAGCGGCCGTGGTCGCGCTGATGTCGGCACCGTTCGACGTCACCGCCGAAGTGCCGTTGCGCGTCGGGCTGTTCCAGCTCGACAGTGCCCCGGACGAATTCGTGCTGGCGCTGGCGATCCACCACATCTCCGGCGACGGCTCGTCGATCGCGCCGTTGACCCGCGATCTGATGGTCGCCTACGCGGCGCGCTCGGCGGGGACGGCCCCGGATTGGGCGCCGCTGCCGGTGCAGTACGCGGATTACAGCCTGTGGCAGCGCGAACTCCTCGGCAGCGAGGACAACCCGCTCTCGCTGTCGGCCAAGCAGGTCGGCTACTGGCGCGAGGCCCTGGCCGAACTGCCGGATCAGCTGGAGTTGCCCACCGATCGGCCGCGCCCGGCGCTGCAGTCCGTCGCCGGTGATCAAGTCGACGTGCGTATCGATGCCCAGGTACATCAGGCCCTGGCGGACCTGGCCCGGCGTGAGGGCGCGACGCTGTTCATGGTCGTGCATTCGGCACTCGCGGTATTGCTGGCGCGGCTGTCCGGCACCGACGACATCACCATCGGCACCCCGATCGCGGGCCGCGGCGAGGCCGAGCTCGACGATCTGATCGGCATGTTCGTCAACACGCTGGTGTTCCGGTCCCGGGTGGACCCGGGCGCGGCGTTCACCGAGCTGCTGGCGCGCCAGCGCGAAACCGATCTGCAGGCCTTCGCCAACGCCGACGTGCCGTTCGAGCGCTTGGTCGAGGTGCTGAACCCGGTGCGCTCGACCGCCCGGCATCCGCTGTTCCAGGTCGGGTTGTCGTTCCAGAACCTCGGGCAGGTCAGCCTCGAACTGCCCGGCCTCACCGTCTCGGGCACCGAATTCGACACGGCCATCTCGCAATTCGATCTGCACTGGATCGTGGCCGACACCTACGACGAGCACGGCGCACCGGCGGGCATCGGCGGCGGCATCACCTACGCCAGCGCGCTGTTCGACCGGGAAACGGTGCAGGGCTTCGCGGATCGGTTCGCCCGGCTGCTCGCGGCGATCGCGACGGACCCGCGCACCGCCGTCGGCGACATCGAACTTCTCGATGTCGGTGAACAGCAGGCGCTCCTGGTCGAGCGCAACGCGACCGCGCACGCGACGGATAGGTCCGCGACCCTGGTGTCGCTACTGGACGCGACGGTGGCGGCCGATCCCGGCGCGCTGGCTGTGCTCGCGGCCGATGGTCCCGCGCTGACCTACGCGGAACTGGATGCCCGTGTGAATCGCCTAGCCCGCCTGCTGATCTCGCTGGGCGTCGGCCCCGAGTCACGGGTCGTGCTGGCGCTGCGCCGCTCGGCAGATCTGGTGATCGCGATGTACGCGGTGACCAAGGCCGGTGGCGCGTATGTGCCGGTGGATCCTGATCAGCCCGCGGACCGGACCGGTTACATCCTCGATACGGCTGCACCGGTGCTGGTCCTGACTACCTCCGGCACCGGATTCCGTACCGCGTCAGCTCCTCTGGTGCATCTGGATGCCCTGCGTCTGGATGGACTGTCCGATAACCCGGTGACCGACGCGGATCGGGTGGCGCCATTGCGGGCCGGGCACACCGCCTATGTGATCTTCACGTCGGGTTCGACGGGTCGGCCCAAGGGTGTCGCGGTGTCGCACGCCGCGATCGTCAACCAGTTGCTGTGGAAGACGGCTGAATTCGGTCTCGGCGGTACGGACGCGGTCCTGCTGAAGACTGCCGCGACCTTCGACTTGTCGGTGTGGGAGTTCTGGTCGGCAGCTGTCAGTGGTGGCCGTCTGGTCATCGCAAGCGCAGAAGGCCATCGGGATCCGGCGTATCTGAACGAGTTGATGCGCTCCACCGGTGTCACCACTCTGCATGTCGTTCCGTCGATGCTCGATGCCCTGCTCACCGAAGGCGAAGGGCGGCTGCCGGTTTCATTGCGCCGCGTGCTCGCGATCGGTGAGGCGCTGCCCGCGGCGACCGCGCGCAAGTTCCGGAAGGGTAATCGGGCTGATCTGTTCAATCTGTATGGCCCGACCGAGGCCGCGGTTTCGATCACCAACCATCTGGTGACCGATGCTGATCAGGTGTCGGTGTCGATCGGCGCGCCGGAGTGGAACAGCCAGGTCTATGTGCTGGACGCCCGCCTGCGGCCGGTGCCGATGGGTGTTTCCGGTGAGTTGTATTTGGCGGGTGCGCAGTTGGCGCGCGGCTACTTCGGCCGCCCGGATTTGACCTCGGATCGTTTCGTGGCCAACCCCTTCGGCACGGGTGAGCGCATGTACCGCACCGGTGACCTGGCGGCTTGGAACACCGCTGGTGAGCTGGAGTACCGGGGCCGCACCGACTTCCAGGTGAAGATCCGCGGTTTCCGTATCGAGCTCGGCGAGATCGAAGCCGCCCTGCTGGCGTTGCCCGAGATCGCACAGACCGCGGTCATCGCGAAGTCCGACCCACGCACCGGGGACCGCCTGGTCGCCTACCTGGTGGGTACGAACATCGATGTGGCGCAGGTGAAGTCGGCGCTCAGTGCCGCTTTGCCGTCCTACATGGTGCCCAGCGCTTTCGTGGTCCTGGACGCACTCCCGCTCAACGTCAACGGCAAGCTGGATCGAAAGGCGTTGCCGGAGCCGGAGTTCGAAACCCATGCCTACCGTGCCCCGTCGACTCCGATCGAGGAGATCGTGGCGCAGGTCTTCACCGACCTGCTGGGCAGCGACCGGGTCGGCGCCGACGACGACTTCTTCGACCTCGGCGGCAACTCGCTGCTGGCGACGCAGGTCGCCGCGCGCCTCGGCGCAGCACTGGACACCAATGTTCCGGTGCGCACCGTCTTCGAGGCCTCCACTGTCGCCGGACTGGCCGTCAAGGTCGAACAGCACGCGGGCAGCGGACGCAAGGCCCTCACCGCCGGCCCACGCCCGGAACGCATTCCGCTGTCGCTCGCGCAGCAGCGGATGTGGTTCCTCAACCAGTTCAACCCGGATTCGGCGGTGTACAACGTGCCGGGCGCGGTCCGGCTGACCGGCGACCTGAATGTGCCCGCGCTGCGTCAAGCGCTCGCCGACGTGATCGCCCGGCACGAGGCCCTGCGCACCGTGTACCCGGAGTCCGACGGCACCGCCTACCAGGTGATCCTGCCCGCGGAGCAGGCAACGCCGGAGCTCACGCCGGAGCTCGTGGCGGCGACCGAGTTGCGCACGCGGATCGTCGAGCTGGTGTCGGCCGGGTTCGATGTGACCACCCAGCTGCCGCTGCGGGCGGCTCTGCTGCGGCTCACCGACGCCCCGGGCGAGTTCGTGCTGGTGGTTGTCGCGCATCACATCAGCGCGGACGGCTGGTCGATGGGACCGTTCATCCGGGACGTGGTCATCGCCTACGCGGCCCGGTCCGCGGGTGCGGCGCCCGGCTGGTCGCCGTTGCCGGTGCAGTACGCCGACTACGCGCTGTGGCAGCGCGAAGTGCTGGGCTCGGAATCGGACCCGGAGAGCCTCATCTCGGCCCAGGCCGACTACTGGCGGACCGCGCTGGCAGGCCTGCCGGACGAGCTGAACCTCCCCGCCGACCGGCCGCGGCCCAAACTGCAGTCCTTCGCCGGTGGCCAGGTGCCCTTCACCGTCGACGCGGCGCTGCGCGACCGGCTCAACGAACTGGCGCGCGAACACCACGCGACCACGTTCATGGTGCTGCACGCCGCGCTGGCGCTTTTCCTGGCGCGGATGTCGGGGACCGACGACATCGCCATCGGTACGCCGGTGGCGGGTCGCGGCGAGGCCGAATTGGACGACGTGGTCGGCATGTTCGTCAACACGCTGGTGCTGCGCACCCGGGTGCGCGGCGAGCTCGGCTTCGGGGATCTGCTGGCGCAGGCCAAGGCCACCGATCTGGCGGCGTTCGCGCACGCGGACATTCCGTTCGAGCGGCTGGTGGACGTGCTGTCCCCGGAGCGTTCCACCTCCCGGAACCCGTTCTTCCAGGTGTCGCTGTCGCTGCAAAACCTGCCGCAGGACAGTTTCGAGCTGCCCGGATTGCGGGTGGGCGGCGTCGATTTCGAGGTGGACATCTCGAAATTCGATCTCTCGCTGACGATTCGGGATGCCGGGCCGAATACCGAAGGCATCGGCATGCTCGCGGAGTTCACCTACGCGCGGGACCTTTTCGACGAGTCGACCGTTCGGGACTTCGCGCAACGATTCACCCGTTTGCTGGAAGCTATTGCGGCACATCCGACTACAGCGGTCGGTGACCTGCCGCTGCTGGACTCGGCCGAGCGTGCGGCGCTGACCAGGGTGCCCGCCGTGCCGGGCGCGCCCGTCGCGTTGTTCCCCGAACTGCTGACGCGGAGCGCCGATCTCGATCGACCGGCCGTGCGTTACGCGGGCCGCACGATCACCTATCGGGAACTCGACATCGAGTCCACCCGACTGGCCCGAGTGCTGATCGAGCACGGTGTCGGTCCGGAAAAGGTAGTGGCACTGGCTATCCCGAGGTCCTACGAAATGGTCCTCGCGGTGCTGGCGGTGGCCAAGGCCGGTGGCGCGCATGTTCCGATCGATCCGTCGCATCCGGCGGATCGGGTGCGGTTCCAGCTGCTGGATTCGGGCGCGATCCTCGGCCTCACCCTCGCCGAGCAGCAGGCCGGATTGCCGGAAGACCTGCCGTGGCTGCGGCTCGACGACCCCGAGGTCGCCGAGTTGTGCGCCGGTCGTTCCGCACACCCGGTGAC
Source organism: Nocardia sp. XZ_19_385 (assembly GCF_015355755.1). Taxonomy (NCBI): domain Bacteria; kingdom Bacillati; phylum Actinomycetota; class Actinomycetes; order Mycobacteriales; family Nocardiaceae; genus Nocardia; species Nocardia sp. XZ_19_385. The sequence continues at coordinate 1,862,990 of NZ_JACVEE010000002.1, forward strand.
CGACGCGGACCGGATCACCCCGGTACGGGGTCAACATCCGGCATACGTCATCTACACTTCCGGCTCGACCGGCAGGCCGAAGGGCGTCACCGTCACCCACGCCGGCCTGGGTGGCCTGCTCGCGCACGCGACCGAGCGTTATCGCCTGGACGCGAGCCATCGCGTGCTGCACGTGCGCAACCCGATCGCCGACCCGTCGGTGCTGGAATGGTTGTGCGCCTTCGCGAATGGGGCGACGCTGGTCATCACCCCGGCCACCGTCATCGGTGGCGTGGAACTGAGCGACCTGATGCGGGCGGAGCGAGTGACGCACGCGATCATTCCGCCGGGCGTGCTCGCCACCATGGAGCCTGAGGATCTGGACGATCTCGAAGTCATCCACGCGGGTGGCGACGTGACCACACCGGAATTGCTCGCTCGCTGGCAGCCGGGCCGGGTCTACCTCAATGCCTATGGCCCCACCGAGGCAACGATTGTCGCCACCTACGCCGAGTTGCAGGCGGGGGAGCGGATCACCGTCGGCCGGCCGGTGCCGGGCACGGCGGCGCTGGTGCTCGACGCCCGCCTCAACCCGGTGCCCCCGGGTGTCGCGGGTGAGCTGTACCTGTCGGGTCCGGCGCTGGCCCGCGGGTACCTCAACCGCGCGGACCTGACCGCCGAGCGGTTCATCGCACATCCGTGGGCCGAACCCGGTAGCCGGATGTATCGGACCGGCGACCTGGTCCGCTGGGTCGGCCCGGACGGGGATCTGGCGCTGGAATACCTGGGCCGCACGGACTTCCAGGTGAAGATCCGCGGTTTCCGCGTCGAACTCGGCGAAGTCGACGAGGTACTGCGCAGCCACCCGGACGTGGACTTCGCGACCACCCTCGGCCGCGACACCGACTCCGGTCACACCATGCTCGTCGCCTATGTGCGTGCGGTGGATGGGGGCCGACTCGACCCGATTCACCTCACGGAGTTCGCCGCACAGCGCCTGCCGACACATATGGTGCCGGCGGCGGTCGTGGTGCTCGACGAGATTCCGCTGACCCCGGTCGGCAAACTCGATCGCCGGGCCTTGCCGGCCCCACAGCTCGTGGAGCGGCAGTACCGGGAACCGTCGACACCGCTGGCGCGGGCCGTAGCCGGAGTCTTCGCCGAAGTGCTCGAGGTCGAGCGCGTCGGCGCGGACGATGATTTCTTCGAGCTCGGCGGCACCTCGTTGTCGGCCACCCGGGCGGTGAGCAGGTTGCGCACTGTAACCGGCGCCCAGGTTCGCGTGCAGTGGTTCTTCACCGACTCCACCGTGGAGGCGTTGAGCCGCCGCATCGTGGCAGCGCTCTCGGACGGCTTCGACTACAACGAAGATTCGGAAGCGGCCTTGCGGGTGCTACTGCCCATCCGCGCGGGCGGTACCCGGCAACCCGTGTTCTGCATCCACCCGCTGTCCGGATTGGCCTGGCCCTACGCTGGTTTCGCCCGCTATCTGAGTACTGACCGCCCGATCATCGGTGTGCAGTCGCCGGCGTGGACGGAACCGGACTACCTGCCCGGCTCCCTCGACGACATGGTGCAGCGCTATGTCGCCGAGATCCGGGCGGCCCAGCCGGAAGGCCCGTACCACCTGCTCGGCTGGTCGATGGGCGGTCTGCTGGCGCACGCGGTCGCGGTCGAACTCCAGGCGCAGGGCGCGCAGGTCGAAACCCTGGCCATGCTGGACAGCCGGGTGGCAGGCGATATCGCCGAGTTCCGCACCGAAATCGGCGAAATGTTCGCTGAGCTGGGCGCTGGACCGGACGCGGTGGTCATCGACAACGACCTCGACGATCTCAGCGAAGCAGCTTTGGAAACGTTGCATGCCGGCATCCCTGCGGAGCTGGCCGTCATCACCAAGGATCGGCTGCGCCGGGTCTACCGCAACGCCGCTCGCGCGATTCAACTGAAGTCGAGTTTCGAGGTCGGCGTCTTCCGGGGCCGAGTCGACTACTTCAGCGCCGAAGGCAACGATGTCCTCGACGCGTGGCGTCCGCACATCGAGGGCGAATTCGTCGTCCACCCGATCGCCGCCAAGCACGAACAACTCACCTCCCCGGAAGTGCTGACAGTCCTCGGACCGAAGGTGGCGAACCTGCTCGATCCGCGCCCGCCCGCCTGAACCCGGGCGATCTCGATGCCACACCGGTGACGGTGCCGGACCTGTTGCGTACCGCATGGTTCGATTGCCGTTCCGGTGTGGACCGAGCAGGAGGCGCGGCATGCACGATCTGACCAAGGAAGAAAGCGCTCGCCTACGAGACCATTTCCTCGCCTCGCGCCGGGAGTTCGACCCCGAATGGGCCGGGCGCTCCGGCCGTTTCGTCGTTCCGGGCCCCGGCGTCGGCGCCCTTGCCAGCGACCCGGGCGCCGCCCACATCCTGAACGGTTTCTCCTGGGCCGGATACGAACAGATCTACGGCCTGACCACCGAACGCCAGGGCAAAAGCAAGACCGACCAAGCCGTCCTGGCCAACCTCGAGGACATCGCCGCCTGGCCCTGGCCCGGCAAAACCGATGTTCTCCTGGCCGCCCCCGACCACATGGCCGCCGTCCTGATCTCCACCGACGACTTCATCCTGGTAGGCGGCGACCGAGTCTTCGTCGAAACCGCCCTCGGCATGACCCTCGACGAGGCCCGCACCCACTTCCAGGCCTACGCCCGCGATCAGGCCCCCATCGCCCCGCACCTTCCGGACCTGGCCGACCAATACCGCTGAGCTGTCACTTCTTGCGGACCTTGTCGACGGCCGCGATGAAGAACTTTTCCGCGGCGGCCTCGTCGAAATTGGCGGTTTGCACGGCGGCCCGGATGGCGACGGTCTTGTTGTCGACGAGAGCCCAGCCGAGGTAGGCCTTGATGGTGAAGGCGCCGAAGCCGGGGACAGAGGAGACGGTGGTGGTGCGGTAGGCGACGGCGTCGACCCCAGCGATGGCTGCTGGAGGTTTGCGCGGCTCCAGGGTTACCTGCGAGGAGAGGTGCTGGCGGTCGGGGCTGGTGCTGGTGACCTGGAGGCTGGGGCACTTGTCGACGGCCGTGCTGAAGACGGAGAGATCCACTTTGGTGGAGGAGACGGCTTCGAAGTAGACCGACGGGGGTGCGCCGCCGGAGGCCGCCGCGAAGCTCGCGTCATCGGTCACCTTCTTGGCCTGATCGGTCATGTCCTCGATCCGGCCCTGGCAGTCCGCAGGTGTGACGGAATCGATAGCCTGCACCGACAAAACGTCGATCATGCGGTCGCGCACCTGGTCGTCGGGTATGTCCATCTTTTTCTCGTCCGCCGGAAAATCGGAATCCGTCAGTACCAGCTTGTTGTCGGAACCGCCACTGATGCTCGAGCAAGCAGTCATCAGCAATCCCGTGCAGATGAGCAATGACTTGCCAAAAGTCCGAATTTTCACCGACTCAGCATGCCAGTGGCAACGCTGTTTCCCGGGCAGCGACGCTCGCCGGGACATCTCGAGGAGTGGGCCTGTCCAGCGAATCTGGTAACGAGCGGCCAGTGTCTCTACGATGCTGTTCCAGGTAGTCGCTGTGAAGGGGAGCACAAGATTCGACTGACAGCTGGATAGATAGGTGAGCTGCTACATGGTTCGGGTCGACTTGGGTTGCCGGTACGTGCTGACAGGACCGGTGTGCGCATGACCCGGCCCACCAGGGCGCGGCCCGCATCTCGCAGTCAGCGGTCGCGCGTCAAAACGCTGCCGCAGCTTCTCGGCGCCGCGGTCGAGGCCAATCCCGGCGGCGTCGCAGTGCGTTTCGCCGACGCCGAGGCCACTCTGGCCCAGCTTTCGTACGCCGAACTCGATGCGCGTTCCACCCGCCTGGCGCGGTTGCTGATCGATCGCGGGGTCGGACCCGAGGATCTGGTCGCGGTCAGCGTGCCGCGGTCGGTGGATTCGATCGTGGCGGTCTGGGCGGTCGCCAAGACCGGTGCGGGTTTCGTGCCGGTGGACCCGAACTATCCGGTGGACCGGATCGAGCACATGGTCGCCGACTCCGGTGTCGTGCTCGGCCTGACTTCGCACGCCAAGCGTGACCGCTTGCCCGAGTGGGTGCGGTGGCTGGAAGTCGACAGCCCCGAGCAGGTGCGCGCGCTCGCCGAATACTCCGCGGAGGGCATCACCTACGCCGATCGCGCGCGCCCGCTCAAGGCCGAGCACCCGGCGTATGTCATCTACACCTCCGGTTCGACGGGTCTGCCGAAGGGCGTCGTCGTCACACACACCGGCCTGGGCGCGCTCTGCGATGAGGAACGCGCCCGCTACGGCGCGACCACCGCGTCGCGGGTGCTGATGTTCGCCTCGCCCTCGTTCGACGCCTCCGTCTTCGAGATGCTGATGGCGGTCGGCGCCGCCGCCACCATGGTGGTCGTCGCGCCGTCGGTCTACGGCGGACCCGATCTGGCTGCCCTGCTGCGGCGGGAAGCGGTCACGCACGCCGTGATCACCCCGGCCGCGCTCGCCTCGGTCGACCCCGAAGGCCTGGACGACCTGCGCATGGTGATGGTCGCCGGGGAAGCCTGCCCGCCGGATCTGGTGCGCCGCTGGGCCACGCCCGAGCGCGAGTTCTTCAATGGTTACGGCCCGAGCGAGGCCACGATCATGACGAACTGCACCGGCCCGATGTCGCCGGACAAGCCGGTGACCATCGGCGCTCCCACCCGCGGCGTCAGCGAGTACGTCCTCGATGAGCGGCTGGCCCCGGTACCGAACGGCGTCGTCGGCGAATTGTATGTAGCGGGAGCGCAATTGGCGCGCGGCTACCTGGAGCAGCCCGCGCTGACCGCCACCCGGTTCGTGGCGAATCCGTTCGACACCAACGGCCCCCGCCTGTACCGCACCGGCGATCTGGTGCGCTGGACCCCGGCCGGTGAGCTGGAGTACGTGGGCCGCAACGACTTCCAGGTGAAGATCCGCGGTTTCCGCATCGAACTCGGCGAGATCGACGCGGTGCTGGCGGCGCACGCGACCGTCGGTTTCGCGGTCACGGTGGGGCACCGGCTCGACACGGGCGCAACGATTCTCGCCGCTTACGCGCATGCCGCCGACGGCGCGCGCATCGATGCCGACGAGCTTCTCGCCTTCGCCGCGCGCCGGCTCCCCGAGCACATGGTGCCGACCACGCTCACGGTGCTCGACGAGATCCCGCTGACCCCGGTCGGCAAACTCGACCGCAACGCGCTGCCCGCACCGCAGTTGCGCGCCAGCGAATTCCGCGCGCCCGAGGGCCGGCTGGAAATCCTGGTCGCCGACATCTTCGCCGAACTCCTGGCCGCCACGGAACCGGTCGGCGCCGACGACGAATTCTTCGCCCTCGGCGGCAATTCGCTGATCGCCACCCGGGTGATCGCCCGTCTCGGTGCGGCTTTGGACGCGCAGATCCCAGCCCGCCTGCTCTTCGACACCCGCACCGTCGCCGGGCTGGCCGAACGCCTGCGGGAGTTCGAGGGGTCCGGCGGTCACCGCACCCTCGAGCCCATGCCGCGCCCGGAGCGGATCCCGCTCTCGCTGGCCCAGCAGCGCATGTGGTTCCTCAATCGGTTCGACCCGGACTCGGCCGCCAGCAACATTCCATTCGCCATCCGGCTCTCCGGCGACCTGCACGTGGAAGCCCTGCAGGCCGCGGTCGCGGACCTGATCGACCGGCACGAATCGCTGCGCACCGTCTACCCGGCTGTGGACGGCACGGGTTACCAGTCGATCCAGCCCACCCTGTGGGTGCTGCCCGACCTGACCCCGCAACCCGTCGCCGAGAACGAACTGCAGGAGTGGCTGCTCGGCTACGCCCTGACCGGCTTCGACGTCACCACCGAGGTACCGCTGCGCATGGGCTTGGCCCGGTTCAGCGCCGACGAGCACGTGATCATCGTGGTGGTGCACCACATCGCCGCCGACGGTGCATCCGTCGCGCCCATGGTGCGGGATCTGATGACCGCCTACGCCACTCGCGTCGCGGGCGCCGCTCCGAGTTGGACGCCGCTGCCGGTGCAGTACGCCGACTACACGCTGTGGCAGCGCGAGATCCTGGGTGACGAGCAGGATCCGGAGTCGGTCGCCGCCGACCAGATCGCCTACTGGCGAACAGCTTTGGACGGTCTCCCGGAACGCATCGACCTGCCCGCGGATCGGCCCCGGCCCGGCGTGGCCACCGGCAGGGGCGCGGTGTTCGGGTTCGAGATCCCCGCCGAGACCCATCGCCGGCTCGAGGATTTGGGCAACGAGACCGGCGCGTCACTGTTCATGGTGGTGCACGCCGCACTCGCGACTCTGCTTGCGCGCCTGTCGAATACCGACGACATCGCTGTCGGCACCCCCGTCGCGGGCCGTGGCGAACGCGCGCTCGACGACCTCATCGGCATGTTCGTGAACACGCTGGTGCTGCGCACCCGGATCGATCGCGGCGCCTCCTTCCGCGAACTCCTGGAGGTCACCAAAGAGACCGACCTGGCCGCGTTCTCGCACGCCGAGCTTCCGTTCGAACGCCTCGTGGAGATCCTCGACCCGGTCCGTTCGCAGGCACATCACCCGCTGTTCCAGGTCGCGTTGTTCTTCCAGAACATGGAGCGCGCGACCCTGGAACTGCCCGGATTGACCGCGGACGTAGTCGATTTCGACGGTGCTATCGCGAAGTTCGATCTCCAACTGACCCTGGTGCCGCACATGCGCGACGGTGCGCCCAGCGGTCTTTCGGCGCTGTTCACCTATGCCATCGACCTGTACGACGAACCGACCGTCGCGGAGTTCGCCGACCGGCTGACCCGGTTGCTCGCCTTGGTCGCGGCGGATCCGCAGCGGACCGTCGGCGCGATTGAGGTACTGGAACCCGCCGAGCGGAACCGTATCCTGCTGGGCTGGAACAACACTCGTCGTGAGGTCCCGTCGGAACTGCTGCTGGACGGCTACCGGCGCGCGGTGGCCGCGCACCAGGAAGCTGTCGCCGTCGAGTACGAGGGCACGCAGCTGACCTACCGCGAGTTCGACGACCGGGTGAACCGGCTCGCGCGGCTGCTGATCTCGCAGGGTGTCGGCTCGGAAGCCCTGGTGGGTCTCGCGATCCGGCGCTCGCTGGATCTGGTCGTCGGCATGTACGCGGTCCTCACCGCGGGCGGCGCCTACGTGCCGCTGGATCCGGACCACCCGGCCGAGCGCATCGGGCACATCCTCGAGACCGCGCGACCGGTCTGCGTACTGAGCACCACCGACGCCGCCGGATCGCTGCCCGCGGACATCCCGGCGGTCCTGCTCGACACCGTGGACCTGACCGCCTTCGACACCGAACCCGTTCGCCCCGAAGAACTTCAGTGTCCGATCCGTCCCGAGCACCTGGCCTACGTCATCTTCACCTCGGGCTCGACCGGCCGCCCCAAGGGCGTCGCGATCTCGCACGCGGCGATCCACAACCAGATCACCTGGATGCTGGCCGCCTACCCGCTCGGCCACGACGACGTGTATCTGCAGAAGACCGCGACGACCTTCGACGTGTCGCTGTGGGGCTTCTTCATGCCGCTGCGGGTGGGCGCGAAGCTGCTCGTGGCCACCCCGGACGGCCACCGCGATCCGCAGTACGTCGCGGAAACCCTGGTCGCCCAGCAGGTCACGGCCACCGACTTCGTGCCGTCGATGCTGACCGTCTTCGCTTCGCACACCGCCGAATTCGCCGCCGACGGCTCCCGCCGCTCCCCGAACCGCCGGGAGAATTCGCCGCAGCGCTACTGGGACGCCTATCCCGCGCTGCGCCACGTCTTCGTGATCGGTGAAGCCCTGCCCCCGGAAACCGTCGCCGCCTGGCGCACGGTGTCGGGCGCACCGCTGCACAACCTCTACGGCCCGACCGAAGCCGCTGTCTCGGTGACCTATTGGCCCGCCTCGGTCACCGATGTGCGGACCGTGCCGATCGGTGTTCCGCAATGGAACACCCAGGTGTACGTGCTGGATTCGCGTCTCCAGCCGGTCCCCGCCGGTGTGCCGGGCGAGCTGTATCTGGCTGGCGTCCAGCTGGCCCGCGGCTACGTACGCAGACCGGATCTCTCCGCGGATCGCTTCGTAGCCAATCCCTTCGGCACCGGCGACCGGATGTACCGCACCGGCGACCTGGTGCTGTGGCGCGATTCCCCGCACCGCCTGGAGTACATCGGCCGCACCGACTTCCAAGTGAAGTTCCGCGGCCAGCGCATCGAGCTCGGCGAGATCGAAACCGCACTGCTGGCACAGCATTCGGTCAGCCAGGCGGTCGTGATCGTGTCCACCGGACCCACCGGCGACCAGCTCGCCGGCTATATCGTCGCGACGCCCGGCAGTACGCCGGACGTGATCGAGCTGCGCACCGCCCTGGCCGAGGCGCTACCGCCCTACATGGTGCCCGCGACGATCATGCACCTACCCGAGCTACCGCTGAACACCTCCGGCAAGCTCGACCGGAAAGCCCTGCCCGCACCGGTTTTCGAGACCACCACCTTCGCCGCGCCCGCCACTGCGCTGGAAGCCGCCGTGGCCGAGGTGTTCGCGGAAGTCCTCGGCCCGGACATCCAGCGCATCGGCCGCGACGACGACTTCTTCGCCCTCGGCGGTAACTCGCTCAGCGCCACCCGCGTCGCCGCCCGCCTCGGCGCGGCCTTCGACACCCGCCTGCCGGTCCGGCTGATCTTCGAAGCGTCCACCGTCGCCGCGCTGGCCGCCCGCATCGAAATCACCGACGACGGCCGCCTGCCCCTGGTCGCGGGCCCGCGACCGGATCCGATTCCGCTGTCGCTGGCCCAGCAGCGCATGTGGTTCCTCAACCAATTCGACACCGCCGCAGCCGCATACAACCTGCCGGTGGCCGTGCAGCTGTCCGGGAACCTCGACGTCGAGGCGCTGGCCGCCGCGGCCGGCGATATCGTGACCCGCCACGAAACCCTGCGCACCGTCTACCCGCAAACGGCGGACGGCCCGACCCAGGTGATCCTGGCCCCGGCCGAGGCGACCCCGGACCTGCGCCCGATCGTCGTCCCGGAAGAGGAGCTCTACGAGCGCGTCTCGGAACTGGCCGGCACCGGTTTCGATGTCGCGGCCGAGGTCCCGGTGCGGATGTCGCTGTTCCAGGTCGCGGACCGCCCGGACGAGTACGTGCTGCTTGTCGTGGTGCATCACATCGCCGCCGACGGCTGGTCCCTGGGCCCACTCACGCGCGACGTGATGGCCGCCTACGCCGCTAGATCGCAAGGCTCCGAACCCAATTGGGCCCCGTTGCCGGTGCAGTACGCCGACTACGCGCTGTGGCAGCGCGCTCTGCTCGGCGATGCCGGGGACCCGCAGTCGATAGCCGCCGCGCAACTCGACTTCTGGAAGACGGCGCTGGCGGAGCTGCCCGAGGAATCGACGCTGCCGCTGGACCGGCCACGCCCGGCCACCCAGTCCTATCAGGGTGGCGCGGTCAGCTTCCGGGTCGACGCGCAGACCCATCGGGGCCTGCGGGAGCTGGCCCGCGCCGCGAACGCCACCGTGTTCATGGTGGTGCACACCGCCCTCGCCGTGCTGCTGGCCCGCATGGCCGGGCGCAACGACGTCGCCATCGGCACCCCGGTCGCCGGTCGCGGCGCGGCCGAACTCGACGACGTGATCGGCATGTTCGTCAACACCGTGGTGCTGCGCAGCCACCTCGATCCCGCCGAACCGTTCACCGGGCTGCTGGCCCGGCAGCGCGAAGCCGACCTGGCCGCGTTCGCGCACGGCGACATCCCGTTCGAGCAGCTGGTCGAGGTGCTCGCGCCGGTCCGCTCCACCGGCCGCACCCCGCTGTTCCAGGTGGCGCTGTCCTTCCTGAACCTGCCCGCGGGCGATTTCGAACTGCCCGGCCTCAGCATTCGCGGGCTGGACGCGCCCGTCGATATCGAACGCTTCGATATGCAGCTGAACCTCGCCGAGGGCGCGGCGGGCGGCTCCGAGGGCATGGCGGGCGAACTTACTTATGCCCGCGACATTTTCGACGTCGCCACGATCCGGGCGTTCGCCGAACGGTTCGTGCGGTTGCTGCGCGAGATCGTCGCCGAACCCGCCATCGCCGTCGGTGATCTGCGGCTGTTGTCGGACACCGAAACGGGCCGGCTCACCAGGATGAGCGGTCCGGCGGTCGCCGCGTCCGGCACGCTGCCCGACATTCTCGCCGCGGCGGCGGCGCGGGAACCCGCGCGGGTGGCCGTGCTGTGCGGCGAGGAATCGCTCACCTACGCCGAATTGGACGCGCGCTCTTCGCGTTTGGCGCGGGAGCTGATGTCGCGCGGTGTCGGCCCGGGTGATCTGGTGGCCGTCGGCGTGCCGCGCTCGATCGAGTCGGTGCTGGCGTTCTGGGCGGTGGCGAAGTCCGGTGCCGGTTTCGTGCCGGTGGACCCGAACTATCCGGCCGAGCGCATCGCGCACATGCTCACCGATTCCGGTGCCGCCCTCGGGCTTACAGTCGAAGGCGTTCGCGCCGGTCTGCTCGACGCCGTCGACTGGCTGGTGCTCGATGACCTCGACCTCGACCAGCACAGTGCCGCACCGATTTCCGACCAGGACCGAATCCGCCCATTGCGCGCGGCGAACGTGTCCTACCTGGTGTACACCTCCGGCTCCACCGGGGTACCCAAGGGCGTGGCCGTCACCCACGCCGGTCTCGCGGGTTACAGCGCAGAACAGTGCGAAAGATTCACGCTCACACCGGAATCCCGCACCCTGCACGCCGCGACTCCGAGCTTCGACGGTGCGGTGCTGGAACTGCTGCTCGCCACCGGCGCGGCCAGCACCATGGTCATCGTCCCGACCGACGTCTACGGCGGCGCCGACCTGGCCGAACTGCTTCGGGCCCAGCGGGTTACCCACATGTTCATCACCGTCGCGGCGCTGGCCTCGATCGACCCGGCCGGGCTGACCGACCTGCGCGCGGTCTTCACCGGCGGCGAGACCTGGTCGCCGGATCTGGTGCGGCGCTGGGCCATCGACGGCAGGCAGTTCCACAACGCCTACGGCCCCACCGAAACCACGATCATCGTGAACTTCAGCGAGCCGCTGGCGCCGGGGGACGACCTGACCATCGGCGGGCCGATCCGCGGCATCACCGAATGGGTGCTCGACGAGCGGCTGCATCCGGTGCCCGCCGGCGTCGTCGGCGAGCTCTACATCGCCGGTGACCAGCTGGCCAACGGCTACCACCGCAGGCCCGGCCTGACCGCGAGTCGGTTCGTCGCCTGCCCGTGGCTGCCCGGGGTGCGGATGTACCGCACCGGTGACGTGGTCCGCTGGACGCGTAAGGGCGAGATCGAGTTCGTGGGCCGCAACGACTTCCAGGTGAAGGTGCGCGGCTTCCGGATCGAGCTCGGCGAGATCGACGCCGTCCTCGCCGACCACGACACCGTCGACTTCGCTGTGACCGTCGGCCGCAAGTCCGCGAGCGGCACCATCATGCTGGTGTCCTACGTGCACGCCGCGGCGGGGCAGACCGTCGAGGTCGCCGAGCTCACCGGCTACGCGCAGCAGCGGATGCCCGCGCACATGGTGCCGACCTCGATCATGGTGCTCGACGAGATCCCGCTGACCCCGGTCGGCAAGCTCGATCGGAAAGCCCTGCCGGAGCCGGTCTTCGAGACCTCGCTGTACCGGGCGCCGGTCACCCCGCAGCAGCAGGCCGTCGCCGAGGTGTACGCCGAGGTGCTCGGGCTGGAGCAGGTCGGCGTGGACGACGACTTCTTCGCGCTCGGCGGCAACTCGCTCAGCGCCACCCGGGTCACCGCCCGTCTGGCGGCCGCCCTGGACATCCAGGTGCCGGTGCGCCTGCTGTTCGAGGCCTCGACGGTGGAGGCGCTCGCCGCCCTGCTGGCGGCCTCGGACGAAACCGCCTCCGGTAAGCCCGCATTGGTCGCCGAGCCGCGCCCGGAGCGGATCCCGCTGTCGCTGGCGCAGCAGCGGATGTGGTTCCTCAACCAGTTCGACACCGCGTCGGCGGCCTACAACATCCCGGTCGCCGTTCGCCTGACCGGTGCCCTCGACTTGGACGCGCTGAAGCTGGCGCTGGCCGACGTCGTTGCCCGGCACGAAATCCTGCGGACCTTCTACCCGCAGACCGATGGCGGACCGATCCAGGCGATTCAGCCCGCGGCAGCGGCGGTTCCGTCGCTGGCACCGGTCGATGTGCCCGCGGCCGAGCTGATCGACCGTGTCACCGCGCTGGTCGACACCGGCTTCGACGTGGCGATCGAGGTGCCGCTGCGGGTCGCGCTGCTACGCGTGGACGGTAATGCCGAGGACCACGTGATCGTGTTCGTCGTGCACCACATCGCCGGTGACGGCTGGTCCATGGGCCCGCTGACCCGCGATTTCATGGGCGCCTACGCCGCGCGTTCGCACGGCTCGGCCCCCGGCTGGGCGCCGCTGCCGGTGCAGTACGCCGACTTCAGCATCTGGCAGCGCGCGGTGCTCGGATCCGAGGACGACCCGGAATCCCTGGCCACCAAGCAGATCGAGTTCTGGCAGCGCGAATTGTCGGGGCTGCCCGAGGAATCCACGGTGGCGGGTGACCGCCCGCGCCCCGGTACACCGAGCTTCCACGGCGGCGCAGTCGATTTCGTCGTCGACCCCGCGATCCGCGACGCGCTCGCCGAGCTGGCCCGCACGCAGAACGCCACCCTGTTCATGGTGGTGCACGCCGCCCTGGCGGTCCTGCTGTCCCGGCTGTCCAGCGCCGACGACGTGGCCATCGGCACCCCGGTCGCGGGTCGTGGCGATGCCGCGATCGACGACCTGATCGGCATGTTCGTCAACACCGTGGTGCTGCGCAGCAGCATCGAACCGGGGGAGTCGTTCGCCGAACTCCTGGCCCGGCAACGGGAAACGGATCTGGCCGCGTTCGCGCACGCCGACATCCCGTTCGAGCGTCTCGTCGACGTGCTCGACCCCGAGCGTTCCACCGCCCGCACCCCGCTGTTCCAGGTGATGCTGGCCTTCCAGAACCTGCCTGGCGGCAGCTTCGAAATGCCCGGATTGACGGTGGGCACCGTCGATTTCGATCCCGAGGTGGAGAAGTTCGACCTGTCGGTGACCGTGCACGAGGGGCCCGAGGGCCTGGCCTGCCGGTTGTCGTATGCCACCGACCTGTTCGACGCCTCGACCGCCGCCGCGATCGCGGCCCGGTGGCAGCGCGTGCTCGCGGCGATCGCCACCGACCCGGCGATCGCGGTCGGCGCCATCGAAGTCCTCGATGCCGCCGAACGCGCGGACCTGATCTCCCGCACCGGATGGCCCGCGATCCCCGCACGCACCCTGCCCGAGCTGCTGGCCGAGGCCGCGGCGATCGATCCCTTCGCGCCCGCGGTCGTCTCCGGAAACACCACCCTGGCCTACGGCGAACTCGACGAACGCTCGAATCGACTGGCCCGCTTGCTGATCGCCGCAGGTCTCGGGGCCGAGGACCTGGTCGCCGTCGCGATTCCGCGTTCGGCGGAGTCGGTGTTCGCGGCGTGGGCAGTGGCCAAGACCGGGGCCGCGTTCGTTCCGGTCGACCCGACCTACCCGGCCGACCGGATCGCGCACATGGTCGCCGATTCCGGCTCGGCCCTGGGCATTACGGTCGCCTCGGTGCGGGACGACCTGCCCGACACCGTGCGCTGGCTGGTCCTGGAGGAGCTGGATACCGACCACCTGGACCGCGGCCCGATCACCGACACCGATCGCGTCCGTCCGCTGCGCCCCGCGCACCCGGCGTATGTCATCTACACCTCGGGCTCCACCGGTGTGCCGAAGGGCGTGCTGATCACCCATGCCGGCCTGGCCAACTTCAGCGTCGAACAGCTCGAGCGCTACCACCTCGACTCCGACTCGCGGGCACTGCATTTCGCGTCCCCGAGCTTCGACGCCTCGATCCTGGAGTTCCTGCTCGCCATCGCGCGCGGCGGCACCCTGGTGGTCGCGCCGCCGCGCATGTACGGCGGCGAGGAGCTCTACGAGCTGATCCGGAACGAGCGCGTCACGCACGCGTTCATCACCCCGTCCGCGCTGGCCACCTTCGACCCGGCCGGGCTGGACAGCTTCCGCGCGGTGGTCGCGGGCGGCGAGGCCTGCCCGCCGGAACTGGTCGCGAAATGGGCTGCCGCCCTGCCGGATTGCGCGTTCCACAATGGTTACGGTCCGACCGAGACCACCATCATGACCAATATCAGCGCCCCGCTGACCGCCGGAGCGCCGGTCACCATCGGCGGCCCGATCCGGGGGATGCAGTCGTTGATCCTGGACGCCGGGCTGCGTCCGGTGCCGGTGGGTGTCGCGGGTGAGCTGTACCTGTCGGGCATCCAGCTGGCGCGCGGCTACCACGCCCGCCCCGGGCTCACCGCCGAAAGGTTCGTGGCCAACCCGTATGTCGCGGGCGAGCGCATGTACCGCACCGGCGACGTGGTGCGCTGGACCGCCACCGGCGAGGTCGAATACGTCGGGCGCTCGGACTTCCAGGTGAAGATTCGCGGCTTCCGCATCGAACTCGGTGAGATCGACGCCGCCCTCGCCTCGTTCGAGACCGTCGACTTCGCGGTCACCGTCGGCCACAAGAACGCGGCGGGCGCCGCCACGCTGGTGTCCTATGTCGTTGCCGCGCCGGGCCGTTCGATCGATATCGCCACGCTGACCACGCATGTCGAGGAGCGGCTGCCCGCCTACATGGTGCCGTCCTCGATCATGGTGCTGGACGCGGTCCCGCTGACCCCGGTCGGCAAGCTGGACCGGAAGGCGTTGCCGGAACCCGTCTTCGCGACCACCGTGTCCCGCGAGCCGATCGGCGACATCGAGGCCCGCCTGGCGGAACTGTTCGCGCAGGTGCTCGGCCTGGACGAGGTCGGCGTGGAGGACTCGTTCTTCGCCGTCGGCGGCGACAGCATCCTGTCCATCCAGCTGGTCTCGCGCGCCAAGGCCGCGGGCATCGTCTTCACCCCGCGCGATGTGTTCGAGCAGCGCACGGTGGCCGGGCTGGCCCAGGTCGCCGCGCAGGCCGCCGAAGCCGCTGTGCTGGAAGAACTCCCGGGTGGCGGCATCGGCGCGGTGCCGCTCACCCCGGTGCTCGCCGAGTTCCTCCGGCACGGGCCGTTCGACCGGTTCTTCCAGTCGATGATGCTCGGCCTGCCCGAGGACATCGATGAGGCCGGTCTGGTGGAAACGATTGCGGCCGTGGTCGATCACCACGACGTGCTGCGCTCCCGGGTGCGGCATGTCGACGGGGAGTGGACCTTCGAGACACTGCCGCCGGGCGCGCTGAAAATGGCAGACCTGATCACCCGGACCGATGTCCCCGCCGGTGTCAGCACCGAGGACCTGCAGTGGATCGCCGGCGAGGCGATGGAAGCCACTGTCGCGGAACTGGATCCGGGTGCGGCGAAGATGATCGCGTTCACCTGGCTGCACCGCCCCGACGCCCGTGACCTGCTCGCCGTGGCCGCGCACCACTACGCGATCGACGGCGTCTCCTGGCGCATCGTCATCCCGGACCTGGCCGTCGCCTGGTCGCAGCGCACGGCCGGGGAACCGGTCAGCCTGCCCGCCAACGGCACCTCGTTCCGGCGCTGGGCGCACGGCCTGGCCGAGCTCGCCGCCACCCGCCGCCACGAACTCGACTTCTGGAAAACCGTCCTGGCGACGCCGGATCCGCTGCTCGGCAGCCGCGCGCTCGACCCGGCGGTCGACACCCAGACCACGGTCCAGCGGGTGCAGATCCAGGTGCCCACCGACATCGCCGAGACCGTGCTGACCAAGGTGCCCGCCCTCTACCGTGGCGGTGTCAACGACGGCCTGCTGACCGCGCTCGCCCTGGCGGTCTACACCTGGCGCGCCCGCCGCGGCGTCCGCGCCCAGTCCACGCTGGTGAAACTCGAAGGCCACGGCCGCGAGGAGGAGGTGCTGCCCGGCAGCGACCTGACCCGCACCATCGGCTGGTTCACCAACGTCTACCCGGTGGCCCTCGACCTCAGCGCGATCGACATCGACGCCGCGTTCGACGGCGGCGAAGCCACCGGTGACGCGGTGAAGGCCATCAAGGAACAGCTACTTGCCGTGCCGGACAAGGGAATCGGCTACGGCTTGCTCCGGCACCTGGACCCCGAGACCGCCGATGCACTCCCGGAGCACCTGGGTCAGATCAGCTTCAACTACCTCGGCCGGGTCTCCGCCGGCGGCGTCCCCGAAGGTCTCACCGCGCTCGGCTGGATGCCGACCGGTGAAGCGGGGCAACACAGTCCGGACCAAGACGAGGCCATGCCCGCCGGCGCGGTGGTCGACATCAACGCCATCGTCAACGACGGCGCGGACGGCCCGCGGATGGACGTCACGTTCCTCTACGCCGCCGAGATCATCGGGGAAGCGCAGGTGCGGGAACTGGCCCAGGACTGGCTGTCCGCGCTGGAAGCCCTCGCCTGGCACGCCGAACACCCCGCCTCCGGCGGCCTCACCCCCTCGGATGTGCCGCTGGTGCACGTCACCCAGGCCGAGATCGACACCTGGCAGCGCGCGTATCCCAGTCTGTCCGATGTCCTTCCGCTGTCGCCGTTGCAGGCGGGTCTGCTGTTCCTCACCGAACTGAGCGCCGCGGATAACCGGCAGGGCGATGACTACGTCATCCAGTTCACCCTGGAACTGACCGGCAGCATCTACATCGACCGCATGCAGCGTGCCGCCCAGGGCGTGCTGGACCGGCACGCCAACCTGCGCACCGCCTTCGTCACCGCCGCCGACGGCGCACCCGTGCAGCTGGTGCTCGATCAGGTAGAGGTCCCGTGGCAGGCCATCGACGGCGTGCCCGACGAGCAGCTGGCCGACGTGCTCGCCGCCGAACAACAGCGCCGCTTCGACCCCGCGGCCGCGCCCATGGTGCGCTTCGCCATGCACCGCACCCTGTCCGGCCGCAGCTTCCTGACCCTGACCACGCACCACATCCTGGTCGACGGCTGGTCGATGCCGCTGCTGATGAAGGACCTGCTCGCGCTCTACGCCACCCGCGGTGACGCGACGGTGCTGCCGCGCGTGCGGCCCTATCGCGACTATCTGGCGTGGCTGTCGCGCCAGGATCCCGCGGCCTCGCTGCGGGCGTGGACCGAAGCGCTGTCCGGGCTCGAGCCGACTCCGCTCGCGCCCGCGCTGCCCGCCGCGCCGGTGCCGGGCGAGGGCGTCGGCTCGACGAAATTCGAACTGTCGCAAGAGGAAACGGCCGCGCTGTCCGCGTTCGCCACCGCGTCCGGTGTCACCATCAACACCGTGATGCAGGCCGCGTGGGGCCTGGTCATCGCCGGCTGCACCGATCGGGACGAGGCCGTGTTCGGCGCCGCCGTCTCCGGCCGACCGCCCCAGCTCGACGGCGTCGACGAAATGGTCGGCCTGTTCGTCAACACGCTTCCGGTGCGGGTGCGGTTCGATCCGCGCTGGACGGTGCGAGACCTGGTGAGCCGCTTGCAATCCGAGCAGGCCGCGCTGCTGGACCACCACTACGTCGGCCTCGCCGACATCCAGCGCGGCATCGGTGCGGACAACCTGTTCGACTCGCTGATGGCCTTCGAGTCCTACCCGGTCGACACCGAGGGCCTGGCCCAGGCCAGCAGCATCGACGGCATGAACGTCACCGACCTGAAGGCGGTGAACTTCACGCACTATCCGCTCACCGTCCTGATCAACCTCGACTCGCAGCTGCACGTCGAGGTGCTGCACCAGCGGTCCATGCTCAACAGTGCGATCGCCAACGCGGTCGCCGAGCGCCTGCGAATGCTGATCACCGGCTTCGTCGCGGCGCCGCAGCGCACCCTCGCCGAGACCACGCTGCTGCTGAGCGCGGAAAGCCGAATCCTGGCCTCGCTCAACGACACCGAAGCGCCGGTGCTGGCCGCCGACGCGACCCTGGTGTCGCTGTTCCACGAGCAGTGCACCCGCACGCCGCACGCCCCCGCGCTCACCTTCGGCGCGGAGACCCTCAGCTACTCCGAACTCCGCTACCGCGCGAGAAACCTTGCGGGCGCGCTGGTTCAGCACGGCGCGGGCCCGGAGACGCTGATCGCCGTCGCCATGCGCCGCTCCATCGATCTGGTGGTGGCGATCTACGCGGTGCTGGAATCCGGCGCGGGCTATGTCCCGGTCGACCCCGACCATCCGGTGGAACGCAACGACCACGTGCTCGCCGGTGCGCGGCCGCGTTTCGTGCTCACCACCGCCGCCGACGGCTTCGAAACCGGCACCGGCACCGAGGTTCTCGATATCGCCGCGCTGCAGCCGATCCCGACGGATCTGCCGGAACCGCGCCCGGAGAACCTGGCCTACGTCATCTTCACCTCCGGCTCCACCGGTCGGCCGAAGGGTGTGATGATCACCCACCGGCAGATTATGAACCAATTCCGCTGGGCCCAATCGGCCTATCCGCACGACAGCACCGACGTGGTGCTGCACAAGACGCCGATCACCTTCGACATCTCCACGTGGGAGTTGTTCTGGCCCTTGCAGACCGGCGCGCGCCTGGTCATCGCCGCGCCCGACGGGCATCGCGATCCGCGCTACCTGGCCGAGATCATGGAGCAGGAGCAGGTCAGCACTGTGCATTTCGTGCCGACCATGCTCGACGCGTTCCTGGACCTCGGCGCCGAACTCCCCGCCACGCCGTACCGCGTGTTCGCGGCCGGTGAGGCGCTGAGCGGCTCGACTGTCGCCCGGTTCGGCTCGACATTGCCTGGCGCACTGCACAACTGGTACGGCCCCGCGGAAGCCACCGTGGTCACCGCCTACTGGACCCGGCCCTCCGATACCAGCGGTGCGGTCCCGATCGGCACCCCCGTCGCGAACACTCAGGTGTACGTGCTGGACCGGCAACTCCGCCAGGTGCCGGTCGGTGCGCCCGGCGAATTGTATGTCGCCGGTGTGCAATTGGCCCGCGGCTATCTCGACGCGCCCGCGCTGACGGCGGAGCGGTTCGTCGCCAGTCCGTATCAGGCGGGGGAGCGGCTGTACCGCACCGGCGACATCGTCCGCCTGACCCGCGGCGGCCTGGAATACCTCGGCCGCGCCGACTTCCAGGTCAAGATCCGCGGCCAGCGCATCGAGCTCGGTGAGATCGAAGCGGTGCTGCTGCAACACGATTCGGTCGGTCACGCGGCCGTCGCCGTGGTCAAGGATCCGGATCGCCTGGTGGCCTACGTGGTTCCCGCGCCCGGTCACTCGACCAGCGAGACCCAGCTGCTGGAGCACGCCCGCCGCGGCCTCCCGGCCTACATGGTCCCCTCGGTCGTGGTCACCCTCGAGCACCTGCCGCTCAATGCCAGCGGCAAACTCGACCGGAAGGCCCTGCCCGTACCGGAATTCACCGCCCGCGCCTTCCGCGCACCGGTGACCCAGGTGCAGCGCACGGTCGCCGCGATCTTCGAAGAGGTCCTGGGCCTGGACCAGGTCGGCCTCGACGACGACTTCTTCGCCCTCGGCGGCACCAGCCTCGTCGCCAGCCAGGCCGTGCACCTGCTGCGCACCCGGACCGGCGTCGAGCTGCGCGTGCAGTGGTTCTTCCTCGGCTCCACCGTGCAGGCGCTGGCCGCGCGGATCGCCGAAGCGCAGGACGGCGGACTCGACTACGACGCCGAATCCGATGCCGCGCTGGGCCTGCTGCTCCCGATCCGGGCGCGCGGCACCGAGGACCCGCTGTTCTGCATCCACCCGATGTACGGCCTGGCCTGGTGCTACACCGGCCTGACCCAGTACCTCGACGAGCAGCGCCCGATCATCGGCGTGCAGGCCGCGGCCCTGTCCGAGGACGGGCCGCCGCCGGAATCGCTGTACGCCATGGCCGAGCGCTACACCGGCGAGATCATGACGGCGCAGCCGGACGGCCCGGTCCGCCTGATCGGCTGGTCCCTCGGCGGTGTCCTCGCCCACGAGATCGCGGTGCGCCTGCGCGCCGCCGGCCGCGAGGTGGCGCTGCTGGCCATGCTCGACAGCGACCACAGCTTCGACCTGACCACCTGGCGCACCACGATGGTCGAGATGCTCGCCGAACTCGGCATCACCGGACTCGACATCGATCAGCTCGACGAACTGTCCGAGGCCGACTTCGGGAAACTGCACGAACTGATTCCGGCGGAAATGCTCGGCGTCACCCAGGATCGTTTGCAGCGGATCTACACCAGCGCCATGCGCTCGGTCGGTCTCACCCAGGATTACGAGCCGGGCGTATTCGACGGAACCATCGAATACTTCCGGGCCGCCGACGACGACCGGCGCACCCACGATGTGATCGAGGCCTGGCGTCCGTACGCTGCGGCGGTAGTAGACCATCCGGTTCCGACCAGGCACGAATTGATGACGCAGCCCGAGGCGTTGAGCGATATCGGGCCGGTTCTGGATAAACTGCTGCGCGAGCCGATGAAGGATTCATTCTGAAGAAAAGTAGGTGCACTGTGATTCGTCGTCAGAACCGGCGTCGTGGCTCCCGGGCCACGGTGATATTCGCGGCCTCCGCCTTACTGGCGGGCGTCATGACCGGACTCGGCGCGTCACCGGCTTCGGCCGCCGACCCGGTGATCGACAACAAGTCGCTGCTGGCCAACCCGGTCGCGCCCGACGGTTCGAAGATCACCAAGGCCGAGATCAAGGATTCGCGCAGCATCCGCCTGCACGTCTACTCCGCGGCGATGGACGAGACCTTCCCGGTCGACGTGCAGCGCCCGGCCGACGCCTCGGTGCCGCGCCCGACCCTGTACCTGCTCAACGGCGCCGGCGGCGGCGAGGACCAGGCCTCCTGGAACGCCAAGACCGACGCGCTGAAATTCCTCGGCGACAAGAACGTCAACGTCGTGCAGCCCATCGGCGGCAAGTGGAGCTACTACACCGACTGGATCAAGGACGACCCGACGCTGGGCCGCAACAAGTGGACCACGTTCTTCACCGAGGAACTGCCCCCGCTGATCGACGGCGCGCTGGGCACCAACGGCGTGAACGCGATCGCCGGCCTGTCCACCTCCGGCACCACCGTGCTCGCGCTGCCGATCGCCAAGCCCGGCCTGTACAAGGCGGCCGCGGCCTACAGCGGCTGCGCGCAGACCTCCGATCCGGTCGGCGCCGAGTTCGTCCGGCTCACGGTCGAGGTCTGGGGCGGCGGCGACACCGAGAACATGTGGGGCCCGCAGGGTTCCGAGGAGTGGAAGCGCAACGACCCGTACGTGAACGCGGAGGGTCTGCGCGGAGTGGAGCTCTACCTCTCCACCGGCAACGGCCTGCCCGGCCCGTACGACACCCTCGACGGCCCCTACGCCCTGCCCGGCTCCTACGGCCTGGGCAACCAGCTGCTGATCGGCGGCATCATCGAGGCGGGCACCAACTACTGCACCCGCAACATGCAGACCAAGCTGAACGAGCTGGGCATCCCGGCGACGTTCAACTTCCGCGGCTCCGGCACCCACTCGTGGGGCTACTGGCAGGACGATCTGCACCAGTCCTGGCCGGTGCTGGCCCGGGGTCTCGGCCTCTGAGTTTCCCGCACGCCGCCCTGGTCACCCCTCGTGACCAGGGCGGTTTGTTTTGTCGGGGCTAGCTGAACGCAAAGTTCGGTTACCCGTAAAATTGTGTTCCGTGAGTACAACCCTCGGTGCGCCGGAGTCGACCGCGCGGCGTGCGCGTTCGTTCTTCGCGCTGCTCGGCCCCGCGTTCGTGGCCGCCATCGCCTATGTGGATCCCGGCAACGTCGCGTCCAATATCAGCGCGGGCGCCGAATTCGGGTACCTGCTGGTGTGGGTCATCGTGATGGCGAACGTGATGGCGGGGCTGGTGCAGTTCCTGTCCGCGAAGCTCGGGTTGGTCACCGGCATGTCGCTGCCGGAAGCGGTGCGGGACAAGGCGAACCGGCCGGTGCGCCTGGCGTACTGGGGGCAGGCCGAGACCGTCGCGATGGCCACCGATCTGGCCGAGGTGGTCGGTGGGGCGATCGCGCTGAAGCTGCTGTTCGGACTGCCGCTGGTGGTCGGCGGGTTGATCACCGGCGCGGTGTCGATGGTGTTGTTGCTGGTTCAGGACCGGCGCGGGCAGCGGCCCTTCGAGCGTGTGATCACGGGCATGCTCGCCATCATCGCGGTGGGATTCCTGGCCAGCGTCGTGATCTCACCGCCTTCGGCTAGCGACACCATCGGCGGCCTGGTGCCGAAATTCGACGGCGCGGAGAGCGTCCTGCTTGCGGCGGCCATGATCGGCGCGACCGTCATGCCGCACGCGGTGTATCTGCACTCGGGTCTGGCGCGCGACCGGCACGGCAGCCCGGAACGCGGCCCGCTGCGGGTGCGGCTGCTCAAGGCCACCAAAGTCGATGTGGGACTGGCGATGGTGCTCGCGGGTACGGTCAACCTGTCCATGCTGCTGATGGCCGCCAACACGCTGCGCGGCCGCGAGAACGTCGACACCCTCGAAGGCGCGCACGCAGCGGTCCAGGATGTGCTGGGGCCCGTCGCCGCGCTGCTGCTCGCGATCGGCCTGCTCGCCTCCGGCCTGGCCTCCACCTCGGTCGGCGCCTACGCCGGAGCGATGATCATGGAAGGCCTGATCCAGCGCCGGATTCCGCTGCTGTTGCGCCGGTTGATCACCCTTATCCCCGCGATCGTGATCCTCGCCGCGGGCATCGATCCGACGCGCGCGCTGATCATTTCGCAGGTGGTGCTGTCCTTCGGCATCCCGTTCGCGCTGATTCCCCTGGTGCGCTTCACCAGCGACCGCGGGCTCATGGGCGCGGACGTCAACCACCGTGTCACCACCGGGTTGGCTTGGCTGGTAGCGGCCATCATCAGCGTGCTCAACGTGGTGCTGATCTACCTGACGGTCACGGGCGCTTAGACCCAGTTCTCGATCCAGTACTTCCAGATCCGCGCCGCGTAGGCGTCCAGCGGCGGCACCTTGATATCGGTGCCCGCCAGCGCCTCGGTGGTGTTGCGGCAGTCGAACCGGCAGCTGAACTCGCTGTGCTCCAAGACCTCCAGCGGCACGCCGACCCGGGGGAGCAGCCAGTTCGCGCCGGGCACCCGCAGCGTCATGGCCAAGGTGGGCTTGGGCATCACCTCGACCAGGTGCGGCGCTCCGGCCTCGTCGGCGAATAGGTTCAGCGCTTCGGCGGCGCGGAACCGGCGCGGGTCGACCAGGTGGTAGGTGGTCGAATGCGCGCCCGGGTGGTGCGCGATGTGGTCCAGCGCGCGGGCCACGTAGTCGACCGGAACCATATTGGTTTCGCCGAGCTTCGGCGCGATCACCGGCAGCAGCCGCGGCAGCTGCGCGGCCATCCGCAACGATCGGAAGAAGTAGTACGGCCCGTCGATCCGGTCCATCTCCCCGGTCTCGGAGTGCCCGATCACGATGGAGGGCCGGTAGATCCGCCACGGCAGCGTGGATTCGCGCACGATCTTCTCGGCGTCGAACTTGGCCTGCAGTACCGGCGTGGGCAGCACCTGGCCGACCTCGAACATCTCCTCGGTGAACAGCCCCTCGCACTTCTTGCCCGCCACCTCCACCGTCGAGACGTGATGCAGCAGCCCGGCTTTCAGATCCTCGGCGGCGGCCACCACATTGCGGGTGCCGCCGCCCGGCTCGACCGCGTCGAAGCCGACGGCCAAATGCACGACATGCTCGATGGATCCGCGATGCTCGGCCAGCCAGCTCGCGTCGATCCCGAGCTTCGGCTGACCGAGGTCACCGCGCACCGGCCGCACTCGATCGCCCGCGCCCCACTCCCGCGCGCAGGCGGCGTACCGGTCCTCGGAGTCGATGCCGGGCCGGATCAGGACATGGATATCGCCCTGACGCTTCAGCAGCTCAGGGATGAAAAATCGACCGATGAACCCAGTTGCGCCGGTAACCAGGTAAGCCATAGCCGTTCAACATAGTCCGCGGCTCGCCGCTTAGCGCTTCTAGGCCGGACTTGGGCGCGGCGCGGCTCAATCCTGGAAGACCGGCTTGCGCTTGGTCAGCATCGCGGTCGCGCCTTCGATGAAGTCGGGGGACTGCAAAAGCTCGCTCTGCCCGGCCTTCTCGGCTGCCAGCGCGGTGTCGAGCGCACTGAGGGTGGCCGCGTTGAGCGCCTGCTTGGTGAGCTCCAGCGCGCGACGCGGACCGGCGGCGATCTTCGCGGCGGCGGCTTCGACCTTCGCGTCCAGCTCGTCTGCGCCGACGACCGCGGTGAACAGCCCGGCCTGCTTGGCGGCCGGGGCGGGCAGCCGCTCCCCGAGCAACGCCATCTCGGCGGCCAGCGGACGGCCCGCCGCCGCGGCGACCATGGCGGCGGCGCCGCCGTCGGGCATCAGGCCGATGTTGATGAACGCCAGCAGCAGGTAGGAGTCCTCGCTCGCGTAGACCAGGTCCGCGGCCAGCGCCATGCCAACGCCGACACCGGCGGCCGCGCCCTTGATCCGGGCGATCACCGGCACCGGCGCGTCCACGATGGCCTTCACCAGGCGGTTGGCCGCGTCCATCACCATGTCGGAGGTGATGCCGCGCGCCGCCTCCTCCGGGCCGGAGGCCAGGTCGGCGCCGGTGCAGAAGTCGCCACCCTCGCCGGTCAGCACGATTACCCGGACCGAGCGGTCCGCGGCGGCGGCCGAAACCGCGTCACCGAGCGCGAGCATGGTGTCGTAGTCGATGGCGTTCTTGCGCTTGGGCTTGGTCAGGGTGAGGCGCAGGATCTTGCCGTCGTGGACCGCTGAGAAACCCGCCGGTCGGTTGGAATCCGGATTACTCATTCTGTGCTCCTGGTCTGGCATTCAACGGGCTCGCGGCCATGAATAGTGGTTAACTTTGCGAATTGTGGTTAACTTAGGTGCACTTGTCCGGCGCTGTCAACAAGCAGTGCCGCCGCAGAACGGGAGAGGTACATGGTGGCGGATCGCAGCGAGGTAGACCTCGCGCCTGCGCAGCCTGCCACCACCGTTCGCCGTCGTCCCAAGGACCGCAAAGTACAGATCATCCGGGCCGCCGCGCGGGCTTTCAGCGAACGCGGTTACTACCCCGTGGGCGTCGACGAGATCGCGGCCGAGGTCGGCATCTCCGGGCCCGCGCTGTACCGGCACTTCACCAACAAGTACGCGCTGCTGGTCGCGGCCGCGGAAGAGGGCGCCAAGCATCTGCTGAAGGTCGCCCTCGCCGCCGACGATGCGCAGCTGCCGCCGACCGAGCGTCTGGACGCGCTGATCCGCGCGATCGCCGAACACACCATCGAGATCCGCCGCGAGGCCGGGCTCTACCGCTGGGAACGCCGCTACCTGGAGCGCGACGACCGGATCCGGATCCGGAAGATCTACGAGGACCTCAACGCCACCCTCGCCGCGCCGATCGCGCTGCTCCGGCCGCAGGACCCGCCCGCGGATGTCGCGATGCGCGCCGCCGCGGTACTCAGCGCCGTCGCCAGCATCTCCGCGCACCGCACCGCGCTGTCCGGCGCCCGCATGCTCCCGCTGCTGCACGATATGGCCTGGGCCGTGCTGCGCGTCGAATTGCCGCCCGCCCCACCCGAACCCGATCCGGGCCCCGCCGTGCGCGGCCTGCCGGTCACCTCGAAACGCGAACAGCTCCTCACCGAGGCGATCCGGATCTTCGGCCGGCAGGGCTACCACGAGGCCAGCATCGAGGAGATCGGCGCGGCCGTCGGCATCAACGCCTCCAGCGTCTACCGGTACTTCACCAGCAAGGCCGACCTGCTGGCCGCCGCGTTCTACCGCACCGGCGACCGCGTCGCCATGGCCATCACCGAGGCGCTCGCCGAAGCCACGAGCCGTCCCGACGCGGTGCGCCGCATCGCCGAACGGCAGGCCAAGCTGACCTTCGCGATGCCGGAGATCATGCCGGTCTACTACGCGGAATTCTCGAATCTGCCGCAGGCCGAACAGCACAAGCTGCGCGCCATCCAGCGCCAGAACGTGCTGGAGTGGGCGAACCTGCTCGACGGCGATCCGGTGGAAGCCCGGTTCCGGGTGCACGCGGCCATCGGCCAGGTCATCGATGTCGGCCGGCTGGTCCGATTCGATTCCCGCCCGGAGCAATTGGCGCGGGTCAGCAGGCTGATGGAAGCCGTGCTGCTGTCAGACGGCGCGTTCGACGGCCCAGTCGATCGCGTCAGCGGCCGCTAGATTCAGGATGTCCATGTGCCCGCCGGTGGTGTACGACCGGTGTGTGACCTCGGCACCCCGCCTGGTCAATTCCTCGCAGTAGTGCTGGGCGGCGGTGCGGGGCGCCAGCGGATCCGCGCCGACCGTGCACACCAGCAACGACTTGGCGGTTACCGACGGGATGCGCTGGCAGTGCGAGAGTGCGGCGGCCACCGGTTTCCGCAGCGTCAGCCGCTGCGCGCCGAGATCTCCGACGGTGTAGGGCGTCAAGAGCTGACGCATCTCCGGCACCGACAGCGGCGTAATGGCCTCGAGTAGCTCGGCTCCCTTGCGGGTGAGGAACTCTTCGGGATGAAAGCGCTCATCGCTGATGCGCACGCCGGCCAGCAACGCGAGGATGAACGCGTCGGCGGGTAGCTCGGCATCGCGGGTGACCATGCTGAAGTAGGAGAGGTAGTCCGGGGGAGCGAGGGCTATGGCGCCCTTGTAGTTCAGTTCCGGCCCGGGATGCGAGGTGTGCAGGGCCGCCACGCCGCCCTGACAGAATCCTGCTGCTACCACGGTCTTTTCGATTCGTTCGTCGAGTTCTCGCGCGGCCGGGCAGATGGCGATGATGTCGGAGGCGATCTGGCGCGCACCGGGAAACGGGTTGAGGCCGCAGCCGTCGAGACCTTTGTAATCGGCCGCCGCTATCGCGAATCCTGCTGCCAGCCAACGAGATAGGAATTTCAGCTCGATGCCGGGCAGGCCGCGCAGCGAGGGTGCGTTGTGGTGATCCAGTCCGACGAAGCAGTGCGCCCAGGTCAGGAGCGGCATGCTGGCCGGTGCCCGGTCCGGTGACGGTAGAAATAGCGACCCGGAGCTGATCCGGCCGTCGTCGTGATAGCGAATGCGATAGCCGCTCCCTGCTCCGGCCGGCCACAGTTCCGGCGCGATCGGGCACGCGTCGACCAGGTGGGTCCACTGTGTCATCGTGGATTCACTTCGACCGGCCGAACAGCCAGTATCCAGGTGATCGCGGGTCGTCGCCGGTGAGGAAGTGGATGACGCTGGCGGCCAGCTCTTCCGCGAGGATGAAACCGCTGCCATCGGTGTCGGTCAGGTCGAAGATCTCGTCGGACTCGGTGTCGGCGATATCCAGACCGTGCGTCACCGCATGGAAGCGCGAGCGCGAGATGTGCCCGTCGGCGTCGGTGTCGATGAGCTCCATGACGGCGGCGACGAGTTCGCGGACACACTCGGTCAACTGCGCCGGAACAGCGCGGGCCTCGGGTGCGAGGAACTCGGTCAGATCGATGTGCCCATCGCCGTCGCTGTCGTAATGCTGGATCAGTTGCCGGGCCAGCTGCTCGTAGCCCGCGCGCACCCGCACCGCGATCGGGTCGCCGAGCGGATGCCCGAAGCTCTGCACCAGCCGCAGCGCGTGGGCGCGGAAATCGTCCGGGCCGATCCGGCCGTCACCCGTGGCGTCGAGGATCCGGAAGCGAATATCTTGGTCGCTGACCTGCTCATCCGCCTCGGTGACCGCGGTGCGTGGCGCGCTGATCAGCTCGGTGGCCCAGCGGGTCGCGCTGTGCGCCGCCGGCTCCAGCAACCCGAAGTGGTCCAGTGTTTCGAAGTCCTGGAACGTGATGTCCGTACCACACTCGGCGAGTTCTTTCGAGAATTCGCTGCCCTGATGCGAAGTGAAGACCGGGTCCGCTCCGCCCGCGCACAGGAAGATCGGCCGGTCGTACTTGGTCACCGGGGGGCTCGTCGAGTCCAAGGCGTCGATGAGCGGTTGCCAGGCCGCGATGCCGGTGACCCCCGCCTGGTCGTTGGTGGTGGCGCAGCACAGTTCGTCCAGGTCCTTCATGGATTTCCGCAACGCCGCGTCGATCAGCGTGCGGCCGGTCGGGCTGAGCTGGGGTCCGGCGTCGAATTCCGGTCGCCGGGTGTGTAGTCCGGCAAGGATGGTGGGGACGAGCGCGTGCACGGAGCCATTGCCGTCTTCGGTGTAGGGCCGCACGAATTCCAGGAAGCGGACCGGCGGGGCCAGCGACACCGTGCCGCGCAGATCCAGTTCCGGCGCGTAAGCCGTGCAGATCGCCGCGGCGAACAAGGAGCCGTGGCCGCCCTGGGAGAAGCCGCCGATGATGGTGCGGTTGTCGACGCCGAGGTCCATGCCGTGCACGGCCCGCGCCATGTCGATGATGTCGTCGGCGATGGCCTCGCCATCGAGGTAGGGGTGCGGTTCCTTCGTGCCCAGACCCTCGTAATCGGTAGCGGCGACGACGAATCCGGCGGCCAGCCAATGTCTCAGGTGCTTGCGCTCTTCCGGGATCAGTCCGACCTTGGAGGGCGCGTTGTGCTCGTTGCTGCCCACGGTGCAATGCGCCCAGGTGAGGACAGGCGCGCCCGCGGAGCCGGATTCCGGGACGAAGACGGAGCCGCCGACCGCGCGCTTTCCGCCACTGAAATTGGAGGCGACGTATTCGATGCGGTAGCCCTGTTCGGTGCCTTCCGGCCACAGCTCTCGCGGTAGCGGGTCGACGGTGAGCAGGGTGCCGTTGTCGAGATCCGAGCAATCGAGTACTGAAGTCACGCCGACCTCCGATGTGCCAGAAACTGACCGATCAGGTGCGGGACGAGCTGGCTTCGAGCCTAGAGGAGACCGACTGGTCGGGATGTGAAATGGCCGAATCGCGGCGCGTCACCGCCGCGGCGCGGCTCAGGTGCGACGCGCGTGCCGGATGCGAAACATGGTGCGCGCCATACGCAGATGACGTCCCTGCCGGTCGAAGGTCGACAGGTTCACCGGCGCGCGGTAGCGCTTGCGCGCGATCGACAGCGTCCGGCTGAATTCGCGTAAGCCCTGGTCACCATGGCTGTGCCCCTGCCCGTACTCGCCGAGCCCGCCGAAGGGCAGCGCCGGTATCCCGGCGTAGAGGCTGGACGAATTGATGGTCACCACCCCGACCCGCAACCGTTCCGCGAAACCGGGCACGGTCGCCACGTCCCGGGTGAAGACCGACACCGCGACGCCGTTGCCGGTGGCATTGATCCGCCGGGCGGCTTCCTCCATCGACGGCACCCGGTTCACCACCAGCACCGGACCGCACGCCTCACCGGTGACCGCGACGCTTTCCTCCGGTACCTCGGCCAGCACGATCGGCTCGATATAGGGCTCCCGGAACGAGTCCAGCCCGCCGACAACGGCTTTGCCGCCGCGCGCCAGGGCATCGCGCACCTGTTTGCGCACCACGTCGACCTGCGATTCCAGGATCATCGGCCCATAGCTGGCCCGTTTGTCCGCGCCGGGGCGCAGCTTGCGCGCCTGCTCGATGACCAGCTCCAGGAAGCTGTCGTACACCGAATCGGCGACATAGGCGCGCTGGATGCCGGTGGGGTTCTGCCCCGCGTTCGCCATCGCGCCGAAGACGGCGGCCTCGGCGGCATCGTCCAGTTTGGCGTCGACGTGCACGACCATGGTGCCCTTGCCGCCGCGTTCGATGACCACCGGCGTCATGGTCTGGGCGCAGAGCGAAATCACCTCGCGGGCACCGGGATCCGAGCCGGCATAGGCGATCTTGTCGAGCTTGGCCCGGCACAGCGCGTTCGTGGTGCCCTTCTCGCCGGTGACGGCCTGCAGCACCGGCTGGCTCGGCGCCAGTTTGCTCCAGCTCTCGGCCAGCCACACGCCGACGCCGGTGGTCAGCTCGTGCGGTTTGAACACCACCGCGTTGCCGGCGGCCATGGCGTAGGCGATCGACCCCATGGGTGTGAAGACCGGATTGTTCCAGGAACCGAGGACGCCGATCACGCCGAGCGGCAGGTAACCGACCGAGGCGTGCTGGTTGCGGGTGAGCCAGGTGGAGCCGAGCTTGCGGCGATCCAGGACGCGGGCGGCGTTGCGGGCGGCCCAATCCAGGGTTTCCACCGCGAGCATCACCTCGATGGCCGCGTCCGCCTCGGGCTTCCCGGTTTCCTCGCAGACGATGTCCACCAGGTCGCCGGCCTGCCTGGCGATGCTGCGTTTCCAATCCAGCAGCCAGCGTTTGCGGCTGCCGAAACCCAGACCGGCCCACCACTTCTCGGCGGCGCGGGCCGAGCGGACGGTGCGGTTGAGTTCGCCGTGCCCCATCACCGCGTAGTTTCCGACGATTTCACCCGTGCGGGGGTCGTATGAGGTCAGCACATTCGAGCCACCCCGATGCCCCGCCACTCGTGACTGCGCAGACTCGGCCATTGGTCTCACCTCCCTGAATTGCAGGGTATGGGCGTGTTCGCGGCCCGACAAGGCGCTGCCGCCGCCACCGCACTGCCCTTGGTGGCCCGACCAGCGCCGATTCCGAATTGCGCCAATGGAATTCGGCAGCTGTGAGCAACAACACACTTAACCCGAAGCGGAACTGGGTACAGCGCTGGCGCCGCGGCCGGTTTCACCCAGCCGGTAACATCACGCCCATTGGGACGGATCTCCTCCGGAGACGCCTTGCCGCCCCGCCGATAGTGGAGAGTTGATGCCGAGCTTGACCAAGCCAGAATCGCACGTGGATACCCCCGGCGGGCCGGAACGCGAGACGACGGTCCTCGTCAAGGACGTGCGCAAGTCCTTCGGGGACGTCCATGCCCTGCAGGGCATCAGCTTCACCGCGGAAAAAGCCAGCGTGCTCGGCATTCTCGGTCCCAACGGCGCGGGCAAGACCACCATGGTCAAGATCCTGTCGACGCTGCTGACCCCCGACTCCGGCACCGCCGTCGTCGCCGGTCACGACGTCAACGAGGATCCGGCCGGGGTGCGCCGCTCGATCATGATGACCGGCCAGTACGCCGCCCTGGACGAGAACCTCTCCGGCCGCGAGAACCTGGAACTGTTCGGCCGCCTGATGGGCCTGCGCAAGTCCGCCGCCCGCAAGCGCGCCGACGATCTGCTCGAGCAGTTCGACCTGGTCAGCGCGGGCCGCCGGTCGGTGCGCAACTATTCCGGCGGTATGCGCCGCCGCGTCGACATCGCCTGCGGCCTGGTGGTCCGGCCCGAGGTGGTGTTCCTCGACGAACCCACCACCGGCCTGGATCCACGCAGCCGCCAGGGCGTCTGGGATCTGGTCGAGGTGCTCAAGTCCCAGGGCATCACGGTGCTGCTGACCACGCAGTACCTCGAAGAAGCCGACGTACTGAGCGACAACATCATCGTCATCGACAAGGGCACGGTGATCGCCGAGGGCACCGCCGACGAGCTCAAGGAGAAGACGGGCGGCAGCTACTGCGAGGTGGTGCCGCTGGATCCGAGCCGGCTGCAGACCGCCGCCGACGCGCTGGGTGATCTGGTGCCCGCCGCGGTGCTGGCCGATCTCGGTTCCTCCGATCGGATCTCCTTCCCCGCGCCCGACGGCGCGACCACGCTGGCCGAGGCGCTGCGGCGCCTGGACTACGTGGGCGTCGACCTCGCCGACATCGGGTTGCGCCGGCCGTCGCTGGACGACGTGTTCCTGTCGCTCACCGGGCATTCGGGCGGCAAGTAGTGACAACGACTGAACAGACCGGTTTCGAGACCGATCCGGCAGTGCTGTTCGCGCAGCTCCCCACGGCCAAGCCGTCGTCCTTCGCGCAGTGGCGCGCATTGACCGGCCGCATCGTGTGGACCATGGCGACCAAGGGCGAACTGATCGTCGCCTTCGTGACGCCGCTGGTGTTCACCGTCGGTTTCTATCTGCCGCTGAAGTTCGTGATGCAGTTCCAGGGCATCAACTACGAGCAGTTCGTCATGGCGGTGATCGTGCTGCAGACCATGGCCTTCACCATGATGTCGAACGCGCAGCTCGCGGCTTTCGAGGCGTTGACGGGTTTGAGTACCCGCCTGCAGACCATGCCGATCGGCATCCTCGTACCATTCTCCGCGCGGATCTCCGCGGGCCTGATCCGCTCGGTCACATCGCTGATCGCGGCGATCCTGTTCGGGCACATGATCGGTTTCCGATTCCTGTCCGGGTTCTGGCAGGCCGCGCTGTTCTGCGGTTTCGCCTTGGCGGTCGGCACCGTGCTCGCGATCGGCGCCGACGGGCTCGGCTCGCTCACCAAGAGCCCCGAATCGCTGAGCCAGGCGCTGACCTTGCCGACCCTGATCTTCGGCATGCTGTCCACCGGGTTCGTGCCGGAAAGCAGTTTTCCCGAATGGATCCAGCCGTTCGCGCGCAACCAGCCGATCTCGCAGTGGTCCGGTGCGATGCGGGCGATGGCCGAGCATGGTGTCACCTTGCAGGAGCTGTGGGTGCCGCTGATCTGGCTGGTCGGCCTGGCCTTTGTGTTCATTCCGTTTGCGATCTGGGCGAGTGTGAGGCGGTCATGAGTTCTTTGGGGACCACCGAGGCGCCGCCGGCGATCGAGACGGAGCACTGGACGGCGTTGCCCGAGGTGGCGACACCGTCGGAAAACGCACTGGCGACGCTGATGTCGCACAGCCTGCTGCAATGCAAGCGGCTGCTGTTCGGCTGGGCGCGCGACCCCGCGACCACCATTCAGACCCTCATCTACCCGGCGCTGACCCTGCTGATGTTCGATGTGGTGCTCGGCAATTCGATCACCAGTGCCACCGGCAAACCCGCCATTTACGGTCAGGTCGCGATGATCACGCTGGTGGCGGCCATGTCCGGCGCGGTGGTCAGCGCGCTCGGCTTCAAGACCGAGAAGGCCACCGGTCTGCTCGGCCGGTTCTGGACCATGCCCGTGCACCGGGCCGCCGGCTTGACCGGACGGATCCTCGCCGAAGCGGTGCGCGTCCTCATCACCACGGTGTTCGTGCTGCTGGTCGGGATGCTGCTCGGCTTCCGGTTCGATCAGGGCTGGGTCGCGGGCCTGGCTTTGATCGCGCTGCCGGTGCTGTTCGGTGTCGGTTTCGCCGTGCTCGTCACCGCGCTGGCGACCGTCACCGAGGGCGTCATGCTGGTCAGCCTGGTGAGCATCGTGAACACCCTCCTGATGTTCTTCAACACCGGGTTCGTGCCGAAGATGGCGTACCCGATCTGGTTGCAGGGTGTCGTCGAGAACCAGCCGATGAGCTGTGCCATCGACGCGATGCGCGGGCTGTCCTACGGCGGCCCGGTCGCCGATGCTCTGTGGAAGACGATCGCCTGGACGTTCGGGCTGATCCTGCTGTTCGGCTGGCCCGCTATCCGCGGCTACCAGCGCGCGGCTCAGACCGGCGCCTGATTTCGCCGGCGCTCAGGGTGACAAGTGGTCCGCCGCTGTCATCCTGAGCGCAGTGCGGAATCTTGCTCTGCCGCTGAGGTGAAGTCGAAGTCGACCCAGCGGTCGCGGTTGGTCCAGCCGACGAGGTCGTAGCGCCAGCGGAACGGCCAGGTGTGCGCGACGGTGTTGAACAGAACCGCGCCGAGTGCGGTGTAGTCGTCGTGCGCCGAGAGCAGCGCGCGTTGTCCACGGTCGGATTCGGTGAAGAACGCCTCGAACATGGCGATGGCCTGATCGGTGGTCAGGCGGCCCAGGCCCCACAGCCCGCGCATGCGCATCCAGTAGACGAGGCGGGCGCGCCATGGCCAGAGCGCTTCGATCGGATCACGGCCGGTTTGCAGTGCTTCGATCGCGGTGTCGATCAGGGCTAGCGAATCGGCAACGCTGTATCCAGTACAGGGATGCATCATCCCGCCCCGGGAGCCGAACGGAATCGCCTGCGCCACACCCTTCTTCGGCGGCGCCTGATCGATCGGATAGTGCGCGGCCTCGCTGGGCTCGGTGCCTTTGATGCGGATGCCGTGCGCGGCAAGACGATTCAGCGTGCGTCTGCGTAGCTCGTGTTGCGGCATACCGCCGCGCAGGCCGAGGCTGGTCTCCTCGAAGATCACCGTGCCGTCGCCCAGCGGCACCGAATAGAGGAACGACGGTGGCTCGTCCGGCCCCGCGCCGTTCTCCGGCCGCCAATCCAATAGCAGCCCTTCGCCCTCGGCGATCATCGGCGCGGCGGTCTCGGCGGAGACGAAAATCCCGTGCGCGCTCGCGGCCCGGCGCTTACCCAGCGTCGGCAGGCCGCGAGTGTCGAAAACCGTTGCGGCCCTGAGGATTGTGCCATCCTGCAGCTCGACCTCGCGGGCCTCGACGCGCGCCGCGCGGCCGGTGATGACGGTGGCGTCGTCGAGGGGGAGTGCCGCCCGCAGCCCCGGCTTGGACAACACGCAGTACGGGCGCGGAATCCGGTGCGCGGTCTTGGTCCACACCACCGGCGCCTCGATGCGCTGGGCGATGGCAGTGGAAGGGAGCCACTCAGGCAGCTCGTCGATCCAGCAGGAAAACGTCTCCGGCCACAACCGCTCCGGCCGCGGATCTATCGCCGCCACCCGAAACCCAGCCCGCATAGCCCGGTGTGCCAGCGCCCGGCCGGTCGGGCCCAGCCCGACCACGCACAGATCGAATTCCCCGCCCACGCTGCCACTCATACCTGCATTCAATCCGCTTCGCGCGCCCACTGGCAACAACCTGCCGCCCGAGTTATCAAGATCATCAGGCCCTGGTGGCGCGCCCTACTCGGCAAACGCCGCCAGGAATCCCTGATGATCTTGAAGTCGGCCTTACTTGGGGGTGACCCAGGTGGTGATCTCGGCGTGCACGACCTCGAGCCCGTGTTTGTCGAACACTGAAATCGGGACGACGATGTTCGTGCCCTCGGTGATCTGCGTGAAATCCGGAACCTCCGGCAGCTTCGCTACCGCTCGCAGCCCGGTTTCCGCCTTCGCCAGGTACTGCACATTCATCGCTTTCGGGATCCAGCGGTGGGTGGCGGGCACCGTCGCCTCGCTCAGCATCCCCATCGCCACCTCGGCCAGATTGCACGCCGCGATCGCATGGAACGTCCCGAGATGATTGTGAATCCCGAACCACTTCGGCGAGGTCACCTCACACAGCCCCGGCTCCAGCCGCACCACACTCGGCAGCACCGTGCCGAAATACGGCACCCGCGCCACCATCCCCAGCGAGAACAGCGTGTGGCCCAGCCGGTTGTCCGGCAGCTTCTTCCAGCCGCGATAAGTGGCGGTTTCCTTGGTCATGCCCGTATCTTACTCAAGAGTCAGTTCAAAGCGATAGAGCCAGCTCAGGCCGGTCTGACCGGGGATCGGGGGGCGGATTTGAGTTGGCGGATCGCGTCGGGCATACTGTTCGGGTTGCCTTGCACAGGGTCGTGCCCACTTCTGCGGAAGGGGTGGATCAGCGAGGCGAGTACCAACATCGTGTACTTCACCGGGAATCCGGTGTGAGTACGTCCGGGACACTGTTCCGAGCCTGAGATGAAGTTTTATCCAGCGCTGGGGACTCAGCAAAAGGGCGACACGCCCGACCGCGTGGACCGGAGAACCATGACAGATGAACAGCGGCGAGAGATCGGGCGATTGCCTCGATCGTGGTCTCAATGTGAGACGTCTTCGTGTGTTCGGGCTGTGTAAATGCAGGGTGGTACGGAACGCCTCAGGGCTTCCGGGATCACGAACGAAAGCGGAGAAAAGGACACTTAGCGTGGCGGGACAAAAGATCCGCATCAGGCTCAAGGCCTACGACCACGAGGCGATCGACGCGTCTGCGCGCAAGATCGTCGAGACGGTGACCCGTACCGGGGCCCGCGTCGTCGGCCCGGTGCCGTTGCCCACCGAAAAGAACGTGTACTGCGTTATCCGCTCGCCGCACAAGTACAAGGACTCGCGCGAGCACTTCGAGATGCGCACGCACAAGCGGCTTATCGACATCCTCGACCCGACGCCGAAGACGGTTGACGCGCTCATGCGTATCGACCTGCCGGCCAGCGTCGACGTCAACATTCAGTGACGGGGACTCGAGACATGACTATTGATAACAAGAGCAGGCCTGCGGCCGGCATCCTGGGCACCAAGCTCGGTATGACCCAGGTGTTCGACGAGAACAATCGCGTCGTCCCCGTGACCGTCATCAAGGCCGGACCGAACGTCGTCACCCAGATCCGCACCGAGGAGCGCGACGGCTACAGCGCCGTTCAGATCGCTTTCGGCGCCATCGACCCGCGCAAGGTGAACAAGCCGGTTTCCGGCCAGTTCGCCAAGGCCGGTGTCACCCCGCGCCGCCACGTTGCCGAGATCCGCGTCGCCGATGCGTCCACCTTCGAGATCGGCCAGGAGCTTTCGGCCGACGTCTTCGAAGAGGGCACCTACGTCGACGTCACGGGTACCAGCAAGGGCAAGGGCTTCGCCGGCACCATGAAGCGTCACGGCTTCGCCGGTCAGGGCGCCTCGCACGGTGCGCAGGCTGTGCACCGTCGTCCCGGCTCCATCGGTGGCTGCGCCACCCCCGGCCGCGTGTTCAAGGGCATGCGCATGTCGGGCCGGATGGGCAACGACCGCGTCACCACGCAGAACCTCTCGGTTCACAAGGTGGACGCCGAAAACGGCTTGCTGCTGATCAAGGGCGCTGTCCCGGGTCGTCGCGGCAACGTCGTGGTGATCAAGAGCGCCGTGAAGGGTGGTGCACACGCATGACCAGCCTCGAGAAGAAGGCCAACCTGACGCTGCCGGTCCGTGAGATCGGTGGCAAGACCAACGGCACCGTCGACCTCCCCGCGGAGATCTTCGACGTCACCGCCAACATCTCGCTGATGCACCAGGTCGTGACCGCGCAGCTCGCTGCCGCACGCCAGGGCACGCACTCCACGAAGACTCGTGGCGAGGTGCGCGGTGGTGGCAAGAAGCCGTACCGCCAGAAGGGCACCGGTCGCGCCCGTCAGGGTTCGACCCGCGCACCGCAGTTCGTCGGCGGTGGCACCGTCCACGGCCCGCAGCCGCGTGACTACAGCCAGCGCACCCCGAAGAAGATGAAGGCCGCCGCCCTGCGTGGTGCCCTCTCCGATCGGGCGCGCAACGAGCGCATCCACGTGATCACCGAACTGGTTGCCGGGCAGGCCCCGTCGACCAAGATCGCCAAGACCTTCCTGGCCGAGATCTCGGACCGCAAGAAGTTCCTGGTTGTCGTCGGACGCGAGGACCTGGCCGCGTGGAAGAGCGTGGCGAACCTGGAAAACGTGCTGCCGATTGCTCCGGACCAGCTCAACACCTACGACGTCCTCAACAGCGACGAAGTGGTGTTCAGCGTCGAGGCTCTCAACGCCTTCGTGCACGGCCCGGCCGAAGCTGCACAGGAGGAGAGCAAGTGAGCACCATCGCCGACCCCCGCGACATCCTGCTGGCGCCGGTCATCTCCGAGAAGTCCTACGGACTGATCGAAGAAGGCACCTACACCTTCATCGTGCACCCGGACTCCAACAAGACGCAGATCAAGATCGCCGTCGAGAAGGTTTTCGGCGTGAAGGTGACCAGCGTCAACACCGCCAACCGTCAGGGCAAGCGCAAGCGGACCCGCTTCGGTTACGGCAAGCGCAAGGACACCAAGCGCGCGCTCGTGACCATCTCGGCCGACAGCAAGCCCATCGAGATCTTCGGAGGCCCGGTCGCGTAAGCGCCTGGGAATCCAGAAAGTAGAGAAGAACTCATGGCAATTCGTAAGTACAAGCCGACAACCCCGGGCCGCCGCGGGTCTTCCGTCTCGGATTTCGCCGAGATCACCCGGTCGACCCCCGAGAAGTCGCTGATCCGCCCGCTGCACAGCACGGGTGGCCGTAACGCGCACGGCCGCATCACCACTCGTCACCGCGGTGGCGGTCACAAGCGTGCCTACCGTCTGATCGACTTCCGTCGGCTGGACAAGGACGGCATCCCGGCCAAGGTCGCTCACATCGAGTACGACCCGAACCGCACCGCCAACATCGCGCTGCTGCACTACAAGGACGGCGAGAAGCGCTACATCATCGCCCCCAAGGGTGTGACGCAGGGTTCCCCGATCGAGTCCGGCCCCACGGCCGACATCAAGCCGGGTAACAACCTGCCGCTGCGCAACATCCCGACCGGTACCACCATCCACGCGGTGGAGCTGCGTCCGGGCGGCGGGGCCAAGATGGCCCGCTCGGCCGGCATGAGCATCCAGCTGCTCGGTAAGGAAGGCCCCTACGCCACGCTGCGTATGCCCTCCGGTGAAATCCGTCGCGTCGACGTGCGCTGCCGCGCCACCGTCGGCGAGGTCGGCAACGCCGAGCAGTCGAACATCAACTGGGGCAAGGCCGGCCGTATGCGCTGGAAGGGCCGTCGTCCCACGGTTCGTGGTGTGGTCATGAACCCGGTCGACCACCCGCACGGTGGTGGTGAAGGTAAGACCTCCGGTGGTCGCCACCCGGTCTCGCCGTGGGGTCAGCCGGAAGGCCGTACCCGCAAGCCCAATCGTCCGAGCGACAAGCTCATCGTCCGCCGCCGGAAATCCGGCAAGAACAAGCGCTGAAGGAGGAGGTAAGAAATGCCACGCAGCCTTAAGAAGGGCCCGTTCGTCGACGACCATCTCCTCGCGAAGGTGGACGTTCAGAACGAAAAGGGCACCAAGCAGGTCATCAAGACCTGGTCCCGTCGTTCGACCATCATCCCCGACTTCATCGGTCACACTTTCGCCGTCCATGACGGTCGCAAGCACGTGCCGGTGTTCGTCTCGGACAACATGGTCGGGCACAAGCTGGGTGAGTTCGCGCCCACCAGGACGTTCAAGTCCCACGTCAAGGATGACCGGAAGAGCAAGCGGCGATGACCACTGAGACTCAGAATCCGACTGCGCGCGCGACGGCCAAGCACGTTCGCGTGACCCCGATGAAGGCTCGTCGTGTCGTGGACCTGGTCCGCGGCAAGCGAGTCGAGGACGCCCTGGCGATCCTGAAGTTCGCGCCCCAGGCAGCGAGCGAGCCGGTCGCCAAGGTCGTGGCCAGTGCCGCGGCGAACGCCGAGAACAACCTCGGCCTGAACCCGGCCACCCTGGTCATCTCGACGGCGTATGTCGACGAGGGCGCGACCATGAAGCGTTTCCAGCCGCGGGCCCAGGGCCGCGCGTTCCGGATCCGCAAGCGCACCAGCCACATCACCATCGAGGTCGAGAGCGTTCCCACCGCCGGTGGCGCCACTCGCAACCGCCGGAAGGGAGGGGCAAAGTAAATGGGACAGAAAATCAATCCCCATGGCTTCCGCCTCGGTATC
The DNA here is from genome assembly GCF_015355755.1 of Nocardia sp. XZ_19_385. NCBI lineage: Bacteria > Bacillati > Actinomycetota > Actinomycetes > Mycobacteriales > Nocardiaceae > Nocardia > Nocardia sp. XZ_19_385. Next base: position 1,902,153 of record NZ_JACVEE010000002.1, read on the forward strand.
ACCACCGACTGGAAGTCGCGTTGGTACGCGGACAAGCAGTACGCGGAATACGTGAAGGAAGATGTCCAGATCCGCAAGCTCCTCGCCACTGGCATGGAGCGGGCCGGCATCTCCAAGGTGGAGATCGAGCGCACCCGTGACCGGGTTCGCGTCGACATCCACACCGCTCGTCCGGGCATCGTCATCGGCCGCCGTGGCGCCGAGGCCGATCGCATCCGGTCCGAGCTGGAGAAGCTCACCAAGAAGCAGGTGCAGCTGAACATCCTCGAGGTCAAGAACCCCGAATCGGATGCGCAGCTCGTTGCTCAGGGTGTCGCGGAGCAGCTGTCCAACCGTGTGGCGTTCCGTCGCGCGATGCGTAAGGCCATCCAGTCGGCCATGCGTTCGCCGAACGTCAAGGGCATCCGTGTGCAGTGCTCGGGCCGCCTCGGTGGCGCCGAAATGTCGCGCTCGGAGTTCTACCGTGAAGGTCGCGTGCCGCTGCACACCCTGCGTGCGGACATCGACTACGGCCTCTACGAGGCCAAGACCACCTTCGGTCGCATCGGCGTGAAGGTCTGGATCTACAAGGGCGACATCGTCGGTGGCAAGCGTGAGCTCGTCGCCGCCGCCGCTCCGGCCGGCGGTCGTGACGACCGTCCGCGTCGCGAGCGTCCGTCTCGCCCGCGTCGGTCCGGGTCGGCCGGTACCACGGCCACCAGCACCGAGGCCGGTCGGGCCGCTTCCGCGGAAGCAGCCGCTCCGGCAGAGAATCAGGAGGGCTGACGCCATGCTGATGCCTCGCAAGGTCAAGCACCGCAAGCAGCATCACCCGGGTCGTTCCGGAATGGCAAAGGGCGGCACTTCGGTGGCGTTCGGTGAGTTCGGTATCCAGGCTCTGGAGCCGGCTTACGTGACCAACCGGCAGATCGAGTCGGCTCGTATCGCGATGACCCGCCACATCAAGCGTGGCGGCAAGATCTGGATCAACATCTACCCGGATCGCCCGCTGACCAAGAAGCCTGCCGAAACCCGCATGGGTTCCGGTAAGGGTTCGCCGGAGTGGTGGGTCGCGAACGTCAAGCCCGGTCGCGTGATGTTCGAAATGTCGTACCCCAACGAGGAGACCGCTCGCGAGGCCCTGCGCCGCGCGATGCACAAGCTCCCCATGAAGTGCAGGATCGTGACCAGGGAGGAGCAGTTCTGATGGCTACCGGAAAACCAGCCGCAGAGCTCCGCGAGCTCAACGAAGAGGAACTCGTTTCCCGCCTGCGTGAGTCGAAGGAAGAGCTGTTCAACCTGCGCTTCCAGATGGCGACGGGTCAGCTCGACAACAACCGTCGTCTGCGCGTCGTCCGTCACGAGATCGCGCGCATCTACACGGTCATGCGTGAGCGCGAGCTCGGCCTGGCCACGGCACCCGCTGGCAAGGGAGATGCGGCATGAGCGAGAAAATCGAAGGGCAGCGCAACAGCCGCAAGGTTCGCAGCGGCTACGTTGTCTCGGACAAGATGAACAAGACGATCGTCGTCGAGCTGGAAGACCGGCACCGGCACGCTCTCTACGGCAAGATCATCCGCACCACCTCCAAGGTGAAGGCGCATGACGAGAACGAGATCGCCGCTGTCGGCGACCGCGTTCAGCTGATGGAGACCCGCCCGCTGTCGGCCACCAAGCGCTGGCGTCTGGTCGAGGTCCTGGAGAAGGCCAAGTAAGGCACTCTCTACGGCTGACAAGTCGATAAAGCAAAGGCCCGCTTCCCCTTTGGGAAGCGGGCCTTTTGCTTGTTCCTGGGTCTGACGAGATTCCACGCGTATCACTGTGCTCCACGCAGTAGACTGTGGTCATGGCAAAGCGGAATGTGACCGTTCAACTGGATGAAGAGGTGATCACGCAGGTGCGTGTGATCGCGGCGCGGCAAGGGACGTCTATCAGTGCTCTCCTGGCTCGGCAGCTCCGTGAGCTGGCCCAGGATGTGGACCGCTACGAATATGCAAGGGAGCGTGCGCTCCAGGCGATGGCGGAGGCGGGCGGGCATGGTGGGATTCGTTGGCGGCGTGAGGATCTGTACGACCGCGGCGAGCGGGCGAATCCGTGACCGTAAACGAACCGACCTTCATCGACACCAATATCCTCGTCTACGCGCATGACACCGAGGCGGGCGCACGGCATGTGATCGCTCGGGATGTCCTCTCGGACCTCTGGGCAAATGGCACCGGTCTGCTGAGTGCCCAGGTGCTTCAGGAGTTCTATAACGTCGCGACCCGCAAATTCACGCCGCGGATGAGCCCACCCAAGGCGCGGAACATCATCGCGTCCTACAGCGAGTGGTGCACCATCGACACCGATCCGCTGGTGCTCGTCAACGCTTCCTTCCTCCATGAACAACACTCGGTCTCATGGTGGGACGCATTGATCATCGAGGCAGCAGGCCAGTCCGGCGCGAAGTATCTACTCTCCGAGGATCTTCAGCATGGCCGGGAGTTCCTCGGGCTGGAGGTGCGCAACCCGTTCCGTGCCCTGCCCGATGACGGCACTTCCTGAGTGCTTCGCCGTAGACATCATTTGTGACGCGGCCCACCGATCAGTCCTGACGTACCGCGCCGAATAGGGTCGTTCACATGGGAATTCAGAGACCCACGGCTCGGGTGATCCTCGTCGACTCGGAGGATCGCGTGTTGCTGTTCCGGTTCAATCCACCCGCACCGTTCGATCCCGACCCTGGCTGGCTCACCCCGGGTGGCGGGCTCGATCCTGGGGAAAGCACTGTGGACGGTGCCGTGCGAGAACTGTTCGAGGAGACCGGATATCGGATCGACGGTGCACAGCTGAGCCCGGTGGTCGCGGTCAGTGCCGGGCAGTGGTCGGCTGACGACGGCACCGTGTATGACGCGACCGACTCCTATTTCTTCGTTCGCGCCGACACTTTCGAGGTGGACATCTCCGGTCAAGAGGAGGTCGAACGCAACGCGCTGTCCGGACACCGCTGGTGGGCGTTGCCAGAGTTGCGCGCTACGTCCGATCACGTTTTCCCGCTCGGCCTGGCCGGGCTGCTGGAACGGCTGCTCGCCGGTGATATTCCGGACGAGCCGCTGCGCTTGCCCTGGCGGTAGTCGCGTTTACTGCACCGTGATCCGGATGGTCTTGGTTTCGGTTTTGGCGGGCAGGCGGGTGGTGTCGACGGCGAGGATTTCGCCGGAGTCTTGGACGCCGTTGGGCAGGGTCTTGGCCTTCAAGGTGTACGGCGGCTGGTCGCCTTTCGAGCCTTCCAGGCCGAAGTCGCTGTCGTTGGCGATGTAGAGAGTCTTTCCGCCGTCGGTGGTGGCGAGGCCTTCGATCTTGTCGTGGGCGAAGAACTTACCGTCGGGGCTCAGCCGGTCGACCAGGCCGCCCAGGTCGAGACCGAGTTTCTTGGTGACCGGGGTGATTCCGGCCTTCTGCAACGCGGCTACGCCGTCGGTGGTGGGCACGGTGCCGACCCAGGTTTCCAGCGGCTTGCCGTCGATCTGCAAGCCCTGGTCCGGATCGTATTGCGCCCCAGCGATTGTGGACTGCGGGCCGATGTCGGTGGCGCCGGCGATGTCGATGGTCCACAGCTTCTTGTTCGCTTTGGGGGCCTTGCCGCCGTCGCGCTCGTCCACGAGGAAGGTGGTGTTGCTCAGGGCGGTGATCTCGGAGACGCCGAGCTTTTCCTTGGGGTTCTCCAGGGGGTACGCGAACTCCTTGACCGCCTTGGTCTTCAGGTCCACGGTGACGATGCGGGTCATCGGCACCTCACGGGGCGAACTCGATCCGGCAGTCGTCAGGCCGCTCTGGACGATGCCCACTAGGGTGCTGCCGTCCGGTGTGACGGTGAGGCCCTCCATGCCCTGATTAGGGGTCCGCAGCCGCAGCTCCCTCGGCAATCCTTGGCCCGGCGAGAGTCGCTCCAGCTCGGTGCCCTTGGCGTCGAAATGGACCAGGAACGGGCCGTATTCGTCGGAGACCCAGAAGGTTCCGTCGGCCAGCGCCACCAGGCCCTCGCTGTCGATGCCGTGATCGGTGGGCGTGAGCACGTTCCCGTTGAGGTCCTTCATGGTCTCGCCGGTGTCGGCCGACCGATCCACGAGTCCGTTGAACGGCTGCCCGGCCGGATTGCGCAGCAGAATGGTCGACTGCACCACGGCCTTGTTGCCGACCAGCTTGAACTTGGCGATCTGAGGGGTGAAATCCGGGATGACGGCGAGCTTCTCGTTCTTGGCCTTGCCGTCCACATTCGGCCCGCGATCGGTCAGCCCGTAGAACTCGTCTTTGGCACCCGGCACCGGCACCAGCGCCGACCCGTACGCGCTGCCCTGCACCGTCACGCCACCGAACTCGCCGAGAGGCTTGATGTCGGTGGTGTACAGCCGCACGGCATCGGTCGTCGTCACCTCGATGCTGTCCGATCCGGTGTACCCGGCGGCCGGCGTGTAGACCAGCGCGCCGTCGGTCTGCCGGGTGATGGTGCCGTGCTCCGGATTCGCGATGGCGACCGCCGCGGTTCCGCCGCTCTTGGCCAGCAACTCGTCCAGGCTGATCACCAGGGGCCTGTCCTTGGCGGCGGTGAAGTCCGCGGCCGGGTCGGACGAACAGCCCGCGGCCAGGGCGGAGGCGCACACGGCGACGGCGACGAACTGCGCGCTTCGGGTACTACGGCGAATTCTCACCCACGATGCCTACCGTCCCCGACCGACATCGAGTTGGCCGGTACCTGAACATCAGGGTGTGTCGCCGAGCCCCGCGCGGTCCAGGAGGTAGGTGATGAGGGGGCGGTAGTGGCTGGGAAGGACGCCGTCGTCGAGGGGGACCGTGACCGCGATTTTGCCTTCGGCTTGCCCTGCGAAGAGGGCCGGGTCATTGCAGTCGGCGAAGCCCACGGTTTCGATGCCCGCTTCACCGGCCGCCCCAGCCCAACCGTGGTCGGCCATGACCAGGTCGGGCCAGGTGCCGGTGCCGCGGAGTTCGGTAAGGATGGCTTGCATCGGTTGCGGGTCGTGCGTGTGGCGGTATTCGCCGTCCTTGCTGACCAGGGCGGCGACGCCTGAGGTGTAGGCGATTTCGCGGTATTTGAGGCCGTCGGTGGAGGAGGCGTAGCTCCAGTTCTCGGCGGGGGTGGGGATCGCGCAGCCGGCGGTGCGGAGTTTGTCGGCGACGGCGCGGTAGATGCCCATCAAGGTGGCCGGGTGGCCGGTGGCGAACAGAACTGTGGAGCGGCGGCGAGCCGCGTGCGCGAGGCGCTCGGCCATCGCGTCGAGGGCATCGATGGTGCGGTCGGGGTCGATGGTGTCGACGCCACGCTCGTGCGCAGGGTCGGGGCTGACACCGCAGAGGCGGGCCATAATGGCGAGGGTTTCCTCGAAGGTCCAGTCGCGCAGGCGGATTCCGAACTGGTAGCCGGGGTCGCGGGCGACCATCAGCCGGAAGTTCGCCAGGTTCGCCTCGCGCGAGGTGGCTACCTCGCCGGCAATCCTGGTACGAACCAGGTGCTCTCGCAACGTCTCTCGATCAATTCGGGAACCGCTCGCCACCGCCATACCTCCACTGTGCCCCGGGCGACCCCGGGCGCGCTAGGACATCGCGTCCTGTTTCACCGCTGTACGGCTGCGCGCCGCGCTGACCATCAGCGACAAGCCCACGCCGAGGCCGATGCCCAAGACTGCGGAGGCGGCGAATCCGGCTCGGTATCCGCCCAGGTCGATCGCGACGCCGGCGAGTCCGCTGCCGAGCCCGTTGCCGAGGGTCATGGCCGCGCCGTGCCAGCCGATCGCCTCGCCGCGCCCGCCCTCGGGCACGATCCGGCTCAATTGGTCGATCGAGGCGACAAGCGTTGGGGCGCAGAGCAATCCCGCGAAGAAGCCAGTGATCCCGAGGGACACGGCTCCGGTGACGAAGACCATCGGCACAGTGACCGCGCCGAGCGCGATGAGCAGGACATAGGTCGAGATCTGCCGGTGCAGCGCGCCGTAGGCGAGGCCGCCGACCAGTGAGCCGAAACCCCAGATCGCCAGGGCCACACCGAGCCAGCGCTGCTCGCCGAAGTCGCGCATCGCGGCGACGAAGGTCAGCTCGCAGGCGGCGAGCATGGTGATCGCCGCGCAGCCGCCGGCGCAGAGCGCGACGAATTCGGTCCGGAACCAGGCGCGCCGGGGGACAGCGGGCGTGCCGGCCTGCTGATCCGGGGAACGCAGCGGCGGATTCAGCACCCACATCAACACACCGGCCGAAACCAGCGCCATCTCCATGCAGAACAGCGCGACGGTGGTCGACATGACCACGGTCATGGCGACGCCGAGCACCGGCCCGATCATGAACGCGGCCTCCACCGACACCGACTCCAAGGCCAGCGCGGACTGCCGGGTGCGCTCGGTGGTCGCCCCGATCACGGCCTGGCGGACCACGCTGAAGATCGGAATCTCGAACAACCCGGCGAGGGCCGCGAGGCCCAGCAGCACCCAGTATCCGGCGAACGGCGCGATCGACCAGCACACCGCTCCGACCAGAATGGACGGCAGAATCGTGCGCCGCAGGCCGATCCGATCGAGGAACCGCCCGCGCCACGGCCCGCTCGCGGCCCGGCACCCGGTGACGACCGCGGTCAGCGCACCGGCTTGGGCGTAGGAGCCGTGCAGTGTCTGCACCACATGCAGGGCGAGCAGGACGCTGCCGGCGAAGAACGGGATCCGGACGAGCGCCCCAAGGATCAGCACATTTCGCGCTGCCGGATTGGTCAGCACATCCAGATAGGCCCGCACTCTGGAGAGCCTGTCATGGGCGCTGTCCGGCCGCCACCGATTAATCCCATGAATCCGACCGCCCGAGTAGGGCTTGCGTTATACGTATACATCTACTTATAGTGACGATAGACGAAAACCGCAGATCAAACAGGTACGACGGGCCGAAAGCAAGGGGCACCGGCGCTACTAGACCTATGCAAAATTGCGCATTCGCTAATGGAAATGAGGGGAATCATGTCCACCGATCCACAGCCCGTCGACGTCACCAAGGCACCCGAGGACCTCGAACAGATCACCTTGAAGGTCGGCCCCGGCGGCCACCGCGCACAGCGATTCTTCGGTAAGCAGATCGCCGAGGCGTACGAGGCCAGCAGGGCCGGCGTCGCCGTGACTCGCGTCTACCGCAGCCGCAAGGGCAAGTACGTGGTGCACAAGCGGCAGTCGAACTGGGTCGAGCTGGCCGACGTGCGCAACTGGGAGACGGACTGGAAGGCCTGGGTTTCGCAATCCATCAACCCCCTGGGCAACGAACCAGAAACGGGTGACTACACCGTCGAAATCCTCGACACGCTCGAGCAACTCCGCGAGCACGTTCCCGCCCGGACCTACCGCGAGGTGGCCGATGTCGTGCAGCACCCGAGCACCCAGGACCTCGACGTCTGACGTCGAGACCTCGAAAGGATCTCTCCCTCATGTTTGCTCGACTCGGGCGTGTCGTCGTCCATCACCCGTGGAAGGTGATCGGCCTGTGGGTCGTCGCCATCGTCGCGGTCCTGGCCTCGGCGCCGGAATTCGCCTCCACCACCGACCAATCCTCGTTCCTGCCTTCGCATTACGAATCCATCCAGGCAATGCAGCTGCAGGAGCAGGCATTTCCGCAGAACTCGGCACCGGCCGCGCTGATCGTGGTGGCCCGCGCGGACGGCGCCCCGCTGTCCGAAGCCGATTCCGCGTCGGTAATGGCCACGGCGACCGAACTCGCCGGTGAACACGTCAAAGGCGTCACCGGCGTGCAGGCCACACCACCGTCGGAGAACCGCTTGATCCAGGTGATCGCGGTGCAGATGGACAAGGTCACCAATCCCGCGGACAAGACGCAGGGCGAGGCGGTGAAAGAACTGCGCGAGCAGCTGAAACAGCGGGTGGCGGGCACCGACCTGAAGGCCGGCATCACCGGTATGGCGGCCTCGACTCTGGATCAGACCGAATCCAGTGAGAAGGGCATGGCCATCATCGGCATCGCCACGATCGTGCTGATCCTGGTGCTGCTGCTGGTGATCTTCCGCAGCCCGGTGATCGCGCTGCTGCCGATCGTCGTCATCGGTGCGATCTCCGGCACCGTCGGTGGCCTGATCGCCATGGCGGCCAAGGCATTCGACCTGGAGATGGACACCTCGGTGAATGCCATCCTGCTGGTCGTGCTGTTCGGCGTCGGCACCGACTACATCCTGTTCCTCATGTTCCGGTACCGGGAGCGGCTGCGCGCCGGCGAGGATCCGAAGACCGCCATGGTCAGCGCCGTCGCCCGGGTCGGTGAGGCGATCACCTCCGCGGCCGGTGCGGTGATCATCGCGTTCATGGCGCTGGTGCTGTCCAGCCTCGGGATGTTCCGGGCGCTCGGTCCGGCGCTGGCGATCGCCGTCGCGGTGGCGCTGGTAGCGGGGTTGACGCTGGTGCCCGCGGTGGTTTCACTGCTCGGGACGAAGGTGTTCTGGCCGTCGAAGGCGTGGCGGTCGGAGCCCAAGAGCGCGCGGTTCGCGGCGGTCGGCAAGGCGATGGGGCGGCGGCCCGGCCTGTTCGCGGTCGTGTCCGGCGGTGTGCTGGTGGCGCTGAGCGTGCTGGCCGTCGGGTTCAACCCGACCTTCGACCTCGGTTCCGGGTCGACCTCGAATGCTTCCGAATCCGTGGTCTACAACAAGGAATTGCTCAAGGGCCTGCCCGCCGGTGCGACGCAGCCGTCCGATGTGCTGTTGCGATCGGATGGTCCGCTGACCGGCAAGCAACTGGAGGGCTACCGCACCGCGCTGGCCCAGGTGCCCGGCGTCGGGCAGGTCGGTGCGGCCCAGTTGTCGGGCGACAAGACGGTGGCCAATTTCCAGGTGACCCTGGCCGACGCGCCGGAATCCGACGCGGCCCTCGATACGGTGCAGGGACCGCTGCGCGATACCGCCCACGAGGCCGCGCCGCCGGGTACGACGGCGCTGGTCGGCGGCATCACCTCGGTGTTCGTCGACTTCAAGGCGGCGATGAATCACGATTACAAGATCGTGTTCCCGGTGGCCGCGGTGCTCATCATGCTGGTGCTCGCGTTGCTGCTGCGCAGCCTGGTGGCGCCCTGGTATCTGATGGTGTCGGTGTTCCTCGGATTCGCCGCCACACTGGGCTCGACAGTGCTTGTGTTCCAGCACATTCAGGGTGATTCCGGGCTGATCTTCACGCTGCCGGTGATCATGTACCTGTTCGTCGTCGCGCTCGGCACGGACTACAACATCCTGATGGTCGCCCGGTTGCGGGAGGAAGCGCGGGAAGGGCGCAGTCCGCGGGAAGCCGCGGCGCTGGCCCTGCGGCACACCGGGCCCACGGTGGCGGCCGCCGGGATCATTCTGGCGGGCACCTTCGCCTCGATGATGCTGGCGGGCAACAACACACTGTCGCAGATGGGGTTCGCCATCTCCGTCGGTATCGGGATCGCCGCGTTCGTGATGGCGATGTTCTTCACGCCGGCCGTGACCGCGCTGATCGGGCGGGCGGCGTGGTGGCCGGGGCGCGGTGGTCGTGGCAAGGGCGGCGGCCCGGGCAAGTATGCCGAGACTTACTACGACCCGGAACATTCCGGGGTCGGTGATTCTTGGTCCGGCTGGGCCTGGTCGAACACCGGGCAACGGCGCAAGTGAGATGAAAGACGAAGGTCCGCTTCCGGATTCGGAGGCGGACCTTCGGCGTGTTCAGGGCAGGAGCCGGATCGTGGGTGTTTCCGCGTTGACCGCCATGACGGTTTCGCAATGGGCGCAAGTCAATTCGTACGGGCGGTCCAGATTCGTCTGGATCGATTCCTTGCCGGACTCGTCCCGGTGCGGGCAGGAATAGCCGAGATGTAAACGGACCCAAGGGGATTTAGTCGGCGCGACGGCTTGCAGATCCCGCTTGGTGTCGTCGAACGGCGCCCACCAGAAATCCACGATGGAGCGCAGCACGATGCGATCGTTGCCGTGGGTGTGGTCGAAGGAGGAGATGCGGGCCGCGCTGAAATGCTGGCCCTGCTCGGTGTCGCCGCTGCAGATCGCGCGCTCGGCGCCATACTTCAAGATCATTGTGCGCCCGGTTCTTTCGCAGATGAAGCAATCCAGGCTCAACTCGATCAGCCGCTCCCAGTACAGCCTCGACCGATGCTCTCGGTCGATCGGTCCCGTCAGGGCGGCGGTGATCTCCACGCTGCGCATCACGCGTCGGATCGTTGCACACGCTGCAAGCAGCAACCTAACTCGTCGCGTGTCCAGCGGTGCGTGTTGACCCGTCTGCTCCGTTTGCGAGGTCTCGGTGAGTTGGTGGTCAGGCCACGGCGTAGGGATTGCGGAGCTTGCGGGCGGCGTCCAGGATTCGGGAGACGGCGGCTGAGGAGATGCCGACTTCGTTGCCGATGCCGGAAGGGGTCAAGGACTGGTCGGCGAGGGTCAATATTTCCGCGACCTGCTCGACCGGCAGCTTCGACACGCGGCGCTCGATGATGGCGCGCGCGACCGCCCAGACTCCGTCTACCTCGTCGGGTTCGACGATGGGGGCAGTGTCGAGGGTTTCCTCGACGGCATCGCGGGCTGCGGCGATGGCGTCGAGAGTGATTCTGGGGTGACGGGGTTCAGGTCCCGGGTCCGCGTCGAGGGTGAGTTGTTCGACCACGGGTTCGGTGCGCGCGGGCCGGGGCTGGGGTGCGGCGACGGGCTCCGGCTGGGTTTCAGTGGGTCGCGGGGCCGAGGGGCTGGTCGCGGGGCTCGAGGCGTTGGCGTGGGAGCTGACTCGGGTTTCGGTGGCCGCGTGCCCGTTGGTTCCGTTCCCGCCGTTGGCCGCGGGGTACTCGTGACCGTTGTGCTGGTGACCATTGTGCTGGTGACCGTTGTACTCATAGCCGTTGCGCTCGTGACCGTTGTGCCGAACCTTGGGCACCGAACGAGATTCTGGAAACTCTTGCACCGCATGCCCATTGAGACGATGCAGCGGAATCTCGCTGCCATTGCGGGCATTTCCGTTGAGGTGCAACCACGGCTCGTAACTGTGGCCGTTCGTCTTCGACTGGGGCACAGCGCTGTTGGGCGGCTCCCGGCGCAGGTCGCGGGCGTTGTCGTCCACGATTTCCACGCTGTCGATGAGCTGCGCGTACCGCGCGGAAACCCAGGCGTGCAACCAGATCACGACACCGACCATCACCGGCGCGATCGAGTATTCCGCGGCCTTGCCCCAGTGTCCGGCGGCGAGATGCGGCCCCGCGTTGAGCCCGATCGTGGTGCCCAGCAACGCTATTTCGAAGAATACGATCTTGCCCCGGGGCAGCTCGCGACCCCATCGCGCCGCGGTCGTCGCCACCACCATGATGGTGATGATCGGAATCGAGATCATCGCCTCGATGCCGTAGCTGAGCCAGTACAGCGGATCCGACATGTCCCCGCTGGGCACCAGATTGTGCTGGACGTTCACCCCGGCCCAGACCATGCCGAGCACCACGACCGCGATCAGCGCCCGCGAAGACCATTCCGCCCGCCGATACAACTGCGCCAGCCGCGCATCCTGATTGGCGACCCGGCGGCGCGCCGCGAGGGCCCGCCGATGCCATCGCGCGTCGGCTTCCTCGACCCGCTTGATCGCCGCCGAGGTCCGCCGATCCCGCTTTTCCGTGGCGATCTCGTCCTGCACGGCCCGTCGCCGCTGCCCCCGCCGCTGCGCGCGAATCCATTCCGCGAGATCGCGTTCGGCCGCGATCTCCTCCTCGGAAAGCACCTCGACCAGCGCCGCGTCGTGCTGCAACGGCAGCTTGCCGCGCGCCGTCGCGACCCGCTCCGCCAACGCGGCAATTTCAGAACTGCCGGCTCCGCCGTTCGACTGTTCGTCGAGCATCGCGAACCTTCCCTGAACCAGGTAACGTGCCCACCGGACCGGTGGCGACAAGTTTGCTCGAACATACGTTTGATCGCAGCGAGCGTAAACCGGCTCCCCTCGAACGTCAACGCCAACGCCCGGCCGACTCCCGTTTTCGCTGGTGGAGAAGGCCTTTCGCGCGGCTCAGGCGACGGTGGTGTGCCAGACGAGCGCGGCGGCCAGGGCTCCGGCGCCGTTGACCGACCAGTGCAGGGCGATGGGGGCGAGCAGGCTGCCGGTGTGGTGGCGCAGCCAGGTGAACAGCGTCCCGGCCGCGGCGGTGGCGAGGACGGCGAGCCCGATGCCCGCGAGCTGAGCGGGGAGACCACCGCCCAGTAGGTCTGTGAGGCCGCGATTGGTGCTGGTGAGGCCCAGTGAGGAGGCGATATGCCAGAGCCCGAAAAGCAGGGAGCCGGAGGCGAATACGCCGCGAATCCCGTAGACGCGGTCCAGGGTGCCGTGCAGCACGCCGCGGAAGGCCAGTTCTTCGGGAATCGCGGTTTGCAGGGGGATCACGATCATGGAGGCGATGAGCGCGCCGGAGAAGGTGGCGTACCGGTCGGCGAGGAAGAACGGACGGGTCAGGGGGAGTAGCGCACCGATGGCTACGACGGTGAGAACGATGCCGACGGCGGCCAGGGCGTAGACGGTGCCGCGGCGCCACTGGCGCGGGGAGAGGCCGAGCTCGGACCAGCCGAGGCCGCGTTTGCGCATCAGGGCGAGCAGGATGACGGCCGCGATGGGGACGGCGAGAATGCTCGCTAGCGCGGTGGTGAAGTGCGCGATCAGATTCGTTCCGGCCAGCACGAGGACGACCACGGCGACATCGATATAGGCGTGCACTTTGCGGCGAACCGGGGCGGGATCTTCGGCGACCGTCTGAAGCACCCGGCCCAGTGTACGGATCGATCCCACACCCGCTGTATCCCCCGGAAGACCCGTCATCGTTAACGCCATACCCCGTCTGCGCGCCCTCATGGCCACCTGCCCGCAAATGTGACTGGAACGCGTTTCAGTATTTTCCCGAAACGCGCCCGCAGGGAACTGGACGCTCGATACAGTTCGCCCAATCGCACCGATGTGCGTGGCTACAAGGAGTTTCTGTATGAGTAAAGCCCCTGGTCGTCGGGTCGGCGCCGGCCTCACCGCGCTGGCCGCCATGAGCTGTGCGGCGGTCCTGAGCGCGCCGTACGCCTCGGCAACACCCACCGAGCTGGAGGTTTCGGGCCGGACCATCCACGCCGCCTGCACCTACGAGATCACCGCCAAGGTGAACCACTGGTTCGAGGTGTGGTTCTACGACAACGCACTGGTCATCCCGGGCAGCCCGGTCAAGCCGGCCAACGGGGTTGCGACCATTCAATGGAAGCCGAAGAAGTCCGGCACCCACACCCTGTCCGCGCTGCAGGGTTCGCACATCGAGATCAAGGTGAACGTCGCCGAGCCGACGCTCACCGGTAGCGCCACCTGTGGCGCGGGACCCCTGGGCTTCATGGGGTCCTAGGAGTTACCCGCCCAGCCCTCCGGGTCGGTCCAGGCCTGGAGGGCGCGCGTGGTTTCGAAGCGTCGCGGCTCGCCGCTGAGCGGATCGGTGAATTCCAGCGCCGCGGCCAGCAACTGGAGCGGCCGGGTGAAATCGTCCACCGGTTTGTCGGTGATGACCGGATAGAAATCGTCGCCGAGGATCGGGACCCCGAGACCGTTCATGTGCAGTCGCAGCTGGTGGGTTCGCCCGGTGTGCGGCTTCAGGCGATACCGGCCGAGCCCGTCGCGATGTTCCAGCAACTCCACCACGGTCTCCGCGTTCGGCTCACCCGCCACCTCCTGCGCGGCGAGCACGTGCTTCTCCTTGATGATCCGGCTGCGCACCGTCCGGGGTAGTACCAGAGCCGGGTTGTAGGGCGCGATCGCCTCGTATTCCTTACGCACGGAACGCTTGTGGAACATCGTCTGATACGCCCCGCGGCGCGCCGGATTGATCACGAACAGGATCAGCCCCGCCGTCACCCGGTCCAGCCGATGCGCCGGAATCAAGTCGGGGAGCCCGAGGTCGTGCCGCAACCGGACCAATGCCGTCTGCCGGATGTGCTGCCCGCGCGGAATGGTCGCCAGGAAGTGCGGCTTGTCGATGACGAGCAGATCGTCGTCGCGGTGCACCACGGTGATCTCGAACGGCACATCGGTCTCCTCGGGCAGATCCCGGTGAAACCACACCGCCCCGCCCGGCACATACGGCGCGTCCGGCGCGATCGGCCCGTCCAGATCGACGATCCCGCCCTGCCGCAGCAGCTCATCGATGCGCGCCGGATCGACCCGCGGCAGCCGCTCGACCAGGTGGTCGCGGATCGTCGCCCAGGCGCCGTCCTCCGGCAGCCGCAGGCGCGCCGGATCCAACCCGAACCGCTTGGGCAGTGGCGGCTGCTGTCTTCTTCTCATCGGCACTGACCCTATGCCGTGCCGGAACGAGCTGGTCAGATCGGGGCGACCGCCGGTTCGCGCACCTCGGGCACGGGTTCGATCGGCGGCGCTTGCGCGTCCCTGCGGCGGTTGCGCAGATAAGCCCAGTGCAGCAGCCCGGTTCCGGCGACGCCCACCACCGCGCCGACGATCCCGGCCTTCCAGCCCGGCGGTCGCCAGGTGAGCTCTAGGAGCCCGTTCTGGGTGCCGGCCGGAACATCCACGGCGACGAAGGTTTTCGCCACCGCGCTCACGGGGATCTCTTCGCCGTTCAGGGTCATGCGGTAGCCGGGCCAGTAGAGCCGGGCGAACACGACGCGTCCGCCGTCCCGGGAACTGACCCGCAGCTGGGCCGCCGCCTCGTCGCTCGCCCGCGAGGTGGCGGTGGCGTCGGTGGTGTGGGCGACCAGTCCGTTCACGGTGGAGAGCAGGCCGGCTTCGCGTTCCAGCACCCAGATGTAGCGCTCGTGGCCGGGATAGTCGACCCACTTCCATCCGGTGGGCGCGGGATGGTGGCCCGCGTCCGGATATTGCGCCCGGTGCAGCACCACCCGATCGACCTTCATGAGATCGACGAGCCGCGCGCCGGTTTCGGGTTCGGCGCTGAACGCGCGCCGGAACGCGTCCGGGCAGGTGCTGCCGTCCCAGGCCATGCACAGTTGCCCGGCGAAGGGTGCGTGCCCGATCGGGGTGTAGGCGTTGACGTAGTCCAGGCCGAGGGCTTTCGCGTAGTTGCCGATGGCCAGGGACCCGTAGGCGGCGCTGACGTCGCGATCCTGCGGCCCGAGGATCGCGCGGTCCGCCAATTGCAAGGTGACGCCCTCGAAATCGGGGAAGGCGGCGGTCATTTCGGACCGCTTCTCCGGGAAGTTGTACGACATCGGCGTGTGCGGCGCGATCGCCACCTGGGTGTAGGCGATCGGGAACATGACCACCGCGATGAACGCGCAGGCCAGGGCCGGTCCCCGGTTGCGTGCCAGCCAGACCGCCGCGGCCCCGAGTCCGGCGACCACCACGACCGCGACGAGATGCCGGACCACGATCACGGGCGCGGCCGAGAAGGAGCGGATGAACAGCAAGCCGATCAAGCAGGCGGCCGCGAAGATCCGGTTCCGGGTCAAGGCGAAAGTGCCGTGGCGGCTGAGCAATACACAGACCAGCACGAGCAGCGCGAGCGCGACCATGGGCAGCACCCGGGCCGGCCAGCGCAGCGGCCCGATCGCGCCAGGTCCGGCCGTCCACATCAGGACCGCGGTCGCGAACAGTGCGACGCTGCTGAGTTCGCGCGCGGATTTCGCCGCCGCCCGCCAGTCGACGAAGGCCAGCGCCGGAATCAGGAACCACGCGATGTAGACCATCGGCAGCGGCTGCACGTGCCCCCACCACGCGGTGAACGCGGGCGTGGTGCTGGGCAGGCTGGCGTTCAGCGATTCCGACCACGGCACGGTGAGGAACGGATCGTTGTGGATGCGCGCGTTGCCGCGCCAGGTGTACTGCGAGGACAGCAGGCCCGGCAGATTCGCGATCAGTGCCGCCGACGCGGCCAGCGCCGAGACGAGCATCAGATTCAGGACCGGCCGCCATTGCCGCTGATGGATGTACTCACCGGCGGCGATCGTGGCCATCAGCAGACCGGATTCCACCGCGGGGAAGGCGTATTGGACGGTCAGCGCCAGATATAGGAACACGAACAGCGAGATCGGCCCGCTCTCCCCGCGCACGTACCGCACCGCGGAGGCCCACGCGTGCACCATCCACGCGGTGGCCGTCAGGCAGGTCATCCAGCTGGCCTGGTCGAAGAACAGGAACCAGCCGCTCAACGGAAAAGCGATGCCCGCCACCGCCGCCCAGTACGCGCGCGCCCCGTAGGCCAGGCAGATCCGGTACACGCCGAGCGCCGCGATGATCGAGAACACCAGTTTGGCCAGCGTCGCGTAGAGCGCGAGGTTGTCGAACGAGGGTGCGAGGAAGTGCACCAGCAGCTGCGGTGGGTTGTACAGCCCGGCTTCCTCGATGGTGTAGTTGCCCGCCATCCATTCGTGCGGGATCAACCAGGGAAATTCACCGTTGCGCAATCGGTTACCGAGCGCGACCCACATCGGCGCGTACTGCGCCTCGGTGTCGTCGGTGTAGTAATGCCGGGGGTCGCCGAGGAGTACGGCCAGATATCCGGCGATGACCCCGGCGACCGTCGCCGCCCCCCACAGTCGTCTGTCGCGCTTTGTTTCGGTGTCCCCGCCGGTGCTCACAATTGCGGGATCGTAGAGCTAAATGGTGAACACCGAAAGGCGGGGACCGCTTGGTCGGTCCAACCGCGTCAGAAACCGCGCAAACGGTCGGGCGCGACGCGAATCGCTACGGAGTAGGTGGCGAAGAATTTCTCCGCGGTCATCCCCAAGGACTTCAAGCCCGCGGCGTACTTGATCGCGTAGGCCTCGAGTTCCGCCGCCGACGGCGCGCTGTCATCGATGCGGGCATTGCCGGTGAGGACGCCGACGTCGTATCCGCCGTCGGTGTTCAGGTTCAGCGAGACCCGGGGATTGCGCTTGATGTTGCGCAGTTTCGCCTGTCCGGGCTCGCTGAAGATGAGGAATTCGCCGTCGCGCCACTGGAACCACACCGGGTTGGGTTGCGGGGTGCCGCTGCTGCCGACGGTGGTCAGCCAGATCAGGCCCTCCTGTTCGAGGCGGGGTGCGACCTTGGCGCCCAGGGGAGTCGCGGGGTCGACTACGGGACGATCTGCCGTGGTGGTCATGCCTGTGCATAACATCGCGGGTCCGGCGCGGATTCCAGGAATGCCGACGCTGTCCGAATTACGCCAACGCAGATCCCCGCGGCCGAATGACTTAGGTTAGCCTTCCTTCTGGCTTCAGGTGTTCAGGCCTGCAAGGTCGAGAAGGGGATTGCTATGACGGTGGAGGTCGAGCCGCTAGCCGCGGCGGAGACGGGGAACCGCAAAACCAGAGCGCAACTGAAAACGCGCAAACAGCAGGAAGCGCAGGCGCGCAAGGAGATTCTCGCGCCGGTGCGCACGCCGTTGCTGCTGGCGAGCGTCATCATGGCGGTCGCCTCGGTGTGCACGGTGCTGCCCTTCGTGCTGATCGTCGAGGCCTGCCGTGAGTTGCTCGCCGACCAGGTCGGTACCGACCGGGTCTGGCGTCTGCTGACCATCGCCGGACTGGTGCTCGGCGCCCGTGCGTTGTTGCAGGCGGTCGCGCTGACCTGGTCACACCTGGTGGACGGCAGCTACCAGCTGACCCTGCGAAGGCTGTTGGCCGCCAAGCTGACCCGGGTGCCGCTCGGCTGGTTCGACGAGCGCTCCTCCGGCGGCGTGAAACGGTTCCTGTCCGACGACGTGGAGGCGCTGCACTATCTGGTGGCGCACGCGCGGCTGGAGTTCGTCGGCGCGCTCACCGTCCCGCTGATCACCCTCGGCTATCTGTGCACCGTCGACTGGCGGCTGACCTTGGTCCTGCTGCTTCCGGTGCTCGCTTTCGCGATGCTCTACAGCCGGATGCTGGATGTGGACGGCCGGGACCGGTTGGTGGTCTACAACCGGTCCGAGCAGCGCACCCAGCAGGCCCTGATCGAGTTCGTCGACGGCATCCAGGTGGTGCGGGCATTCGGTCAGGCGGGCAAGGCGCACAGCGAGTTCCAGGCCGCGGTGGACCATCAGGCGCGCAGCGTCGACCGGATGAAGACGCCGATCATCAAGGTGCAGTCGGCATCCGACATCGTGGTGATGCCGGTGTTCGTCATGCTCGTGGTGCTGATGGCCGGGC
Organism: Nocardia sp. XZ_19_385; assembly: GCF_015355755.1. Classification (NCBI taxonomy): domain Bacteria; kingdom Bacillati; phylum Actinomycetota; class Actinomycetes; order Mycobacteriales; family Nocardiaceae; genus Nocardia; species Nocardia sp. XZ_19_385. The sequence continues at coordinate 1,920,250 of NZ_JACVEE010000002.1, forward strand.
TGGCCGCGGTGGGCTCGGGCTGGCTGCCCGCACTGGACGTGCTGCCGTTCCTGCTGGTCGGCTTGGGGATCGGCAGTTCGCTGACGGGCCTCGGGTACGGCGCGCAAGCGCTGCGCTCCGGGGGCGCGGCGGCGCTGAGATTGCATGAGCTGCAACAGACTCCGGAGCTGAGCAGACCTGCCGACGCCGGTGCCGAGGCCGCGCCCGCGGGCGCCGTGCGGTACGAGGGCGTCGGGTTCGCCTACCGCGCGGGCCACGAGGTGCTGCGCGATATCGATCTGGAGCTGGCACCCGGCACGATCACGGCGCTGGTCGGTCCGAGCGGTTCCGGCAAATCCACCCTGGCGCAGCTGTTGCCGCGCTTCTATGACGTCGGCTCCGGCCGGATCACCATCGGTGGCCGCGATATTCGCGACTTCTCCTCCGAAGAGCTCTACCGCACAGTCGGATTCGTTTTCCAGGATGTCCGGCTGGTGCGCGGCAGCGTGCGCGAGAACCTGCTGCTGGCCCGGCCCGATGCCGACGATGCCGCACTGGAGCGGGTGGCCCGCGCCGCCCGGATTCACGACCGCATCCTGGCCCTGCCGCGCGGCTACGACTCCGAGATCGGTATCGATGCGAGCTTGTCCGGCGGTGAGGCACAACGCCTTTCGATCGCCCGCGCGCTGCTCGCCGACACTCCGGTGCTGGTGCTGGACGAAGCAACTGCCTTCGCCGATCCGGAATCGGAAGCCGCGGTGCAGGACGCATTGGCGGTACTGGTCGCCGGGCGCACCGTCCTCGTCATCGCCCATCGCCTGCACACCATCACCGGCGTGGACCGAATTCTGGTGCTGGAGAACGGAAGCCTGGTCGAGCAGGGTGACCACGCCACCCTGCGCGCCGCGGGCGGCACGTATCAGCGGCTCTGGGAAATCAACGAGGCGGCGCTGGGTGAGCTGGCCATGATCGAAACTGAGGCACGATGATTCGCAAGGTTTTGGGCCTGATTCCGGCCGAATTCGCCCCTCTCGCACCGAAACTCTTCGCCGCGATCGTGGCGCAGGCGCTCAGCCAGGCGGCCGCCTACCTGCTGCTGGTTCCGGTGCTGCAGGCGCTGTTCGACGACGAACTCGGGCGCGCCTGGCTGTGGATGGCGGGCATGGTGCTGGCCGTGACCGGCGTAGTGGTGTTCGGCTACCTGCAGGCCGCCATCGGCCTACGCATCGGTGTGGGCATGCAGCAGGGTTTGCAGACCCGGCTCGGCGATCACCTGAACGCGTTGCCGCTGGGCTGGTTCGAGCAACGCGACACCGGCCGCCTGTCCCGCCTGGTCGTGGAGCAGGTACGCGAGACCCAGGGCCTGGTCGCCTACCTGCTGGCCAAGGTGCTCACCGGCATCCTCGTTCCCCTCGCGGTCGCGCTCGGCATGCTGTTCATCGACTGGCGCGTCGCGCTGACCATGCTGCTCGCCGCACCCGTCCTCTACCTGATCAACGGCCTGGCCAACCGCGGTTATGTGCGCGCGGATCAGCGCCTGCACGCCGCCGCTGCCGAATCCGATTCGCGGGTCATCGAATTCGCGCAGGCACAGCCGGTGCTGCGAGCTTTCGGCGCGGTCGCGCGCGGCAACCGCGCCCTCGATGCCGCATTGGCCGGGCAGCGCGCCGCGGGTCTGCGGATGATCGTCGCCAGCGTGCCGGGCCTGATCGTGTTCGCGCTGTTCGTGCAGGCCGTGTTCCTGGTGCTGGTCTACGTGGTGGTGGGCCGGGTGACCGGCGGTGCGATGTCGGCGGCGGCCGCGATCGCGCTGGTCGCGGTCAGCTCGCGATTCATCGAACCGGTGAATCAGGCCGCGCAGGTGGGCAACGCACTGCGCTCGGCCGCGTCCGCCGCGGATCGGATCACCGCGTTGCTCGCCGAGCCGGTGCTGCCGGAGGCCGCCGAGCCGGTGACCTCGGGTGCCCCGAGCGTGACCTTCGACAAGGTCGACTTCGGTTACCGCCCAGGCGAACCGGTGCTGTCGGACCTGTCGTTCACCGTGCCCGCGGGGACCACCACGGCCATCGTCGGACCGAGCGGCGCGGGTAAAACGACGCTGCTGCGCCTGGTGGCCCGGTTCTACGACGTCGATTCCGGGCGGGTCGAGGTCGGCGGACACGACGTGCGCGCACAACCGTCGGCGACGTTGCTGGATCAGCTGTCACTCGTCTTCCAGAACGTCTACCTCTTCGATCGCTCGGTGGCCGACAACATCCGGATCGGCCGGCCCGCCGCCACCGCGGCCGAGGTGCTGCGCGCGGCCGAGGCGGCACGGGTCGACGAGATCGCCGAGCGCCTGCCCGACGGCTACGACACCCGCGTGGGGGAGGGCGGCGCCGCACTGTCCGGCGGTGAGCGCCAACGTGTTTCGATCGCCCGGGCACTGCTGAAGGAGGCGCCGATCGTGCTGCTGGACGAGGCGACCAGCGCGCTGGATCCGCACAGCGAAGCCGTGGTGGTGCGTGGCGTGCACGAACTCACCAGGGATCGAACGGTTCTCGTGGTGGCACACCGGCTGACGACCATCGCCCACGCCGACCAGATCCTGTTCCTGGACGGCGGGCGCATCGTGGAACGCGGCACGCACGCCGAACTGCTCGAGCTCGGCGGACGCTACGCCGCGTTCTGGAACGAGCGCTCCCGCGCGAGCGGCTGGCGGCTGGAACCCGCTACTTCCAGTACGCCTGGTATTTGAGGGACGTCTTGGGCAGGCCATGAGTGGTCTTGAAGGTCTTCACGATCGAACGCGTGGTCTGCCCACAGCAGGCGACCCAGGCGAAAGCATCTGCCGGGCAGGTGATTTCCTGTGCCTTCTCGCGCATCAGGCGACCGTCGTCGACGCGCTGCAGCCAAGTCACCTCGTGGTGGGGCTTGTTCCGTAGCGGCAAGCTCCGATCCGATTCGTGCTGCCACTCCAGGAAGACCCGGGCCGGGGTGTCGCCGATGGTGTCGAGGATCGAGTTGATGGCGGGCAGCGAGGCGGTATCGCCGAAGATGACGTACTCGCTCGTGACCGTCTCGGGGAGACGGGATTTGGCGTCGTAGTTCAGCACGGTCACCTCGAGTTGATCACCCGCGGCGGCGTTGCGGGCCCAGTCCGCGGCGGGGCCGTGGTGCAGCGCGAACTCGATGAAGAGGCGATCGTTGTCGGCGTCCTGGTCGATCAGGGTGAAGGCGCGATGGTGCAGTTTGTCGGTGCCGGTGTCCGGAATCCACACGCGGACGTACTGCGTCGGGTATTGCGGATGCTGGGCCAGCAGGCCGTTCGCATCGAAGCCGAGCCGGACGTAGTCGTCGGTGACGAACTCGCTCGATCGCACGGTGAGGCGGTAATCCTGGCCGCCCCACGCCTTGACCATGACGCCGTTGAATCCTCTACCCATGGGCATTAGGTTAGCCTAAGGATACTTTCGAAGCCATGTGTATCGTGCCTCTCCCGGTCCGCCCCGCAGCGATCGGCGCAGGCGTATACGGTCGGCGATGATGAGTTTCGTGGAGATGCGATGACAGGCCCGGTTGCGCTGTGGATCTCGCTGCCCGCGCTCGCCTACGCCGCCGCCGTCATCGGGTTGCGGTGGCGCTACGCCAACTCCACGGACAGCGAGCGGATGATCAATCGGGCGTTGAGCCTGATGGTCGTCGCCACCTTGATCGAGGAATGCGGCAGCCGAACCGAATTCGCCGAGTTGACCTACCGGGTGTTTCTCGCGATCGGAGTGTTCGTCAACGTCGCGATCGTCGGCATGGCCTTATTGTTCGCCGGGGTGAATCCCGAACACGCGCGCCGGCGGCAGCAGCGGTATGCCCGCTGGGCGGTGGCCGGAGCTGTGCTGCCGCTGCTGCTCGGCCATCCGGATGAATCGGCGCCGATGTGGCAGTCCTGGACGCTGTGGGCGATTTTCAGTGTGCCGGTAACGGTCGCCGGATGTCTCACGGTGCGGGCGTGCCTGCGCGACCTGCGGTCCGAGGCGGCCTCGCCGCGACAGAAACTCGCCTTCGGCGCCTTGCTCGTGGGCGCGATCGGCTGGGTGTATTCGGCAGCCGCGAGCGGAATCGTCTTGCTGATCGGCGGGCCGCTCACCAACCCCGCGCCGCATTGGACGGCCGAGTCGTGCGCCGGCTTCGTGGCCTTGATCACCCTGACCGTCATCCCGCTCGCGGGGACCGCCGCGGCCCGCCGGGGCTGGGATCAGGATGGCCGGAAAATACGCAGCCTGCAACCGCTTTGGCGGGATCTGACGGCGCTCGTCCCCGGCGTAGTCCTACCGGGACCGCCGGACAGCGATTCCGGGTACCGGCTCTATCGCATGGTCGTGGAAATTCGCGACGCCCTCACCCAGTTGCGCCTGGACGTGCCCTGTGGCGAGGACGTCGAATCCGAACTGGATATCCTGCTCGCCCTGGCCCGGGACTGGCCTAATGATCCTCGGTATCGGGATCTCCGACAAAGAAGCCGCCCCACAGCAGATCTTCGGTGAACTGCGTCTTGATCGCGATCGGCACGCTCGAATCGGCCGCGCCGGGCCCGTCGAGCAAGGCGAGCAGCCGGGGGTCGTGAATACGCAACTCGCACCAGGCTTTCGGATGCTCGAGCAGGAAACTCACCGAATCCCGGCGCAAGGTCGCGTAGGCCGACAGTGTGGTGGCCCAGGGGACGCCCACCGGCCGCGCGGGCGGGCGGCCGGACGGGTGCAGAGTGTAGAGATCGCGATAGCCGACCCGCACGGTGACGGCGAGCCAGCCGCCGTCGATCAGCCGCTCGATCAGGTCGGCTGCCTCGGGATCGTCGGTGCCGGAGGTCAATTCGGAGAGCGTCGCGGGTCGCTGCGGCAGGCGGTGCAGCAGCCGCGATTGTGCCTCGGTCAGGTCCGTGAGCGTTTCCGCGCGGGTGGGATGCCGCAGGACGGCGTCGGCCGCGGTGACCGAGACCGTACTGCCCTCGCGCAGTGCGAAGCGGGTGTCATCGGGATAGGCGGACACTGTGACCTGCTACTTCGCGCCCGCTGTGAAAGCCGGGCCCAGCTTGTCGAGGATGTAGGGCACCGACAGCGCGGTCGGCTGGTTCACGGCACTGATCTCCTGGGTCGTCAGGAATACCACCGAACCCTTTTGCACGGCAGGCAGATCGGCGTAACCGGGCAGCTGCCGGTACTTCTCATCCATGCCGGGGGCGTAGCCGGCGAGCAGCACGTCGGCGGTGATCTCGTCGACCCGCTCCGGGGACAACGCCAGCCGGCCCTGATTCGAGGGCAGCTCCATGAGGTTCTTCGGGATGCTCAGCCCCAGCTGTGTGAACACTTTGGCCGAGCCGTCGTTCGGGTCGGTCAGCACCATCATCTGGGTGGCGGCCGCCAGCCAGGTGCTCGCGAAAGTCTTGCCCTTCAGCCCCGGGTTCGCCGCCGCGATCGCGGCGATCTTCGCGTCGACGCCGGCGATCACCTTGCTCGCCTCATCCGGTTTCCGCAGCACCTTGCCGAGCGCGGCGACCTGGTCCTGCCACGGCGTCACCACGGCGGCGGTCAAGCCCGGCAGGGTCGGCGCGATCCTGGACAGCTCGTCATAGGTCTTCTGGTCGGCGATGAACGGGTCCGCCAGGATGAGGTCGGGCTCCAGCGCCGCGACCTGCTCGGCGACATTTCCCGTGGTGTTCAAGGCCTTCCCGGCGGCCAGCAGCGACTGCGGCACCCACGGCGGCGTGGACTTGGACAGCACCGCCACATTGTCGATATACCCGACCGGCGTCACCCCCAGCGCCAACGTGGAATCCAGCCACTGATTGCCGAGAGCGACAACCTTCTTCGGCGTCCCTTCGACCGTGGTCTCGCCACGCGCATGCGTGATGGTGACGGCCTCGCCACCGGACCCGGTGGCCTCGCCCGAGCCGCCGCACGCGGTGATACCCACTGCGAGAGCGCAGGCGACCGCTGCCACCGCGGCCCGCCTCCACACGTGAGACGCTCGAACAGTCCTCATCCCCAACCCTTCTTCGAAGCAAGTCAGCCAAGGCTAACCTATTTTGCGAGTAGCGCCCATGCCCGCCCCGATCTTCCTGCGCGCGTCACTCACGTCACCCACATTGCCCCCGTCCGCGCACCCGTCGGGGGACCGCTGATCGCGGCCTTCGCGGCAGGCCAAGCAGCAGCGAGGTCGAGCAGGGCTCGCAATTCCGCGGTCCGGTCGGCGGGAGCGGCGAGGGCGACGGGGTCCGCGGAGCCGGGCGCGGGCAAACCCCGCGACTTGGCCTGCACCGCTTCCGCTATCCGCAGGGCGTAGTGGTGGATGCCGGTTCCGGGATTCGACGTGTCCTCGGTATAGAGCTTCAGCTGGAGTAGGGCGTCGCGGATCTCGACCGTGGTGCGGTACAGGCGTAGGGTGGGGTCGCCGGTGTAGGAAACGCCCTGGGCCAGGACGACTTCCGGAACCGCGGCGGTGAGGTCGCGCCACAGTGCGTGCAGGCGGCGATAGCGACGGGAGTCACGGTCCCAGCCTGCGCGTTTCACCAGTGCCAGCAGGAGGGGAATCGCGATCAGCAGGCACAACAGGACCAGGACGAGATACGAGATGATCGCGTAGACCGTTCCGGGAACAGCGGTCGGCAGGCCCATGACCGCTCGCACCGCCACCACGGCCGAGCCGACGGCGAGGTACGCACTCACCACCAGCAACGCGGAATACGCCCAGCGTTCCCGCCGCGTCGTGCCGGATCGCAGTTCCCGCACGCAGGCGCGGATCACCAGGGGGCCGGCGGCGATGGTCACCGAATTGCAAACTGCCCACACCCATTCGGCGAGTTCGGTCCGGCCGGTCACCGCGCCGAACGCGATAAGGAGCGCCGCGGCCGCGCCGAATCGGTTATAGCGGCGTTGCCGCCGGGCCGCTGCCGCCGGATCGGCGCCGTCGAGCAGCCGGGCCATCCCGTACAGATTGACGATCGTCATAGGGCCGCATGCCAGAAACAGATACTCGGCCAGCTCCGGGCCACTGATCCCGGCCAGGCAGACGAAGCACGTCAAACCCAGGGCTTCCCAGGTCAACGCCCAGTTGAGGAGCCGATCGATGAGCTGATCGTCGACCAGCCACCACCGGCCGAGGACGACGGCGGCGGTCAACGTCACCAGAACCACGGAGATCGGGAGGGGCAGAGCGGTCATCGCCGTCGACCCTAATGGTGGCTACAGCCGCATCACCTGCACCCGGCGGCCCGCCTTCGCGATCAGACGGTCGATGTCGTCGGTATCAGAAGTCAGGATGGTGACGAGGCCGGGTCTGTCCAAAGCCGTTGCGCACAGCATGGAGTCGATCGCGTACTTGTGGCCGTGCAATCCCGCGCCGGCCAGCAGGTCTGACGCGGTCATCGCGACAGCGCGGGTGACGGGCTCGACCTCGATTCGGGACAGCGTCCAGGCGAACGCCGACCGATTCATCGCGGGATGCGCGACCTCGACCAATACTGCCGCCGACGTGATCACGGGTCGGTCTTCATCGCGCGCTGCCGCAAGCCAGACGCCGACCGCGCGATCGCGCCGTACCGCACGGCTCAGCCCTTCGCTATCCAGCACCAATGTCATGCCGCACCCGCCGCTCGAGCCGTCCCGCCCCTGAGGATTGCCGCCTTCTCGGCGACTTCCTGCTGGTCGAACGGGCCGGCCTCGGCCTCGATCACGTCGATCAGCTCTGACAACAACTCTCGGCTCAGTGCCCGAACGGTCGCCTCCTCGACGAACTTCGATACCCCGCGCTTGCCGACGCGTTTCCGAATCGCCTCATACGTCCCGGTTGTGAACGACACGCTGACGCTGCGTGCTGGTCCCTCACCCGGCATGAACTGAACGTCTACACCTGGATTCGCCATGCCTGCACTTTAACAAAAGTTTTGCCAAACAGCTCGGGATTTTCGCCCCGCTCTCGGCAGCCGACGTGAAGGGAGGGCCTCGCGCCCTGGCCGCACACCGCCCGGGCGGGTGATGCGCGGCGGCATCACCTGAATCGGGTTAGACTGCGCCGACTTTCAGCTGTTCAGGGATGGGAAGCCTGTGTGAAGACGTCAAGGGACTGGAGCGTCGAGTGGCTCGAGAGCCTTAAATGGCTCGCGATCGCGTTCTCGATTACCGCGGTGGCATTCGTGGTCATCGCTGCGCTGTTGCTCACGCTCACGAAGTGGGGGCGTCAGTTCTGGGCGGTTAGCGGCGGCTACTTCCGCGGCCCCGGGGCTTGGCGTACCTGGCTCTTTGTCGCGGCGCTGCTGCTTCTGGCACTCCTGAGTGTCCGGCTGAGTGTGCTGCTCAGCTACTGGGGCAACGATATGTTCAGCTCCTTCCAGCTCGGCGGTTCTGGGCTGAGTGCCGGGGATGCTGCGAAGGTTTCGGAAGCCAAAACCGGGTTCTGGAACTCGGCGAAGCTGTTCGTCGTGCTGATCACCATCTGGATGGTCAAAGAACTGGTGTATCTGTACGGCAAGCTGGCGTTCGATATTCGGTGGCGGGTGTGGCTGACCGAGCACGTCACTACCGACTGGCTGCGTGATCGCGCGTTCTATCGGTCCCGGTTCATCGACAACACCATCGACAACCCCGACCAGCGTGTGGAAGCCGATATCACGGTGTTCACGCAGCAGTCACGCACGCTGTCGCTCGGCGCGGTGGAAGCTGTTGTCTCGGTCGTGTCGTTCACGAAGATCCTGTGGGATCTGTCGGGGCCGATGACCATCTTGGGGGTCACGATTCCGCGGGCCGCACTGGTCATCGTCCTCACCTATGTCTTGGTGACTACCGTGATCGCCTTCTGGATCGGTCGCCCGCTGATTCGGATCAACTTCCTGAAAGAGCGGATGACCGCCAACTTCCGCTACGCACTGGTGCGTGTGCGAGATTCCGCCGAGAGCGTTGCGTTCTATCGTGGTGAGAATGCCGAGCGGGACGGACTGCTCAGCCGTTTCGCCGAGGTAATTCAGGTGCAATGGGCTTACGTCTACCGGTACATGAAGTTCGCCGGCTGGAACTTTGTCGTCGGCCAGTCCGCCTACCTCTTCCCCTACCTCATCCAGGCACCCCGCTTCTTCAGCGGCGCAGTGTCTTTGGGTGGTATGAACCAGACAGCCTCGGCTTTCAGCGAGATCCAGACTTCCCTGTCGTTCTTCCGTGAGTCGTATGACGACTTCGCGGCCTACCGGGCTTCCCTGATCCGTCTCGACGGTCTTCTGATCGCCAGCGACGACTCACGCGACCTGCCCAAGATCGCAGTCGCCGATCTGGAGAACTCGGTTCGGCTGGACAAGGTCGATGTGCGCAAGCCGGACGGTGAAGTGCTCATCGACGACCTGACCTTGCAGTTGAGCCCGGGCGACGCGTTGGTCGTCAAGGGCGCCTCGGGCAGCGGCAAGACCACGTTGCTGCGCGCGCTGGCGCAAATGTGGCCCTACACCGACGGTGAGATCGGTCGTCCGGCCGGCGATGACACCCTGTTCCTGTCCCAGATCCCGTATCTCCCGCTCGGCGATCTGCGCACTGCGGCCGAATACCCCGGCAAGCCGGCCGAGATCAGCGACGACACCGTGCGTGAAGTCCTGGCCAAGGTCCACCTCGGCCATCTCGTCGACCGGCTGGACGAAGAGGCCGACTGGGCGAAGATCCTCTCCCCGGGTGAGCAGCAGCGCTTGGCGTTCGGGCGCATTCTGCTGATCAAGCCGAAGGTCGTCTTCATGGACGAAGCCACCTCGGCGGTGGACGAAGGCCTGGAGTATTCGCTGTACAAGCTGGTGCGAACCGAGCTTCCGGACACCATGGTCGTCAGCGTCGCGCACCGCAGTACCGTGGACCAGCACCACACCCAAGTCCTGACGTTGGAGGGTAACGGCCCGTGGAACCTCGAAGCGGTCACCGCCGACGCCTAGCGGAGTGAACTCAGCCCAGGCCGACCCCCGATTTGGGTCGACCTGGGCTTTCCCCTACACTAGACCGGTTGCCTGCGGGAGCTATGCCCGCGATTCGGCCGCGAACCCCCAGCAGTGGGGTCCGAGTTTGCTTACTCAGACCGCTGAAACCGCTGGCAGGCGCGCGTTCGGGTGGCACATGACCATGCCCGTCGGGTCGGCAATCCGGCGTGGCTTATACGTCCAGGTCAAGGAGGCTGAAGTGATTCAGCAGGAGTCGCGCTTGCGCGTCGCCGACAACACCGGAGCGAAGGAAATCCTTTGCATCCGCGTGCTCGGTGGCTCGTCGCGCCGCTATGCCGGTATCGGCGACATCATTGTCGCCACCGTTAAAGACGCTGTCCCCGGTGGCAACGTCAAGAAGGGTGAGGTCGTCAAGGCCGTCATCGTGCGCACCGTCAAGGAGCGCCGTCGCCCGGATGGCTCGTACATCAAGTTCGACGAGAACGCCGCCGTTCTCATCAAGCCGGACAACGATCCGCGCGGCACTCGCATCTTCGGCCCGGTCGGCCGTGAGCTGCGTGAGAAGAAGTTCATGAAGATCGTCTCGCTGGCTCCGGAGGTGCTCTGACATGAAGGTGCACAAGGGTGACACCGTTCTCGTCATCTCGGGCAAGGACAAGGGCGCGAAGGGCAAGGTCATTCAGGCCTACCCCGCGACCGGCAAGGTCCTTGTCGAAGGCGTGAACCGTATCAAGAAGCACGTTGCCAACTCCGCCAATCAGCGCGGCGCCTCCTCGGGCGGCATCGTGACCCAGGAAGCCCCGATCCAGGTCTCCAACGTGATGGTCGTGGATTCGGATGGCAACCCCACTCGCATCGGTTACCGCACCGATGAGGAGAGCGGCAAGCGGGTCCGGATCTCCCGTAAGAACGGGAAGGACATCTGACATGACCTCCACTGAGAACAAGGTTCAGCCTCGCCTGAAGGAGCGCTACCGCGCCGAGATCAAGGACGCGCTGAACGGCGAATTCGACTACGCCAACGTGATGCAGATCCCGGGCGTGGTGAAGGTTGTCGTGAACATGGGTGTCGGCGACGCCGCCCGTGACGCGAAGCTGATCAACGGCGCCGTCAAGGATCTGGAACTGATCACCGGTCAGAAGCCCGAGATCCGTAAGGCCACCAAGTCGATCGCGCAGTTCAAGCTGCGTGAGGGCATGCCCATCGGTGCGAAGGTCACGCTGCGTGGCGATCGCATGTGGGAGTTCCTGGATCGCTTGGTCTCCATCGCGCTGCCCCGTATCCGCGACTTCCGCGGCCTGTCGCCGAAGCAGTTCGACGGCAACGGCAACTACACGTTCGGCCTGAGCGAGCAGTCGATGTTCCACGAGATCGACGTGGACTCCATCGACCGCCCGCGCGGTATGGACATCACCGTGGTCACCACCGCGACCAACAACGAAGAAGGCCGCGCGCTGCTCAAGCACCTCGGCTTCCCGTTCAAGGAGAACTGAGCACATGGCTAAGAAAGCACTGGTCAACAAGGCCAACGCCAAGCCGAAGTTCGCGGTCCGCGCCTACACGCGCTGCCAGAAGTGCGGCCGTCCGCACGCGGTGTACCGCAAGTTCGGCCTGTGCCGTGTCTGCCTGCGCGAGATGGCCCACAAGGGCGAGCTCCCGGGCGTGCACAAGAGCTCCTGGTGAGCCTGCGCTCTTCCTGAGCGTGCACGACAACTGAAATCGTTCGAGGGCACGGACTCCATGTGAGTCCGTGCCCTTCGGCGTCTTCGGTTGGGGTGCAAGGGTATTCGGCGGCCGAGCTTTACAAGACCTTATGAAACGTTTTGTTCGCAAACCCCGATCTCCATCCCGAACGAACATCTATGGAGGTCGAAATGAACCGTCTCGCAACAAAATTCGCCGTCGCCACCGCCGCCGCGGCGATCATGTTCGCCGGCGCCGCGCCCGCGATCGCCGCCCCCGCCCCGGCGGCTCCGCAGGCCACCGCGGTCGCCGAGTCCGGTTCCTCGGGCACCGGCTCGTCGCTCATCGACCTCCCCCTGGGGCTCCTCAAACTCATCATGTGCGGCCCCTGGGGCAGCACGCAGCCGCACCCGAACCCGAGCTGCCGCTGAGCACCTTGGATAACCGGCGTGGGCGCGGACTCTCTGAGTCCGCGCCCACGCGCGTATCTATGTGCGGGCGCCCTTATGCGGGGCTTGCGGCGAAGGCGCCGGTATAGAGGAATCCCGAGGGATTCAGGCGCACAGGCGGTTTCGGTAGGGCGATCCGGCGCGGTGCGGCCGCCGTGGCCCCGAAGACGAGGGCGCGCAGGACCAGGAAGCGCAGGACGCCGGCCAGTGCTGAGGCGGTGAGATAGACGACCTGCTGGGTCCAGATATTCGGGTTCGCGCACACCAGGGGGAGTAGCAGCATCGCGGCGCTGGTCAAGGCGTAGGCGCCCGCGGCGGTGGCCGCGGACTGGAGGTGTTGCCGCCAGCCGGCGGGTTCGCGGGCGGTGAAGGTGAAGCGGGCGTGCAGATGGGTGCCGAGGACGGTGGAGGCGATCGTGATCAGGGCGTTGGCCAGGGCGAACGGAATGGCAAGCCCGAGCAGGGTCACAGCGACGCTGGAGAGCAAACCGTTGCTGCCGCCGACGGCGGTGTAGCGCAGGAACGAGGCGACGGGACCGGAGCCGGTCAGCAGGCTGCGTAGGGGGCGGTCCATCGGGTTCTCCTCATCGGTTTGGGTCGCGCTATGGCGTGCCGCTCACACTATACGTAGATGTATACGTATACAAGACGCCCAGGTGGGAGCATCTTTGAGGTCGTCGCGGGCAGCGGCAGTGGCTACTTTTTGGACGGCGCGGCCGGGAGAAACTCACCGGCGGCGAATCTCACAGCCCTGAGTGCGGGGCCGGATTTGGCGTCTAGCTGGGCTTTGCATACACTTGAGCGGTTGTCTGGGCACATCTGTGTCCGCAGGTGGCTGAGGTGGTGTTTCTGCCTCGTGCCCTGCGGGCGGCCCGGACCCCGAGGACTCATCAAGAGCTCTCATCCGGTCGGCAAATGTCGGCCGGACCAGCCCCATTGCTATAGGCCCACCGTTGGCGTGTCATGTGCCGGCGCTGCATGGGAACCGTAGCGAGAAAGGTGTCGAGGTCTAACCATGACCATGACTGATCCGATCGCAGACTTCTTGACGCGTCTGCGCAACGCCAACTCGGCGTACCACGATCAGGTGAAGGCTCCGCACTCGAAGCTCAAGGTGAACATCGCCGAGATCTTGAAGCGTGAGGGTTACATCGCCGATTACCGGACCGAGGACGCGACCGTGGGCAAGACCCTCATCGTCGACCTCAAGTACGGCCCCAGCCGTGAGCGCTCCCTGCAGGGCCTGCGCCGCGTCTCCAAGCCGGGTCTGCGTGTGTACGCGAAGTCCACCAACCTGCCCAAGGTCCTGGGCGGCCTCGGCGTGGCGATTATCTCCACGTCGACCGGCCTGCTCACCGACCGTCAGGCCAAGCAGCAAGGCGTGGGCGGAGAAGTCCTCGCCTACGTCTGGTAAGGGAGGTAGGACAAATGTCGCGTATTGGTAAGAAGCCCATCGCAATCCCTGCCGGCGTCGAGGTGAACATCGACGGCCAGAACGTCTCGGTCAAGGGTCCCAAGGGCACCCTGACCCACGTTGTCGCCGAGCCGATCACCATCTCCAAGGGTGAGGACGGCCAGCTCGAGGTCATCCGCCCGGACGACCAGCGGCAGAACCGTTCGCTGCACGGCCTGACCCGTACCCTCGTCGCCAACATGATCGAAGGCGTCACCAAGGGCTACGAGAAGAAGATGGAAATCTTCGGTGTCGGTTACCGTGTGGCCGCCAAGGGCTCGAACCTCGAGTTCGCCCTCGGCTACAGCCACCCGGTGCCGATCGAGGCCCCGGCCGGCATCACCTTCGCGGTGGAATCGCCCACCAAGTTCTCCGTGTCCGGTATCGACAAGCAGGCGGTCGGCCAGATCTCCGCTGTCATCCACGGACTGCGTAAGCCCGACCCGTACAAGGGCAAGGGCATCCGCTACGCCGGCGAGGTTGTTCGCCGCAAGGTCGGAAAGACGGGTAAGTGATCATGGCGCAAACCGAAAATCAGATTGCCAAGCGCAAGCCGCGCGGCAAGGACGCGTCGACGGCGCGTCGTCTGTCGAAGACCCGCCGTCACTTCCGTCTGCGCAAGAAGGTCGAAGGCACCACCGAGCGTCCGCGCCTGGTGGTCAACCGCTCCGCGCGGCACCTGCACGCTCAGCTCGTGGACGACTCCGTCGGCAAGACCATTGCCTTCGCGTCGACCATCGAAGCCGATGTGCGCGCTGTGGACGGCGACAAGTCGGCCAAGAGCAAGAAGGTCGGCGAGCTGATCGCCGCCCGTGCCAAGGCCGCCGGTGTCGAGGCCGTCGTGTTCGACCGTGGTGGTCACGATTACCACGGCCGTATCGCGGCGCTCGCGGATGCCGCTCGTGAAGCGGGGTTGAAGTTCTGATGACTGCAAACAAGAACGAAGGGAACGTCTGATGCCGGGACGTCAACGGCGTGACGGCGGCAACGGACCCGCCGGACAGCAGAATGGCGCCGCTGGTGGCGCCGGCGGCGACAACCGTGGCGGTGGCCGCGATCGTCGTGGTGGTGGCGACAACCGTCGTGACCAGCAGGCCGATAAGAACCAGCTCGAGCGCGTAGTCGCGATCAACCGCGTCTCCAAGGTCGTGAAGGGTGGTCGTCGCTTCAGCTTCACCGCCCTCGTGATCGTCGGTGACGGCAACGGTCTGGTCGGCGTCGGCTACGGCAAGGCCAAGGAAGTTCCCGCGGCGATTCAGAAGGGTGTCGAAGAGGCTCGCAAGAACTTCTTCCGCGTCCCGATGATCGGCTCGACCGTCGTCCACCCGGTTCAGGGTGAGGCCGCGGCCGGTGTCGTCATGCTGCGTCCGGCCTCGCCGGGTACCGGTGTCATTGCCGGTGGCGCGTGCCGTGCCGTGCTGGAATGCGCTGGCATTCATGACATTCTGGCGAAGTCGCTGGGTAGTGACAACGCCATCAACGTCGTGCACGCGACGGTCGCCGCACTGAAGATGCTGCAGCGTCCGGAAGAGGTCGCGGCTCGCCGTGGCCTGCCGCTCGAGGATGTTGCCCCCGCGGGCATGCTGCGTGCGCGCGCTCTGGCCGCTGGAGGTGGCAAGTAATGGCACAGCTCAAGGTGACCCAGATCAAGTCCACGATCGGCGCCAAGGCGAACCAGCGTGACAGCATGCGCACGCTCGGCCTGCGTAAGATCCGGCAGACCGTGGTTCGCGAGGACACCCCGCAGAACCGTGGCCTGATCAACGTCGTGCGCCACCTCGTAACAGTTGAGGAGGTCTAAGCATGACCATCAAGATTCATCACCTGCGTCCGGCCCCCGGTGCCAAGACCGAAAAGACCCGTGTGGGTCGCGGTGAAGGCTCCAAGGGCAAGACCGCGGGCCGCGGTACCAAGGGCACCAAGGCTCGCAAGAACGTTCCGGCCTCCTTCGAGGGTGGGCAGATGCCGCTGCACATGCGGCTGCCCAAGCTCAAGGGCTTCACCAACCGGAATCGTGTCGAATACCAGGTCGTCAACGTTTCGGCCATCGCCAAGCTGTTCCCGCAGGGCGGCGAGGTCGGCAAGGCCGAGCTCGTGGCTGCCGGCGCGGTTCGCAAGAACCAGCTGGTGAAGGTTCTCGGCGATGGTGACATCGGCGTGGCGGTCCAGGTGACCGCCGACAAGGTGACCGGCTCCGCCAAGGAGAAGATCACCGCCGCCGGTGGCACTGTCACCGAACTGGGCTGACGGTACTCTGCAGTAAGACAATGGCACCGGACGAGTGAGAGCTCGTCCGGTGCCACTGTTAGAGTTCATTTATTGCCTGCCAAGCCCCGTCATGGTGTCAAAGCCGTGGCATGACCATGTCGTTCGCCAGGAGGATCTGTGCTTTCCGCCTTCGTATCGGCCTTCCGGACTCCGGACTTACGGCGGAAGATTCTCTTCACGCTGGGGTTGATCGCGCTGTACCGACTCGGTGCCGCGCTGCCGTCCCCCGGTGTGGATTACCAGGCCGTGCAGGAATGCATCGACCTGGTTTCCGGCGGTGATTCCGCTGGTATCTACCAGCTGATCAACTTGTTCTCCGGCGGCGCGCTGCTGCAATTGTCGGTCTTCGCGATCGGCATCATGCCCTACATCACCGCCAGCATCATTATTCAGCTGCTGACTGTCGTCATTCCGCGGTTCGAGGAACTGCGTAAAGAAGGCCAATCCGGCCAGAACAAGATGACGCAGTACACGCGCTATCTGTCTATCGCACTGGCGATTCTGCAGGCCACAGGCCTTGTCGCGCTGGCCGCCCGCGGTCAGCTGCTGCAGGGCTGCCAGCAGGATATTCTCGCCGACACCTCGATTTTCGGCATGATCATCATCGTGCTGGTGATGACCGCCGGCGCCGCGATGGTCATGTGGTTCGGCGAGCAGATCACCGAGCGCGGTATCGGCAACGGTATGTCGCTGCTGATCTTCGCCGGTATCGCCGCGCGTATCCCCAGCGAGGGCAAGAACATCCTGGACAGCCGCGGTGGCGTGGTCTTCGGCCTGGTGTGTGTGGCCGCGCTGGCCATCATCGCCGCGGTGATCTTCGTCGAGCAGGGCCAGCGCCGGATCCCGGTCCAGTACGCCAAGCGCGTGGTGGGCCGCAAGATGTACGGCGGCTCCTCGACCTACCTGCCGTTGAAGGTGAACCAGGCCGGCGTCATCCCGGTGATCTTCGCGTCGTCGCTGCTGTACCTGCCGAACCTGGTGGCGCAGCTGACGTCGTCGACGAACAACCCGGACCCGAGCTGGTGGCAGGACATCATCCAGAAGTACCTGGTGAATCCGAGCAGCCCGGTCTACATCGCCATCTACTTCGGCCTGATCGTCTTCTTCACCTACTTCTATGTGGCGATCACCTTCAACCCGGAGGAACGCGCCGACGAAATGAAGAAGTTCGGTGGCTTCATCCCCGGGTATCGTCCCGGCCGGCCCACCGCCGACTACTTGAATTTCGTGTTGAGCCGCATCACCCTGCCCGGCTCGCTCTACCTCGGTCTCGTGGCCGTCCTGCCCAACCTGTTCCTGGACATCGGCAACTCCGGTGGCATGCAGAATCTCCCGTTCGGCGGCACCGCGGTGCTGATCATGGTGAGCGTCGGCTTGGACACCGTGAAGCAGATCGAGTCCCAGCTGATGAATCGAAATTACGAAGGGTTCCTCAAGTGAGAGTTGTACTGCTCGGTCCGCCGGGTGCCGGCAAGGGTACTCAGGCCGATCTCCTGTCGGACAAGCTTGGTGTCCCGCACATCTCCACCGGGGACCTGTTCCGCGCCAACATCTCCCAGCAGACCCCGCTGGGCCGCGAAGCGCAGAAGTACATGGACGCCGGTGACCTGGTGCCCAGCGATGTCACCAACCGCATGGTCGAGGCCCGGGTGAACGAGCCCGACGCCGCCAACGGCTTCATCCTCGACGGCTACCCGCGCACGGTCGATCAGGCCGACGCGCTGGAGAAGATCCTCGGCGACATGGACACCAAGCTGGATGCCGTGCTGTGCTTCGTCGTGCCGGAGGACACCGTGGTCGAGCGCATGCTGGCCCGTGGCCGTGGCGACGACAACGAGGGCGTCATCCGTAACCGGCTCCGCGTGTACCGCGAGGAGACCGAGCCGCTGCTGACCCACTACGACGGTCTCGTCGTGTCCGTCGACGGTGTCGGTGAGGTCGATGACGTGAACGCCCGCGCGCTCCGGGCTCTGGGGCACTGACCTGATGGTCTTCGGCCGCAAGTCCAAGAAGGTGGTGCCCTTCCGCACCGCGGGTGAACTCGACGCCATGGCGGCGGCGGGCGCGATCGTCGGTCGCGCCCTGGTCGCCGTGCGGGAGGCCGCCAAGCCCGGGGTGTCGACCCTGGAGTTGGACGAGGTGGCCGAGCAGCTCATCCGCGATGCGGGTGCGGTGCCGTCCTTCAAGGGCTACCACGGGTTCCCGGGCTCGATCTGCTCGTCGGTGAACGACCGTATCGTGCACGGGATTCCGAACGCCGACGACATTCTGGTCGAGGGCGATCTGGTCTCGATCGACTGCGGCGCGATTCTCGATGGCTGGCACGGTGATGCGGCGTGGACGTTCGGCGTCGGCAACATCATCGAAGCCGATCGCCTGTTGAGCGAGGCCACCAAGCTGTCGATGGAAGCCGGCATCGAGGCGATGCTTCCGGGCAACCGGCTCACCGACGTCTCGCACGCCATCGAGCTCGGTACCCGCGCGGCCGAGGAACTGCACGGCCGCTCCTACGGCATTGTCGACGGCTACGGTGGCCACGCCATCGGCCGCGAGATGCACATGGACCCGTTCCTGTCGAACGAGGGTCCTCCCGGCAAGGGCCCGAAACTCGTGGTGGGATCGGTCCTCGCGATCGAGCCGATGCTCACCCTGGGCACCACCCAATCCAAGGTGCTCGATGACGACTGGACCGTCGTCACCCTCGACGGTTCGCGTTCCGCGCACTGGGAGCACACCGTCGCGGTCACCGAAGACGGCCCGCGCATCCTAACGCTGCGCCCGGAGTAGCCACTCCCGCTTGCTCTTTCGACGCACCTCCGCACCCGCCAGGGTCGGAGGTGCGTTGTTTTTCAGGGGCGGACCGTCGGAAAGAGGATGGGGCTCAACAGGTATGGCGCGCGTTCCATGGTGGGCTCGTTGGTCAGGCGGGGCACGATAGCGGCGCGAAGGTCTTCGATCAGGGCGGCCACCTCGTCCGGACTCAGCCACACGGCATGTTGCCGGTATCCGACGAGATCGGCTGTGGGATCGGCTTTTTCGGTGTCGAGGTAGGCGTTGAACTCGGCCAGCAGCGTGGCCATGGCGGCGGCGAAGATGCGGCGGTGTTCCGCCGGGGTGGCGGCGGCCGCGCGCTCGGCATCGATGATCGCGCGTTCGCGGCGGAGCCGGTAGGTGCGTTCCACCGCGCCGCGGATGCGCTGTTCCTCGGCGACCTCCAAAATTCCGCCGGTGCTGAGGATTTCGACGTGGCGGTAGACGGTGGCCTTGGAAACGTCAGGGAGGCGGACGCAGAGTTGTGCGGTCGTCATGGACTGCCCGCCCGACATGGCGTGCACGATTCGCAGCCGTACCGGATGTGCGAGCAATTCCACTGTGTCCATTCCCTGATGTTCTCATCTCTGATACCTTTCTCAAAGTTGAGAATAATCGATGCCGTTGGAGGACATGATGGAAACGCCCACGATCGCATGGCAGCCCGCCGAGTACATCGACCCCACCGCTTTCGACGAGCGGCCGGTGACACTCGGAGACGGTGAGTTCGCGGTCCCGGGGACGGTGACTGTGCCGCGCGGCGCGGGCCCGCATCCGGCGGTGGTGCTGCTGGCCGGCGGCGGGCCGTTCGATCGCGATGCGACGGTCGGCCCGAACAAGGTCTTGAAGGACCTCGCATGGGGACTGGCCAGCCGCGGGATCGCGGTGCTGCGCTTCGACAAGGTCACCCACACCCAGGCCGAGTCGTTCTGGGGCGCCGACTGCACCCCAGCGGATGAGTATGTGCCGCACGCGATCTCGGCGATCGAGGCACTGCGTCGGCTGCCGAGCGTGGACACGGAGCGCATCTTCGTGCTCGGGCACAGCATGGGCGGGAAGATGGCGCCCCGGGTCGCGGCGGCCGACCCGGCGGTGGCCGGGCTGGTGATCCTGGCCGGCGACACCCACCCGCTGCAATGGTCCATCGTGCGGGTGCTCCGGCATCTAGCCGACAACGATCCGGAGTCTCTCGAGGGATTGCCGTCCATCGATGACGCCATCGAACAGGCGAAACTGGTGGACAGTCCGGAACTTTCGCTCTCGACGCCGCGGAGCGATCTGCCGTTCGGTGCGCCCGGGTCCTATTGGCTGGACCTGCGCTCCTACGATCCGGTGGCGACCGCGGCGGCGTTGGATAAGCCGATGTTCATCGCTCAGGGCGGGCGCGACTACCAGGTGACGGTGGCCGATGACCTGTCCGGCTGGCAGGCGGGTCTGGCGGATCGCGCGGAGGTGACCATTCGGATCTACGATGCCGACGACCACATGTTCTTCCCGGGTTCCGGACCGTCGCTTGGGGCGGACTACCTGCGCCCTCAGCACCTGGACCCGGCGGTGATCGCGGATGTCGCCGACTGGCTGACAACGGTGCGGAACCATTGATTACGTCGTCCGATTGCCCCGAAGTCCCCATGTCCTGCAATGATCTTGGGGATGGAGCTTCGTTTCGGGATTCAGTTGGCGCCGGTGGCGGAGGAACTGCAGCGGATTCGGGAGATGGCTCGATTCGCTGATCGCGAAGGGCTGGATCTGCTCGGGATGCAGGACCATCCCTATTCCGGGCCGTTGGCCGATACCTTCGCGGTGATCGCGACAGTGCTCGCCGAGACCTCCGGGCTACGAGTGTTCCCGGATGTGGCGAGCTTGCCGATGCGCGGGGCGACGATGCTCGGAAAGCAAGCTGCCACTTTGGATTTGCTCAGCAACGGACGATTCGAGCTGGCGCTGGGCGCGGGCGCGTACTGGCCCGCGATCGCGGCGATGGGTGGGCCTCGACGATCGAATCCCGAAGCGCTGCAGGCGCTCGAGGAGGCCACCGCCGTGATTCGGGCGATGTGGAAACCCGGTGCCAAGGCTGAGGTTCCTGGCGACTACTACGCTGTGCACGGTGTGCAGTCTGGGCCGGCTCCCGCACATTCGGTCGGGATCTGGTTCGGCAGTGTCGGGCCGAAGGCCAACGCTTTGACCGGCCGCATCGCCGACGGCTGGGCCGCGCCGATCCCGCACTACCTGCCCTACGAGAAATGGGAAGGGGCGCAACACCTTATCTCCGCGGCAGCCGTTGACGCGGGGCGGGATCCGGGCGCCGTTGCCCGAATGGCGCAGCTGGTGGGGCACATCTCCGAAGCCCCGGGTCCGGTGACGCTGCGCGGCGAGGAACCGATTCGCACCGACGCCGCGGGCTGGGCCCGCATTCTGGCCGATCTCGCCGTCGAGACCGGCTTCGACACATTCGTGTACTGGCCGGAAACAGCCGACGATACCCAGCTGCGACGCTGGATCGGTGACGTCGTTCCTTACACCCGCGCCCTCTGCGCCTGACCTGAGTTGTCGGGTCGTGCAGTGGGTTTGAAACCTCCTGGACTCGGTCGGTGAACCTTTACGATGCACCGACCGTATGTCCGGGGCGGGGGTGGCCGCGTGAGTAGGGAACTACTCGAATTCAGTTGGAGCGCTGCGCAGTTGCGGGTTTGCTAGACCCGGCGACGGCGCCAGGAACGACCGCCGCCGGTGCGCGCGCCGGAGCCGACGCCGGCCAGATGCAGGGCGGCGAGTAGCAGGCCGAGGGTGATCAGCGTGTGGTCGGTGACGGAGCCGATGGTTTCATCGACGAGATCGAGCAGCAGTGCAATCGCGAATGCGGCGGCAGCGGCAAAGGCCAACATGGCAACCTCCTATGGTTACCGGGCTAATACCCGCCGCTGCCGGTCCCAATCGCACGAATTGACCGACCGGACAGTCACTGTTCGGGCTGGGCGGCCCTGCGGAAGAACAGCACGTGGTCGTGATCGATCAGCGGCATGGTTTTGCGGACCTGGCGAATGCCGCCGGCGGGGAGGTAGGTCAGGTTGGCGAAGGAGTGCGTATTGCCGAAGGCGGAGCGCAGCTTCGTCTCGGTCGCACCGTTCGCGCCGTACGCGGCGAGGACGCCGAAATCCAAGGGGCCCAACGGTTCATCGAGCGCCGAGGCGGGGCCCGCGGGCAGGCCGAGGGCGGCGTACTGGGTGGGCTTGCCGTGCTCGTAACGGCATAGCTCGTAGGAGGAGTTCGCCGTCGCGGTCACGCTGAGCACCGGCCACTTTGTGGAAAGATGCAGGGCCAGTGGGTTTTTGCCGATCGGGGTGAGCTCCCAGTTCATGCTCATGACGGTGACCCAGCCGCCGTAGGACATCTCGATCAGCACTACGTCGTCGCCGAGGGTGCGCGCGGTGTTGAACTCGGGATCTGCTATCCGCCAGTCTTTTTCGTCGGCGTTGAGGTAGGTGGCGCTGTCCACCAGCTGGATGTCGTCGGCCGCGTAGGCCGCGACGATGGCGGCGCGGATCTGTGCGATGGCGTCGCGGTCGGGGCAGCGGACACCGAGCGCGCCGAAGGTCGGGCCGATTTCCACGGGCGCCGACGGCGGATCCGGATCCTCACCCGGAGCCATGGGGCGCAAGCCGACCAGCGCCAGCCGCCAGTTGATCTCCTCGACGGTGGACAGGTCCCCGGAGGTCTTGCGCAGGATCTGCTGCTGGGTGAGCCGCCCGGCCTGCTCCAGGGTGCGGCACTCCAGTTCCAGCAGGGCGTTGTAGGACTTCGGCGTGAGATCCAGATCGCGGATTCCGCAGGCGCGCAGCCGGATTGCCATGCCCGTGGAGGTGAACGCCGCATACCGTTCGCGGTACATGGACAGTGCCTGCTTGCGGGAGCGGCCGACCATGAGGGTGCGTAGCAGTGTGCTCAGGCTCTGCAGGTACTTGCCCGCCAGCTCCGGATTCGACGTTGCCAGTTCGCTTCTGATGCGCGCGGCCTCTTCGGTGGCGGCGACGGCGGCCTCTTGGTCGAGGCGGCCCAGCCAGACTCCGCACTTGCCGAGGCAGTCGGCGCACATGCCCGCGACATACGAATCCGTCTGCGCGGCGTTGAGATACACCGCGCACGCGCTCTTGATCGTGCTGGTGGCCAGTTCGCGGCGGCTGGTCGCGCGGGTGACCTGTTCGAAAACCCGCAGCGCTTCCTGCAATTCACCGGCAGACCGGGCGGAGACGTTCCCGTTGGCGAACCAGTGCAGCCGCAAACCGACCGCTTCCTGGGACGGGGACAGCGCCTCGATGGTGCGGTCGCGGCGGGCATTCTTGTCGGTCTTGGTCGCGAGCATCGCCTTGGCTAGCTCGACCAGGGAGGCCGACAATCGCAGTTCGGATTCCGCTGTCCGGTCTCGTGCCACGCTGCGATCGGCGGCCACCCGGCGTTCGAGCGTCCCCACATCGTTGGCTGTGCCCGGTTCGATGGAACTCAACGTCATCGCGAACCCAACTCCCGCATCACCTGCCACATACGGTCGTCGATCGGCCGCATTCGTGTGCGGGTGAGTCTGCCACAAATCGGGGGTCTACGCCCAGGACAATGCGGAGGCGATCGGGTATTCCGGCGGGTTGGCGAGCCCGATCCCACGGCGCTCCAGCAAGTTTGGAGTTAACATTCGCCCGTCTGTTCCGCACTGCGCTCGGTAGCGGGGGCGTTGTAGCAGGTCAGGCTTCCAGGAGCAGTGTGACCGGGCCGTCGTTGCTCAGCTCGATGTGCATGTGGGCGCCGAACTTGCCGGTGGCGGTGGTCGCGCCGAGATCGCGTAAGGCCTGGGTGAAGGTGTCGACGAGCGGTTCGGCGACCGCGCCGGGGGCGGCGGCGTTCCAGGACGGGCGCCTGCCCTTGGCGGTATTGGCGTAGAGGGTGAACTGGCTCACCACCAGGATCGGCGCGTCGACATCGGCGGCGGAGCGCTCGTCGTCGAGGATGCGCAGCCGCCAGAGCTTGTCCGCCAGCGTTTTCGCGGTGGCCTCGGTATCGGCGTGGGTGACGCCGACGAGGGCGACCAGGCCTTGCGGATTCGGGCTGATCTCGCCCACGGTTTCGCCGTCCACTGTCACTCGCGCCGAGGTGACCCGCTGCACCAGTACTCGCATGGGCCTGATCCTTCCACCTGCCAGGATCAAGGGCGGACGGTGGCGCGAATGATCGTGGTGACGATGGGGAAGTCGAATTCGCCGGCGGCGGTTTCGGGGGTGCTGTGCAGGTAGTCGGCGATGGCGCCGAGGACGTGGGCGCGCTGCTCCGGGGTGACGACCAAGGTATGCGAGTGGGTGCCGATGGTGGCGGTGAGGGATTCGGCGGTGCGGCGATAGGTATGCGGGAAATCGGCTCGCTCGAAATCGGTGAACTGTGGATGGCTGGGGATCGTTTCGAGGTTCCGGATTCCCGGGAGAGTGGCAGCCGAACGTGCGACGCGGTGCAGGCCCGCGACCCAGCCGACGCTGCGGTCGTCATCGTTCCAGAAGGCGGCGAATACCCCGCCCGGGCGCAGCACCCGGGCGATCTCGGGGAATGCGGCCTCCGGATCGAACCAGTGGAACGCCTGCCCGGCGACGACCGCGTCCACCGAGCCGTCGCGGAGTGGAATTGATTCCGCCGCACCAGGATAGGCGACAACTCGGGGAAACCTCTGGATGAACTCGGCACGCATCTCCGCGTCGGGTTCGACGGCGATCACCGATGCGCCCGCCGCCAGCAGGCCCTCGGTCAGTTTGCCGGTGCCCGCCCCGAGATCCAGCACCGTCTGGCGTTCGACATCGCCGAGCGCCCAACGGATTCCGGCTAGCGGATAGTCCGGACGGTGCTCGGCGTAGGCAGCCGCATGTGCCCCGAAAGAGCTGGCACGCAACGCCCGGAGTGCCTGGTCGTCGGTCGGGAGATCATCGAAACCGGCCATGCTCCCACCGTAGCGGTACGGCTGTACGTCACTGCCACAACATCTTTAGTTCAACTTAACGCTACTGACGAGTTGCTATGGGCTGTCATCGTCGGCAGCTATGACGGTCGAGAATGATCCGGATTTGTTGCGCAAAGCCGCCCAGACGAAAACGTCGAACGTGCGGGACCGCCTCGACGGTGTGCTGAAGAATCTCGACAGCATGCTGGCCGCGCGCGGTAAGCCCTGGGGCCAGGACAAATTCGGCACCCAGTTCTACGGCAACTACGAGACCTCGCGCGCCAACGCGACCACCAACATCACCAACGCCTCCACCAGCTTCAACAACTTCATGCTGGGGCAGGTCAAGACGGCCGACACCATGAAGAAACAGGATCAGGCGAACCGCGACGGTCTGACCTGGTCATGACCAACGAGTACGCCAAGGCCGACCTCGCGAACGTGCTGGAGGAAGTCCAGGAGCAGTTCCGGGCGATCGCCGAAATCCAGCAGGCGCGTGCGCAATTGACCGCGAGCGCGACCGTGCGGAAGCTCGCGACGGTCACCGTGAACGCGAACGGCACGGTGATCGACACCAGGTTCGGGCCGCACGCCGAGGACGCCTCCCTCAACGACATCGCCAAGGCGGTCACCGAGGCCGCGCAGCAGGCCGTCACCGAGGTGAACAAGCTCGGGCTGGAGCTGATGGCGCCGGTGCAGGAGCGGCAGGCCCGGCTGCCCAAGCTGACCGATTTGCTCGAGGGGTTCGCCGAGATCAAGCCACCGGCGCCGGTCGCGCCGCCGGTCACCATGGTGCCGCCGGGTGCCGACGCGGACGACGAGACCGGCAGCGCGGCGATGGAATTCAGCAACGTCGAGGCCTACGCGCCGGACCGCGGTCCCGGATTAACCGATACCAGCTGGTGAGCCGGTAACGACCGATGGGTGTTGAGGTCCCCGGTGCCCTGATGTGGCTGCTGGAAGCGGTAGCCGGATCGGAGTACCCCGAGGGCGACGAGGACGGTGTCTGGGGTGTGGCCGACGATTGGCGTGCCGCCGCGTCGGACCTGCGCCAGGTCCTCGCCGACATCGACGATGCCGTCGCCGCGGTCAACGCCGCGTATCCGGAGGGCGAAGCCCGCCAGGGCATGATCGCGGACCTCCAGCTCTATCGCGACGGGGAGCAGTCGCTGGAGAAGCTGGCCAAGGACTTCGAGACCATTGCCGAAAGCGCCGACGGCCTGGGCATGGAGATCGAATACGCCAAGCTGATGGTGATCACCTCGCTGGCCCTCCTGGCTGCCGAGATCGCTATCTTCTGGATCTTCCCGCCCACCGCGCCCGCGGCCACCGCCGTCGCCATGGGCTTCACCCGGATCGCCATCCGGATGCTCGCGCAGCGGGTGATGAACAAGATCGTGCAGCTGGCCGGGAAGCTGATCAGCAAGAAGCTGGCCAACTTCCTGATCCGGCACGTCGCTATCGACACCGTCATCGGCACCGGGCAGGACCTCGGCATCCAGGCCTACCAGGTGGATGCGGGCCACCGGAAAGCGATCGACTGGAACCAGGTCAAGATGACCGCGGTCAGCTCCGCGGTCGGCGCGGCCGTCGCCAGCCCGATCGGCGACAAGCTCGGGAAGTTCCTGAACACCCCGCGCGGCGGCCGGGACACCCCGATGTTCAACCCCACTGTGAACGCGGCGATCACCGGCAGCACCGCGGGTTTGGTGGGCGGCGTCGCCGGCTTCGGCGGCAGCCTCGGATACCAGATGGTGCAGGCCGCGCACCAGGACGACGGGTCCTGGAACTGGGACAAGGCCTGGGAGCAGACCAAGAAGAACGCCACCGAGCAGTTCGACTGGCGCATGCTCAGCGCGGGCGCTACCAATGGCGCGCTGTCGGGGGTGAGCCGCTCACTGGCGGACCGGAGCTGGCAGAACCGGAATCCGGATTTGTACGCGCCCGCGGGGCCGCGGATCGGGTACCAGGGGCCGAACAACACCGGTCCGGCGAATGCGCCGGCCAACGGGTATGGCGGCGCCGGCCCGGCCGCGTCGCCGAATGCTCCTGCCGCAGGGGATAATTCATCGAGCAGTCGAGCGCCGTCCAGCAACAACAGCACCGGCGTGGCCGACCGTACAGGAGCCCGGCCGCAGGCCGGGGCAGCGGAGCCGACCCGCACCCGCGACGACAACCCGTTGCAGGAAGGCGATCCCACGCCCGGCGCTGGAACGGAACCGCCGAACATCGACACCACGGATCCCGTCGGCACCGACCCGGGGGACAGTCGTGCGGGGGCCGCGCCGACCGATCCAGGCCAGGCTCCGGCCGGAACGCCTGAGGCGGGCCCGCAAGCCGGACCCGCACCCGAGGCGGCCAACCAGCCCGCCACCGGCGAAACCGAAACGACCGCCGATACCCCCGCTACGCCGGAACAGGCTGTAGCGCCGCCGGATTCACCTGCTACGGATCTCGAATCGAATCAGCACGGCGACACGTCTTCGCCTGGCGACGGCAGCGCTCAAACCCGCCCAGAGGTCGAGGACGCGGCGGACACCGATCCCAGCACGCGAACCGGGCCACCGGAAACCGCAGCCGTACAGCCCCAAGCCGATAACACAACTAACGGGCCCGCGGACAGCAGCAACCCGACGCACCCCGCCGCCGCGGAGACCCCGCAGCTCGGCATCGACGCCAGCGAGCCGGACACCGCGCCCCCGCCGCAAGCGGAACCCACTGCGGAGCAATCGGATCCGGCTACCGACCCAGCGGCGAGCAACCCGAACCAGCGCCTGGAAACCAGCCCGCAGCAATCGGATACGAGCAACGACCCGGCTGCCGAGCACCGCACACCCGCCGCAGGCGAAACGTCGCAACCCAGATCGCTGGGACCGGAATCCGCCCCGCGAGTTGACGCCGCCACACCCGATGCAGCGCCCGCCAACGGTATTCGCGCCGCCGATCCAGGTACTTCTGCGCTGCACCAGGATTCGCCCGCAGCGACCGGCCCCGCCCAGAACAACCCCGCCCCGGCATCCGACACCCGCCCCGGTGGCGAGTCACGTACCGATCCTCGCCCAGCACCCCGCAGCAATGCCCCGCTCACCGGCGAAGCGCGCCCCCGCACCGAGTCCCCGGCCAACGCCGAAACAACACGACCACAGTCGGATTCGGCACCGAAGTCCTCCGAACCCCGCGCCGGAAGTCCCGAGGTCCGCACGGCCGCGCCGGAAACTCGTCCGAGCGCCGAGCCCCGCACCGACAACGCCCCTCAGCGCAACACCGAACCGCGCACCCGCGCAGCGGAATCGGGGACCCGCCCATGGCAACCCGACGGTGACGCGGGCCCGCGGGCAGAGCGCTCCGCCGATGCAGCGCCCCGACCCGATGGGCTCCAGGGCGACCGCCAGCCCACCGTCTCGACCGCTGACGCGACCCCACTTCGCCCGGATAGCGGTACGCCGAAGCGGGATGACACGGACTCGACCCCAGCTCGCCCGGATAGCGCCACGCCGCAGCGAGATGACACGGACTCGAACGGCCGACCCGACCGCAGCAGCACTGAGATTCGACCGGACGCACCTCGTCGTGAGCAGCCATCTGCCTTGCGACCCGACGATCCGGACGCGAACAATCCAGGCCGCGCTGGCACTGATTCCACTGCTCCGCAGCGGAATACCGCTGATCCGACCGCTCGGCCGGATCGGAGTTCCGCCGAGCCCCGCCCGACACCGTTGCGTGGCGAGCAGTCGCCGGAAGCTGCGCGATCTGCTGACTCCAATGGCATTCGCCCGGATCGGGGTCAACCGGATACTGCGGTGCCACAACGGAATGGCGCCGATCCGAGCGTCCGGCCGGATCCGAAGGCTGCCGAATCCCGTCCCATTCAGCCCCGCAGCGAGCAGCCAGCTGCAGCGCCGCGGGCAGAACCGGATGGGGTATCGGCACAGGCACGTCCGGATACTGGAGCGCCGCAGCGGAATGGCGCCGATCCGAGCGTCCGGCCGGATCGGGGTGACGGGCCGACCCGTCCGGCGGCGGATCGGGTTCCGAGTCCGGCGGCGCGGGATCCGCAGGCTCCGCATCGGCCGTGGGCGCCGGATTCCGGGCCGGTTCGGCAGGCGGATGTCGATGCGCCGCGGACCAGGCGGGATGGTGCGGAGGTGCCGCCGGAAGGGCTGTTGGTCGCGCCGCCGCCTGCTGATCCTGGAGGGGGACAGCAGCATCTGCGCAGTTCGGCTCGGCCTGATGCCAACGGTCCGGAACGGGCGCCGACCCGCGATCCGGGTGATGGCGATCAACCGCCCGCTTCCGACGGCCCGGACGGTATCCCGGCGGCCAATCGGGGTCGCTGTGCCGAACTCGCGTTGCGGCTGATTCAGCGGATGACCGGGAGCACGGTGATCCGTCCGCCGGATGCTCCGGTCGGTCTGGACGGTATGACGGCGGCCGAGGTGCAGGCCGCAGCCGGCGGACAGCTGCGTTCGTTCGGGGATCACGAGGCGATCGCGCGGCAGCTGCTGTCCATGCCGGAGGGGTCCTCCGCACTCGTGGTCGACGAATATGCCGGTGCGCGTGACGAATACGGCGTCGGTGCACACGCGTACGTGCTGGTGCACGAAAACGGCGGCATCGTGGTGCGCGATCCGGGCGCCGATCGGGTGCAGGGTTTCCCGCCGACGCTGCCGCGCGAGGTGAAGCGCCCCTACGCCATCCTCTTCGACGCCGCGGGCAACCCGGTGCACCCGGCCGGCGCCGACACTCCCGTGCGCTTCGGCGACCGCACGCACGATGAGGACGAAGCACGTATCGGCGAGGAGGAGCGGCGGCCGACGGAAACACCGGAACGGTTGGGCGATGAGGTCGGGCCTCGGCCCGAGCCCGCCGCCGAGCCGGATCGCCATGTCACGCCGGTCGACGACGAGTGGTCGAACCTGACGCCGGCGGAGGTCGGCGCCCGGCTGAAGGAAGTGACCGGGCTGCAGGTGTTCGGCTTCGACCTGCCGAATCTCGACCCGGACACCGTGCGCGATTTCGCGCGCGCGGTCGCTGAACAGCGCGCCGCCTATCCGCACGTCGATCTGCGCGGCGTCGGTATCGGGCCGCTGGACGGCGGCGCGTTCGCCCAAGCCCAACCGCGCACCGATCGCACCACCGGGAAGATCCACACCGAGTCGATCACACTCAACTACCGCTTCGCCTCGGATCTGTCGCACTTCCGGGAACGGTTGCAGTTGCGAGTGGATCAGGGACGCTTCCATCCCAGCATCCTGGCCCGTCCGGGCTACGGTGCGTTCCTGCACGAATTCGGCCACGCCGTCGACTACGCGGGCGGTCGGTCCGTGCACGGGACGGTCGAGGACGCGTTGCTGCGGCACTACATGGCCAACCATTCGCCCGCCACCATCGACGGCTACGAGACCTGGCTGCGCCAGCTCAGCGGCTACAGCTTCGACGGCGACGGCATGTTGAACGCGAAAGAGGCGCTGCCGGAAGCATTCTTCGACGTGGAGCTCAACGGCGACAACGCCAGCGAGCCCGCGAAGATCATGCACAAGCTGTTGACCGAAGCGGCCGAGCGGGCCACTCGGGGTGATCAGGCGGGACGCGACCGGCCGGACCGGCTCGGCGATTCCGAGGAGCCCACACCGGATCCGAATGCCGGTGGGGGAGCCAAGAAGCCGCCGAACGAGCCGCCACCCGCGGCCGCCGAACCGCCGGATCCCGATGGTGCCGGAACCCCCGATCCCACGCGCGAAAATCGTGATCCGAAATCCCGGCCGCACACCGTGGAAGTCGACGGCGAGCAGGTTCCGGTCCGGCTGGTCGACGACGGCGCAGGCAGCTGGCGGGTCGAGCCACCGGAAGCCGCTGCGCCCGAGCGCAGTCCGGAGCTGGCCACCGCCGAGCCGCCCGCCACCCCGGACCGCCGCCCGAACCTGTTGCGGCGCCTGTGGACCCAGTTGCGCGACGGATTCACCGCGCACACACCGAAATACGGGTCGGGCTCGGGCTTCGACGGTGCCGGGCAATCGGTGATCGCCCATGAAGCGAACCTGCCCGTGGTCAAAAGCACGCCGGACGGCGATGTGCTGCAGACGAAATTCAACCCGGCTCGCATCCTCAAAGAGGGTGTGACGATGTGGCAGAAGCGGGAACTCATCCCGTTCCTGAAGAAGCTGACCAGCCGCATCCCGGATCAGGCGGGCGATCCGCCGCCGGCGCGCACCCGCAACGGCGAGGAGTACCGGCCCTGGCTGGACGAGGCCGATCCGGATCTGGTGCGCCGCGAACTCGGCGTCGACCTCGATGACCTGCGCCGCCAGGCCGAGGCCGAGCAGCCGCCGAAGGCACCGGAAGCCCCCGCGCCGGAACCGGTTCGGCACCAGCCGAATCCGAATGCCACCGGTCTGTTCGGTGAGCTGTCCCGCGATCTGGCCGACGCGGCGAACCACCGCACCGACCTCGGCGCGGACCTGATCGCCGCGGTCCGCGCCCTGGGCGGCGAACTGGGCCCCGAGGTGACGTCGGAGACCGCGCGGCAGGCGTTCGAAACGCTGCGGTATCAGCAGGCCCGCCGCATCGGCGCGCTTGCGGGGCTCGCCGAGGCCGCCGCCCGCTACGACGCCGAGAACCGGCGCATTCCGTACATCGACCAGGTCAGCTTCTTCGACGCCGACCCGATGACCCGTTTCCTGCGCGAGGTGATTCGCGCCAACGACCGTCCCGCCACCATGCTGGAATGGGAGGGCGTCAACAACGGCGGCGAACCGGGCCGGGACTGGGGCGATCTCGGGTACACCGATCAGCCGGGTCGCGACGAAGGCAACCCGAGCTACTTCGAGAATGCGTTGCGGCGCGACCAGATCCGGGACGAGCGGGCCGTCTGGGCACAGTTGCTCGGGGTGGATCTCGCGACGCTCGACGCCCATCCCCGGCATGCGCTCGCCGAGGTGATCGACCAGATCCGCACGCACGCACAGGGGCTCGCGGATGTTCAGCAGCAGCTGCGGAACTTCCTGCGTGCGGACGACAAGGTCGCCGAAATCACCGGCAAGCTGGCTGATCTGGGGCTGCGCGCGTCCATCGAATCCGACAACGGGTTCCTGCTACCCGATGTGGACGGCATCGGGATCCTGCCGGGCGAGGCCGGTCAGAAGCCCAGGCTGCTCGTCTACGACGGAAACCTGGACCACGAACGGGTTTTGGCGGACGCGCTGCGGGATCATCCCGATCTCGCGCAGGCAGTGAACGACGGTTTGGTCGATGTGGTGCACCGAGTCGCACACGTCGAGCTGGACGGGACCATCCGGCTGCTCGACAGTGAACCCATTGCGGTGCAGCACATCCGGCAAGATGTCGACGGTCGCACGCTGGATGTGACGGTGATGCGCGAAGGTGACAGCCCCTGGCGTCCGGTGTTCGACACCCCGACCGGGGATGTCAGCCAGCGCCCGGGCCAACTTCCGGAAGGCCTGTCCCGCAGCGAAGTAGAAGCCGCACGGCAGGAACTCGCACGCCGCCTGGGCATTCCGGAGGACGAGCTCGACAATCCCGACGCGCTCGCCCAGCGGATGGAACAGCTGCGCGCCGAGAACGCGATCCGCGCCGCCCAGATCGAAGCCATCATCGACTACGGCCGCACGGCCTGGGACATCGACGATTTCCATGCCCACGACGACGCCCGTTCGCAGCTGGCGCACCGTCTCGGGATGCATCCGGATCAGCTGACGCCCGAGCGGATGGCGCGCGCCCTGGTCGATCCGGGCCTGGGCACGGCGCGCCGGCATCAGGCGGTCGAGGACCTCGTCGATTACGCGAAACTGTTGCGTGGCAACGATTCCGCGCTCGTCGACGCGGCCCGGGATCGGCTGGCCGAACGCCTCGGTGTCGGCACCCGCCGGGGCCGGTTCCCGAAGGACCTGTACCCCCGGAACTACAAGAACGCCGAAAAGAAGTACCTGCCGGACACTTCCGGCCTGGACCCGAAGCGGCTGCACAAGGCGATCTCCAAGCTCGCGGGCAAGGAGAGCGAGCGCGCGAACCTGATCAACGCTCTCGCCGAGTACTACCGCACCATCAACGGCCTGGACCGTTTCGACCCGGTCAGCCGCGGCGACCAAGCCGTCGACCCGCGCGTCACCGATATCGAATTCCCGGTGCACGACAAGGCGATCGCGCACCTGCTCGATGTCGTCGGCGACCTCGACATCCTCACCGACGCCATCGACGGCGCCGACATCCTGGACCGTTTCGGCATTCTCGGCCAGCACACCGGACCGGCCCCGGAACCCCGCGCCAACCCCGACTTCACCCGCACCGTCGGCGTCGAGCTGCCCGACCCGGTCCGGCCCGGCGATACTCCCGAGGAGGCGGCCAAGAAGGCCGAGCGGTGGGCGAAGGTCTACGAGGTCTATCGCGACGGCAAGATCGATCAGAAGGAACGTCTCACTCCGGACCAGCTGGCCGAGGTACAGGCCGAGCTCCGGGCCGAAACCCAGCAGCGTTCCGACGATCTCGACCAGCTCGCGGAACTGAACCGCCGCGCCGACCAACTCGAAGCCGACGCGCAGCGCCCGGCCCGGATCGCCCAGCTGCTGGCCGAACGGGACGCCGCGGTAGCCCAGCGGGATGCGGCTCGCACGGCGCTGGATGCCGCGACCTCCCGTTTCCGGCAGGACCCAGGCGACGAGGCCGCGGCGGACCTCGGCGCGGCAGCCAAGCGGTACACCGACGCTCAGGCCGAGGTGACCCGTCTGGAGGCCGAGCTGGCGGCGACCCGGCCGCAGAATCCGCCGGATGCACCGCCGGCCGCCGCGGTGCGGCCCGAACCCGACAAACCGGGTTCCGGTGGCGCGGCTCGGACGGAACCGGTGGCCGGTGGCGCTGGCGGGGCGAAAAAGCCGCCCGTTGACCCGCCGGTGCCCACGCCCGAACCGGACGGCCCCGGCGATCGCCCCGACCCGGACCTGGCGCGTCGGGTCACGAACCGACTTGCCACGGAAAATGCCGCGGCTGTCCGGGAATTGGATGCGGCGAGGACCGCTCGCGCTGCAGCGATAGCCGGTCTCCCGGTCCGCGAAGGCGACCTGACCGATGACGCTTTGGCCGGAACGATCCGGCGTCTGACGAACGAAATGCCCGACCAGGCAGCGCGTATCGCCGCCCTGCGGGACGCCGCCATTCGGTTCAACCGGGCCGAATCCGAAGTCGAAGTGCTCGACGGAGCCGTCGCCCAGGCGATGGAACGCGAAGCACTGGCCGAGGAAGGCGCCGTCCGCATCGACAACACGGTCGGCGTCGTCTCCGGCGACCCGCCGCGCATCGTCGTGGTCGGCTGGAACGCCCCGGGCGACGTCCGTACCCAGCTCGCCGCCGACTACCCGCAACTACGCCCGCTGCTGGCCCGCCCCGAGGTCCTCGTCCGCCACATCGAGATCGCCTACACCGACGACGGCCGAATCACCCACCTCCACACCGACTTCGGTCCGGAAGGACGGCGGCCCGGCCCCGACGCGACCTTCGAAGCCATGCGTCAGCGCGCCGCAGCACGGGCGCAGGAGGCGCTGGATGCGGTTCAGCGCCGGGCCGACGAGGCGCGGCAATCCCAGGACACCGATTTCGACCGGCGCATGCGGCAACTCGAGGAGTCGCTGTCCGAGCAGGAACGCCGGATGGCGGAACTGGATGACGCTATGCCGGGGGAACCGGGCGTCGGCTTGCGGGATCCGCAGGCGGCCGCGGACTTCGAGGCCCTGCGGCAGCAGACCGAGCGGGGCTTCAACGAGGCTATGAACGCGGTACGACAGCAGGTCGAAGCGGCGCAGCGGGCACTCGATGAAGTTCAGGCGCGAGCCGAGGAGACTTCGGATTCGCAGCGGCAGCGTGCGTTCGAAGAGCGGCTGCGGCAGTTCGATGCGGCGATGGCCGATCATCAGCGCCGGCTCGCGGAATTGTCCAGGACAGCACGGGATTCCGGCGACTTCGAGGCCCGGTTGCGGCAGTTCGACGCGGACCTGGCCGAGCATCAGCGGCGATTCCAGGAGCTGCAGGAGTCGCTCGAGGGTCCGCAGCCGGACGGCGATCTCGATGCCCGTATGCGCCAGTTCGATGCGGCGATGGCTGAGCACGAGCGCAAGTTCGCGGAGTTGGAGCGGGCGCTCGGTGAGCCGGACGACGATGGGGATGCGACACCGCCTGCGCCGAAGCCGAAGCCGTCGGGCTCCGATCCGGGCGATACCGGTGCGGCGGCGCGGCCGGATCCGGAAGCCGAGGGTGCGGACAATGCCGTTCCCGCGGTCCGGTCGGAGGACCTCACGCCCGAGGCGCGCGCGGAACTGGAACGCCTGCGCGCCGAGCGGGGCGAAGCGGTCGCCCTGCGCGAGGAACTGCGCGACATCCGCCGTGCCGCAGCCGAACTGCTCGCCGCGGCGCTGCCCGACGGCCCGGAAGCCGCAGCCCTGACACGCGCGACCGAACGCTTCGACGCCGCCGAAGCCGAGGTCGCACGCCTCGACGCGGAGATCGCCGAGCAGGAACTCGCGGGTACGCCGGAAGCCGTCTACCAGGACCTGCTGCGCAGGCGCGCGCAACTTGCCGCCGAGCGCGAATTCTGGCGCGCCAAGCGGAACGACCGATTCTCCCGGTTCAGCGATATCCCGCTGCCGGTGCGCAATCCGAACGACGCGCTGAACGATGCGAACCTCGCCACCACGCTGCAGGCGCTGGACAACGGAATCGTGCGCACCCGCGACATCGGCGGTATCGGCGAGGAAAGCGCCACTCGGGCAACGGAATTGGTGGGCCCGGATGAGATAGCGCGACGCCGCGAACAGATCTTCAACCTGCAGGATGCCGCGCAGCGGTTCATCGACGCGGATTCCGCGCTGACCGACATCGATCGCCAGATCGCGGCGCTCGGGCGGGTGGGTGTCGCGGAACCGGAATTGTCGCAACAGGTTCAAGCCGAACTGGACCAGCTGGCGCAGGACCGTGCCCGGGCCGTGCTCGAAGCCAAACCCTGGCGGCTGATGCGCACCGATCTCGCGAACCGGCTGCAGGTCGACGAAAGGCTGCTCGGTCCAGGCGATTTGGACTCCACGCTGCAAGAGGTGGCGAACCGGACCGTCCGCGCCGGCGAAGTCGACGAACACGCCCGCAATATCGGCTTGCTGCACGAAGCCGCGACCCGGGTGAACGCGGCCGAACAGGGCGTCCATCGAATCCAGGGTCAGATGGCCGAATTGGCGGGTGCGGGTCGCGATCTGCTGCGCGAGGCCGGGGCGCGCCCGATCCTCACCGGCGATTCGGCGCATCCGCGGGTCGGGCTCATCGACGGTGCGAGCCCCCGCATCATCGTGGTCGCGCCGATCGGTCCGCACGGCCATCCTCGGGTCGATCACGATGCCGCGCTGGCCGCCGCGATCCGCGCGAATCCCGCTGTCGCGCAGGCTATGACGCGGCGAGAGACCCGCATCGAGTATCGCTGGATCGTGGCCGAACGGGACGCGCCGGTGCGCGCCGAGCAGATGGGTGGACCGCAGCGCAGATTCGTGCATTTCCCCGGGATCGCCGGGCGTCCGCCGATGGATCTGGTGCACTGGCACGACGGAACGGGCCAGGTGCGCACCATCGATTCGCGCCCCGGAAACGGTGACCGCGGTGGCCCGACCGTGCCGAAGGAGTACGAGGAACGCGTCCTTCCAGAGGGTGTCAGCGGGTGGGGTATGGCCCCCGTTGTGGGCGCCATCACGGATCCGTTCATCGACAACGGGCCTGGCGTCAACGAGGCGTTCCTCCCCGCCATCCCCGGTGGCGACCCGCTCGGCAACGGCATGGAAACCTACGCCCTGCCGTTCAACGACCTGCTGTACCACATTCTGCGGCTGACCCTGGAACCGGCGAAACTGTCCGGCTTCACCTGGTTCAACGACAAGCAGCACCCGGGCCGGATCGCGCCCGGGTTCAAAAAGCATCCGTGGTTCCGGCCGCCGATCCGCGACGTGCAGCCGATGGCGCAGGAATACAACCTGCCCACTCGGACGCCCGACAACGGTGAACTGGGCGAGCTGTACCAGCAGCGGCAGCGGGAAGAGCAGGCCGCATGGCGCGAGGTGCAGGAGTGGGCCGACGGCGAATACAACCGTTTCATCGGTGACGACAGCGACATCGACACCATTCACCGCAACCTCGACGACCACCCGCTGGCGCAGGGTGCGGCGCGTGCGGTGCGGGCCGCGGTCCTCGTCGACGTGATCGCGAACATTCTCGACAGCCATCGCGAGGGCCTCTCCGAGAAGACACACCGCAGCCCCACCGATCCCGGGCCCGACCTCAGCGGCGCCATCGACGCCATCACCGGCCACCTGCACCACGAACGGCCCGGCGACGCATCCCGGCTGGTCAACGACATCGCCGACGCCTTGACCTCGCTGCGCCCCAACCGCGGCGACATCGCCCGCGCCGTCGCCGAACGCCTCGACAACGCCAACCGGGCGTTCAGCCGCGAAGAAATCGAGCGAATCAAGAACCACCTGATGCGCGCCGAGCACCTGCGCATCGATCCCCGTGACAGCGCCCCGCGCTACCTGACCCTGGATCCGGTCGCCGATGTCGCCGAAGCCTGGAACCGCCTCATCGCCGGCGGCGACAACATCCTGCCCGCCGACATCCTCCTCCTTCAGGACGCCCTCGCCGAAACCAACTTCCTCCGCGCCCACCCCTTCGCCACCGCCTGGCGCGACGCCAACCAGTACGCGATCCGCATCGGCTTCGACTGGGACGCCGTCCGCCCCCCACTAACCGGCTGGCGCAAGGGCATCAAATACGCCCCCACCCCCTTCGGCCCCGACACCCCCCTACCCCCACGCCCCGAAGTCGACCCCGACGACCCGGACTCCCTCCCCCCAGGCCCGCGCCCCCGCCCCCAACTCCCGCCCAACCCCCAAGGCCCGGCCAACCGCGCCCCGGAACCAGAATCCCCGGACCACACCGCGACCCAGCCCCTCCCACGCCCCGACCCGACCCTCGAACTGCCGACGTCGCCGGACAACATTGCAACTCAACCGCTTCCGCGCCCCTCGGGTGTTAGTGATCCGACGATCGAGTTGCCGCCTGCGGCGTCGCCGGACGACGTCGCCACCCAGCCGGTTCCGCGTCCTCCGGGTGTGGGCGATCCGACGGTCGAGTTGCCGTCTCCGGATGACGTTGTGACTCAGCCGGTTCCGCGTCCTTCGGGTGTTGGTGATCCGCCGGTCGGGTTGCCGCCTGCGGCGTCGCCGGGCGACGTTGTGACTCAGCCGGTTCCGCGTCCTTCGGGTGTTGGTGATCCGACGGTCGAGTTGCCGCCTGCGGCGTCGCCGGGCGACGTTGTGACTCAGCCGGTTCCGCGTCCTTCGGGTGTTGGTGATCCGACGGTCGAGTTGCCGCCTGCGGCGTCTCCGGACGACGTCGCCACCCAGCCGCTTTCGCGTCCTTCGGGTGGTGGTGATTCGACGGTGGGGTTGCCACCTGCCGTGTCGCCGGATGAGGTTGTGACTCAGCCGGTTCCGCGCTCTTCGGGTGTCGGCGATCCGATGGTCCAGTTGCCGTCTGCGGTGTCGCGGGATGGTTTTGCGACTCAGCCGGTTCTGCGTCCGGGTGCTGTGGATCAGGCGGCTCCGGAGGGGAATGCCGTTGGCGCGAACGATTCGCCGCGGGTTCGATTCCTGGATGAACGCAACGTTTTCGACTTCACCGATCGGCTGGAGTTCGGCCGGGCTTGGGACGAGGTGATTGCTGGGCTCGGGGCAGAAGAGCGGGAGGTGCTGGCGCATTTCGCTTCGGCGGCCGATTCCGACGTCGACTTCGTCACCATGGTCAGCGATGCTCTGCAGGCTGGGGGTGACCTGCCGCCACAGGTGGCACGGATCGCCGCGATCCTCGACGAGGTCTTGGCGCGGCATCCACTACCGGAGACGGTGGTGGTGTCCTATGGCGGCGAACGGAATCGCTTGGACCCGACTGTCGACCAAACTGGCATCACCCATCGTCTGCCGGAGTTCCCGCAGGTCGTGCTCGGGCAGATCCCCGCGATGCAGGGTCTGCCATTCCATCTCGAGTTGACGGTCCCGGCCGGCACACCCGCGCTGTTCTTGACCGGCTTGTCGCCCAGACAGTCCAGCATTCCCGGCCTGCTCCTGGCTCGCGGGCTGACCTTCCGCGTCGACAGTGTCCAAGACCGCGGCAACGGTGGATATTGGTATGTCCGTGCGACGGTCGTTCCGGGGGAGGGGCCCGGGGACGGCACCACCAGTCCGCGCCCCGCCGGCGAATCGCCTGTCACGTCCGTGCGGCCAGCGGTCACCACCGACCCGGTCAAGCAGCCGCAGCGTGCAACCGGATCATCGGATTCCGGACCGGCGGTGCGGAATCCGGCTCCGGACGCAACCCGGGTGGGCGACCCGATCCGTGAAAGTGTCGCGCCGGAGTCGGCTACGCGGCGGCCGGGCTCGGAGGACGCGGCGGCAACCGAGCCGGCCCGTGTGGAAGAACCTCTCGCTCAACAGGTTCCGGACCAGTCGGCGTCTCGCTTCGACGACGAATGGTCCCGCATCGACGACCGCGCCGAGATCGCCCGGAGACTCCGCGAACGCTACGGTTTCGACTTCGACGGTTTCGACCTCGACGGTATCGACATCGATACCGCCCGCGAAGCGGCCCGCGCACTGGACGAGAAGCTCTCGAAGTACCACGAAATCGAAATGGAGAACTTCGCTTTCGGCCCGTTGCGCGGCCCGCGCGTCGACGCCCGGATCCTCGGCGAGACCACCCCCGGCGTCGCCTTCCCGACCAGCCCCCGAGCTCGCGGCCGCGGCTTCTACCTGAACACCCGCTGGATCACTTTCAACCAGCGTTACGCCACGGACCCCACCGCCCGCGCCGAGTTCGCCGAAAGGGCGCTGCGCGACGGCTATTGGCCCAACGGCGCGGACCGCGTCGTCTACTCCGCCATCGTCCACGAACTCGGCCACGCCCTCGACCTGGCCGGCCAGCGCTACGCCCAGCACCGCGCCATGGACGCCTTGCGCGAGCACTACGCGGCCACCCGCCCCCACGTCGATCCCGCCGAATTCCGCACATGGGTTCGCCAACTCAGCGGTTACAGCTTCGACGAGAACGGCCACTTCGACCCCGCCGAAGCCCTCGGCGACGCCTTCCTCGACGTAGAACGCAACGGCCCCAACGCCTCCGAACCCGCCCAGGTCCTGCACCGCCTCCTCCTCGAGGAAGCCCGCAACACCACCAAACGCCCCTACCTCGACCCACCCCCCACCATCGACCTCGACACCATCACCTTCGACCCCGACTTCCTCACCGCCGCCCGCAACCGCACCATCCCCACCCCCGAAACCCCAACCCCCGACCCCACCCCCGAACCAACCAAAAAGCCTCTGCGCCAACGCATCACAGAACGCTTCACCCGAGCCCCCAACCAGCCGACCACCCACCACCAGCAACCCGCACCTCCGCCCCCCACAGCTCCACCGCGCACCGCACCAGTCGATGAGCCCGCAACTCCGCGGACGCCTGAAAGTGCGCCAGAACCTGCGCCGCCCGCTCCGACATCGCCTGTGCCTCCGCCGCACACTGCGCCAGTCGGCGAGCCCGCAACTCCGCGGTCACCTGAAAGTGCGCAAGTGCCTGCGCCGCTCGCTCCGACGTCGCCTGTGGCTTCGCCGCTAACCGCGCCAGTCGGTGGGTCGGCAACTCCGCGGACGCCTGAAAGTGCGCCAGAATCTGCGCCGCTTGCTCCGACGTCGTCTGTGCCTCCGCCGCGCACCGCGCCAGTCGGTGGGTCGGCAACTCCGCGGACGCCTGAAAGTGCGCCAGAATCTGCGCCGCTTGCTCCGACGTCGTCTGTGCCTCCGCCGCGCACTGCGCCAGTCGGTGAGCCCGCAACTCCGCGGACGTCCGAAAGTGTGCCAGAACCTTCGCCGCTTGCTCCGACGTCGCCTGTGGCTGCGCCGCGCACTGCGCCAGTCGGCGAGTCGGCAACTCCTCGGACGCCTGAAAGTGCCCATGAGCGTGCGCCGCTCACCCCTGCGTTGCCTGGAGATCCATCTCGCTCCGCACCAACCGGCGACCGATCCGCACCACAGATGTCCGAAGGCGTGCCTGTTGTTGAGGAACGCGCGCCGACCACTCCCGTGCCACCGGTTGATCTGCCGAGTACGGCACCGACTGGCGGGCCTTCGACCTTGCGGTCGACCGAAAGTGCTCCTGTTGCTGAGGAACTGGCGCCTGCGACTCCCGCATCGCCGGTTGATCTGCCGAGTACGGCACCGACTGGCGGGCCTTCGACCTTGCGGTCGACCGAAAGTGCGCCAGTTGCCGAGGAACTCGCGCCCACCACTCCTGCGTCGCCTGCGGATCCGACACGCTTGGCGTCAACTGCCGAGCCCTCCGATCCGCAGGCGGCAGAAAATCCCTCTACGGATGAGCCGGAAGGCGGCACCACACAGCCTGAAACGGATTCCGGCCGCGACGAGCCCGCAGAGCCCGGCCAGCCGGACGGCGGTCGCGATGTGCCCGAGACTGCCGAGCGCGAGCGCCGCGGCGAAACCGGTGGGCAGGAACCGCCAGAAACCAACGGCGATCCCGAAACTGAGCCCCGGCGTGCGCCAGTCCCGAGCGGAAACGCGCGCTCGCACATCCCGCATCCGCCAAAGGATTACGACCTCGAGGCCCCCGACATCGAGGTTCATCAAGCGGTCCCAGCTCAGCCGTACCCCGTGCCACCCCCGAAGCCCCCGGTGCCGCCGAAGCCTCCGGTACCCCCGAAGCCTCCGGTACCCCCGAAGCCTCCGGTACCCCCAAAGCCTCCGGTACCCCCGAAACCTCCGGTACCCCCGAAACCTCCGGTACCCCCGAAACCTCCGGAGCCGCCGAAACCGGAGCCGCCCAAGCCGGAGCCGCCCAAGCCGGAGCCGCCCAAGCCGGAGCCGCCGAAACCGGAGCCGCCGAAACCGGAGCCGCCCAAGCCGGAGCCGCCCAAGCCGGAGCCGCCGAAACCGGAGCCGCCCAAGCCGGAGCCGCCGAAACCGGAGCCGCCGAAACCGGAGCCGCCGAAACCGGAGCCGCCGAAACCGGAGCCGCCGAAACCGGAGCCGCCCAAGCCGGAGCCGCCGAAACCGGAGCCGCCGAAACCGGAACCGCCCAAGCCGGAGCCGCCGAAACCGGAGCCGCCGAAACCGGGACCGCCGAAACCGGGACCGCCTATGCCGGATCTGCCGCAACTTCCGGATCTGCCGGATCTGCCGGATCTGCCGCAACCTTTGGCTCCTCCGGAGTTCCCGCCGCCACCGGGATGGCCCGCACCCCAAGGTCATCCGTCGATGCCTGTGCCGCCGCCGGGTTGGCCTGTGCCGTCGGGTGATTTGTCGTCGTTCGTGCCGCCGTCGGGTTGGCCTGTGCCGTCGGGCGATTCGTCGTTGCCCGCACCCCCGTCGGGTTGGCCCGCGCCGCAAGGAGATCCGACGGCGCCAGGTGCGCCGGTACTACCCGAGGCACCGCGCGCATGGGAGCCGCCGTCCGGCGGCAACGAGACGTCGGGTGGGTCGGCAAACCATTCGCCGTCCGCGCCGTCGATGTACTCGGCGCAAGCTCAGACACCGAATGGCGATGGCGCGAACGGCTTTGCCCCCACGCCAACGGATCAGACCCAGGCACCGCCGGCTCCGGTCAGCCCGCCTCCGCTCCCGCCCGCTCCGGCGGCCCCCGCGCCCCAGTCCCGGTCCCGGTCCTCGCACGCGTTCCCGCGCATGACCGCCTACGGCAACGGCCGCCCGCCGGTCGACGAGGGAAACCGCACCACCACCGGCCTTGTTGTGCGATCCCATGCCGGTGTCGGCGAGTTCGCCGAATTCGACCCGCGCACCGGGGCCTTGCGCAACGGCACTCTGGGGCTCGGCGCGGTGTCCGGCCTCTACGGCAACGTCGGTGATCTGCCGATGGTCTTCTATCGAGACGGTGGCCGCCTGCTGCTGCGCGTCGGCGGGCGCGTGATCGATCTGGACACCCAGCAGATCGGTGTCCACTGGCAGCGCACCGACGACCAGACGACCCGCTTCGTTCTCACCGTGGAGGGCGCCGTCGTCTGCGACGTCTACTACCGAGCCGTGCTCCCGGATCTCGACTTCGGCCTCTTGATCCGCGACGTCCTCACCGACCCCGCCCGCCGCACCCGCATCTTCACCGCCTGACCCACCCCCGCACAATGACCCGAGAGTGAGGAGCACCCATGCGTGACAGCGATCCAACCCCCGACGAACTCCGGGCCACCTTCGAAACCCTGCTCGCCGCCGCCCGCACCGGCGCCGCCGTCCCCTCGGACAACGCCCTGGACACCGAAACCGAAAACGCCCTCTGGGCCATCACCAACGCCTACCCCAACATCCCCAACCCCCTGATCACCACCGCCCGCACCGCCTTCACCGGCCAACTCGACGGCACCAACGCCGCCGCCCGAAAAGCCGCCCGCCTCCGCCTCTTCCAATCCCACGGCCTCCAGTAGGCCGCAGCCCTAACACCGTTAGACAAATGGCGGTCGCTCACCGGCGTGTTGACCGCCATTTGCCTAACGAGTCGCGGCTCCACGTTCGGTGGGGGTGCATGGTACTGATGGGCGGACGCTGGCCGGTGTCGTGGGCACGGGGTTGTCCACAGGAATCCGGTTGTCCACAGGGTTTCTATTTCCCCTGGTCAGCCGAATCAGTGGGGTCGTACCTTCGGCGAAGGTGGTCGTATGAGACCAGGGCTGGAGGAAGTGCGGGACAAGCAGTTCGGGGTGTTCACCACAGCGCAGGTGCTGCGTGAGTACACCCGATCGGAGCTACGGGGGCGTCTGGAGCGGGGGGAGTGGGTGCGGGTGTTCCATGCGGTGTATCGGGAGTCAGAAATCCCGCCGTCACCTCAATTGCGGGTTGAGGCGGCGCGGCTGTCGATGGGAGTGCGGTCGTTGACGGCCGCGTACAACACCGCTGCTGAGTTACATGGGTTTTCGGTGCTGGACGACCCGGCGACGCATGTGCTCGGAGTGCAAGCGTCACGTGTCGGTCAGCTGATCGTGCACCGCCACCGGGTGGATCCTGGGGAGCTGCAACTCGCGCACGGCACTCGCACCACTAATCCGGTCCGAACCACGGTCGATATGGCCCGAAGAGTGAGCCGGCTGGACGCTTTGGCTGTCTTGGACGCCGCCTTGCGCCATGGCATCTCGCGGGAAGCGCTGGCCGCCGCAGCGAAACAGCACCGGCGCCGCCCGGGTATCCGCCAAGCGGCCGAATTGATCGAGATGGCTGATGCCCGCGCGGAATCTCCCATGGAGTCCCGGACCCGCTTACGTTGCATCGACGCGGGGCTGCCCCACCCCCAGCCTCAGTTCCGGGTGTGGACCGCAACTGGCCCGCGCCGCCTCGACCTGGGCTGGCCCGCCTGGCAGATAGGCCTCGAATACGACAGCGCCGCCTGGCATTCCGGCCCGCACGCGGCCCACCGCGACTTCCCCCGCCACAACGCCCTCGCCACCGCAGGCTGGCGCATCTATTACGCCACCGGCGCCGACGTCTACCACCACCCGCACCACTTCACCGACCCCATCTACCGCGCGATGGCGGCAGCTCGGACCCGTTAGGCAAAT
This sequence comes from Nocardia sp. XZ_19_385, assembly GCF_015355755.1. Classification (NCBI taxonomy): domain Bacteria; kingdom Bacillati; phylum Actinomycetota; class Actinomycetes; order Mycobacteriales; family Nocardiaceae; genus Nocardia; species Nocardia sp. XZ_19_385. Next base: position 1,964,456 of record NZ_JACVEE010000002.1, read on the forward strand.
GGCGGTTGACACGCCGGTGACCAGCCGCCATTCGACTAACGGGTCGAGTCGGACTCGGCGCTGTGCGGGCCGGTTTCCCAGCGGTAGCCGTAGCCGCGGATGGTGGTGATGAGTTCGGGGCGTTGGAGTTTGGAGCGGAGGGCGGCCATGTGGACGTCGAGGGCGCGGGAGATGGCGGCGAAGGCGTCGCCCCAGATGCGGTCCATCAGTTGCTGGCGGCTGACGGCGGAGCCGGGGCGTTCGACGAGGATGCGGACCAGTTCGAATTCTTTGTGGGTGAGGGTGATGGGGGTGCCGGCTACCTCGATGGTGCGGGCCTGGAGGTCGACGCGGACGTCGCCGGTGACAACTATTTGCTGGACGGGCGCGGTGGGGGTGCCGGCGCGGCGGGTGACGGTTTCCAGACGGGCTACGAGTTCGCCGACGCGCGGGGGTTTGGTCAGGTAGTCGTCGGCGCCGGCGCGCAGGCCGCGGATGACGGCGCGCTCACCGCTGCGCGCGGTGAGGATCAGGACCGGGACAGAGCTGACTTCGCGGAGTTTGCGCAGCACGTCGAGGCCGTCCATGTCGGGCAAGCCCAGATCCAGGATGACGGCGTCGTAGCGGTCGTGGGTGAGGAGCAGGTCGGCCCCTCGCCGAATATGGTCGGCCTGATAGTCCTTGGCACGCAGCGCCGCGACGAGGGCGTCGCCGACTCCCAGGTCGTCTTCGACTATCGCAAGTCTCACGGAGCGATCCTCGCAAATCGGAGCTTCCGCCCGCAGGGGTATGGGGTGGCAGGGGAGCGGCGTACTCGAGACCTTGACATCTTCTTAGGGAAGTTACCGCTCATGAGCGAGACGAACGACCAAATGGTGCGCGAGAATTCTTTCCCAGCTGCTTCCTTCGAAGGAGCCGTTGACCAGCACCCCGGTCCGCCAGCAGCATCGCGGCCTCGTCCAGCCCTACGAAGGCGGGTCGAGGTCCGCCAAGGCGGGGTCGTGAATCCTCCTGAGGGGTGAGGGTTTCGGCTTGCCGGGTCGCATTTCGACATCCTGTGCCAGGATGAGGAACAGCAAGTCGGCTCTAACCCGCAACCGCGTACCCGCCCAGGTTTCCGGTCGCGGGTGCGTGGATGAGGAGATAGCTGCAACGTGACCAGCCCAGACGACGAGGCCCGCGACAACCAGGCCAACGGCGACGAGCAGCCGAATCTCAATCCCGAACAACAGGCCGACGAGGCGTTCCTGCAGGAATTCCAGGCCGCCTTCGAGGAGACCAGCGAAGAACCCGATGTGGAGTTCTCGCTGGGCGATTCGGCCGCCCCCGCGCCGGCCCCCGAAGGCGCCGACCCGGCCGAGCAGGCCCGCGAGATCGGCCACAATCTCGCTCGCGAACTCGCCACGTCCGGCCCGCAGGGCTGGTCCCGGCTGGACGCGGTCTTCGCGTTCACCGAGGTCGCCGAGGTCGCGCAGATCGTGTTCAGCGACGACGAAGAGCGCTCGGTCCGGATCCAGCCGTCGGAGCCGGTGCTGGAGCTGGTGCGCCGGCATCGCGCGGTGTCCGCCGAACTGGGTGACGGCCCGTGGTGGCGGTTGCTGCTGCAACTGAACCCGGCCGGCCAGCTGGAGATCGACTACGACTACGGCGACGAGCCGTTCCCGGACGATCACCTGTTCCCGCCCGAGGTCTACCAGGCCGACCTGCAGACGCATCCGCGCGATCGGCTGCCGGTGTGGCTGGCCGCCTATGTCGGTCACGGCAACCGTCAGTCCCGTACCCCGGCCGAGGCCGCGGCCTGGGCTCGCGCCGATCGGGAAGCCGGTGTGCGCGGCACGGTTTCGGAGCGCGACTTCCCGGCCCTGCCCACGCTGTGGGCCCGCTGGTCGGTGCTGGCCGCGGCCTTCGTCGCCATCGGATCCGAGTGGGGTCCCCGGATTCTGCCCGCGCTGGGCTGGTTCGAAGGCGCCAAGCGCGGCGGCTCCACGCTGTACATGCTGCCCGGCGGACGTGCCGTGCTTTCCGGTGGCGTCTGGAACGCCCCCACCCTGGATGCCGCCTACAACCAAGGTGCGCAGATGCCCGCGTTCTACGCCGGCGCTCCGGCCTGGGTCGCGAACCCGGTGCTGAATCCTCGTGCTGCCAGCGGTTTGCTGTCGTTCTGCTACTGGTGGGAGGGTGGTCGCTGGCATCGCGCCGATTCGCCCACCGCGGATCAGCTCAGCGAGGCCGTCCCCGGCATCTGGACCGCGCAGACCGTCACGAATGTGATCGCCGGACTGATCTCCGCCGAGCCGTCCGACGGCCAGGTCGCCGCGGTAGCCATCTTGGTCTCGGCCGCGGAAGCCGGTGTGGTGACCCGGGATACGCTGATCAGCGTCTTCGGCGACGACGGTGAGTTCGACATCGACAGCGCCTTCTACCAGCTCACCCTGGCCGGCGTGGCGACTACGCTGCCGGATCCGATGGCCGAGGACGAGGCCATCGAGCAGGTGCGCCGCTACATCCTCGAACGCGAACTGGACACCACCGGCTACCCGCTGGACCAGCTGCGCGCGGACCGCATCAGCTGCGGCTGGATGGTCTATGTGCCGACCGCGCCGGGCGAGATCGCGATCGGCCGCGCCCTGTTCTACATCGCCGACGACGGTGTGCTGGAACAGTCTTCGTCCTCGATCGCGCCGTCGCGCTACATCGAGGAGTTCGAGAAGCGCTTCCAGGAGCGCAACGGGCTCGTCGACGCCTGACCCCGGACGTGTCGCACCGCTACGGTTCCCGGAACGGTGCTTACGCATCCGGGTGAACAGTGGAGGTCGGCGCGATGGCCAATTCCTAACGGGTTCTTTAGCTTATAACCCCGTGCAATCGGCCCGAACGCCGTGCGCAGCTGCCAGAATTATCGGAAATGCCTGCACACCAGCGGGTTTGCTGTCTTGTCAGCGAAACCCCGGTGTTCATGCGAACTTCGGCTTCTGGTCGGCCGGAGTTCATGCGAAGATCGATTGTGAGTCTTGCGAAATGAGAGGTGCGTGATGACGCTCGAGAGGTTTTCGGAGAAGCAGCGGACCGCCGGCACCGACACCGCCAAGGTGCGGGACCGGATGAACGGGCTCGCCGATCGAGTGCAGACCCAGCTGGACAACCTGATCGCGATCGTCCGCTCCGATCCGGTCTTCGGCTCGAAGTTCATGGACGACGCGAAGGGCCTGAAGTACCAGCTCGAGGGCGCGGTCGAAGGCACCCGCACGATGGCCGCATCCTGGGGGAAGCTCTCCGACGGCCAGTTCGAAGCCGCCAGGAACAACGAGATCGAAGAGAAGAAGCGCGAAGCTCAGATCTTGGAGGCCTGATCCTCCGCAGAGCCAGTCTTAACGGTCGGTGGTGATTGACCGGCGGACCCTCGGGCCGCCGCAGAGTGTGTGGAGCGGGTGAACCAGATGAGCAGCAGCAGGCGCGACGCCGAACTCAGCGGCATGCTGGAGGAGTTCCGTGCCCGCATGCGCGATATCGCCGAGATGCAGCAGCAGCGCGTCAAGCTCGTCGCCACCGCGACCACCAAGGACCGGCAGATCTCGGTGACGGTGAACGCGAACGGCGTGGTCATCGAAACCAAATTCGGCAGTGGCATCGACGAATACAGCTACGACGACATCGCCAAGGCGATCACCCGGCTGGCGCAGCAAGCCGCCGAGGACGTGTTCGGCCAGAGCCAGGAAGTCATGGCGCCCTTGGCCGCCGAGCGCGCGCGGCTGCCCAAGCTCTCCGATGTCATCCCCGGCATGCCGGATGTGCAGAGCGAAATCCCCCTGGCGCCGCCGGTTTCCGTCGCACCGCCCGGCTCGGCCGAGCGCGCGGAGGACGAACTGGTCTTCACCGATGTCGAGATCCGCAACGATGGCGCAGAATCCGGGAAGGGCGTCACCGACTCCGTTTGGTGACGTGCGCGCGGATATAGATGGGTTACTGGCATATTCCCGACGAGCTGGCCTGGGTGGGCTGGGTCGCGGGCGCGGAAGTCACGCATATCGATCCCAACGATCTGGACGGGATCTCCGATGTGCTGCGCGATGTGGGCAAGGAGATCCTCGAATTCGCGATCGGGGAAGCCGATACCGCCAGTAATTCCGTGCGCGTGTCCTACCCGCAGGGCGATGGCGGCGAGAAGATCTTCGTCGCGCTGCAGAGCGTAATCCACGGCGACGACCCGAAACACGGCTCGATCGAGCTGATGGGTAAATCCTTCGACGACTTGGCCGTCGCCGTCGACGATTTCACCGGTGAAGTGCATGGCAACCATCTGAGCACGATGTTCGCGCTCGGCTGGCTGGTGATCGAACTGGCCTGGTCGCTGGCCGCGGGACCGGCCGCACCCGCGGTGCAAGCCGGCGCGATCGCGAGTACCCGGATTGCGATGGGATTCATCGGCCGGATTCTGGAGTGGGCGATCACTCGCATCCTGGCTCGGCGCTTCCTGTCGGAGACCGCGCGCGGTGTCATCAAGAAGGTCGTCTACGAGATGATCCAGGAAGGCATGGTCGAGGTCGCCCAGACCACCATCGAGGAAGGCCTCAAGTACCAGATCCTCAAGGCGGAAGGCCTGCACTCGCAGGACTTCAACATGGACCAGTTCAAGGAAAGCTTGGGTGTCGCCTTCGTGGCCGGCGCCGCCGGTGGTGGCGCGGGCGTCGGCGCGGGCTACATCCCGCGACTGAACCGGATGATGGAGAGCCCCAGCAGATTCACCCGGTTCATGGGCGGCTCGATCGTCGGTGCCGGCGCGGGCGTGGTGGGCGCGACGGCCGCGGCGCTGATGACCGGGCAATGGACCCCGGAATCCTTCGTCGGTGGTGGACTTTCCGGCGCGATTCCCAGTGGTGCGTCCAGTTTGCGCGGCGGACGGCAGTTCCTGGGTGCGCCCAATATCGGTGGCGGGGACCCGGCCGCCGCCGGCGGCGGCGAAACCAGTTTCAACTCGCCGACCTTCCCGGACGGTACCGCGCCTACCTCGCCGACCACCGGCAGCACATCGACCGATCCCGGCGGCGGCCAGGCGAATACCGGTGGCGCGAACCAAAATGGTGGCGGGGACCCGACGAATACCGGTGGCGCGAACCAAAATGGTGGCGGCGGCCAGGCGAATACCGGTGGCGCGAACCAAAATGGTGGCGGGGACCCGACAAATACCGGTGGCGCGAACCAGAATGGTGGCGGGGACCCGACGAATACCGGTGCGAACCAGGATGGCGCCGGGGCTCACAATGGCGCGACCAATGGTGGCCCCGGCGACCACAGCCCGGGCACAACCGACCAAAGCCCGGGCACCACCGCGGCCAGCGCCACCGACACCGCACCACCCGCGCAGGCCGCGCCGCAGGCCCAGGCCGCCGACCCGGGCGCGAGCCAGCAGGGCGGCGACCAGCAGGCCGCACCCGGACCGCAAGCGAGCCAGCAGAACTCGGAAACCGGTGCGAACACCGGAGGTTCGACCGAGGCGTCGAATGGTGCGAACACCCAGGCGCCGGCGGCAGGCGATGCGACGCCGGCAGCCGAGCGTCCCGTCGCGGATTCCCCTGCGCCCGTGGCGGATACCGGTGCGCAGGTAGCCGGGCCCGCTGCCGCGGCTGCCCCGGTCGCCGACCCCGGCGTCGTCAACGACTTCTCCGCCCCGCTGTCCGACCCGGTCCAAACCACCTCGCACACAGATACTTCAGGCGACACCAACTCGAACCTGCAAACGAACACCACCAACGGAGCTGCCAGCACCGCGGCGCCGGGTGTTGCTGCCACGCCCGGCGCCGCCCCGGGCGTCGGGACCAGCGCACCCAATGCGGCGCCCGGCTCGGTCGGCTCGTCCACCCCCGGCTCGACCGCGACTCCGGGTTCGTCCAGCGTCGCGCCGGGCAGCTCGTCGGCCGCGAGCTCGGCCCCGGCCACCGGGCAGACGAATCCGGCTGCCGGACAGTCGAGTTCCGCGGCCGGTCAGCACACTGGACGGGCGACCGCCCCCACCGCCCCCGGCGTTCCGGGCCTGCCACGGACGATGGGCCACATCCCCGACGGTTTCTCCGACGGCTCGGTTCCGGCTCCGAGCACCGACGTGGATCCGGTGGCGCCCGAAAGCCGCGCGGGTGCCGCCGCGCAGACCGCGACGCCGGGCCAGACCGGTCCGCTACAGACTCGGCTTTCGGAAAACGAAGCGCTGCAAACGAATACAAGCGAACGCTCGGACTCCGAGGTGGAGGTGCCCGAGCAGGGCGACCACCAAGTGCAGCCGCCGGTCGACGTGAACCAGTCGCGGCCCGACAGCGAAGTGGACCCCGCGCTGGTGGCGCCGATCGCACCGATGCCCGCTCCGGCGAACCCGGCGCCCGCACCTGCCCGGCCGGGCAGCGACACGAACACGAACCAAGACCCCGACGCCGATCCGGAAAACCAGCCCAATCCGGATGATTCGACCGATACCAGCGACGACACCGATACCAGCGACGACACCGATACCAGCGACGACACCGATACCAACGACGACACCGATACCAACGACGACACCGATACCAACGACGACACCGACAGCAACGACGACACCGACAGCAACGACGACACCAACACCAACACCGACGACGACACTGACGGCGTCCTGCCCGCGGATTCCAGCGAGGCGACGGACGCGGAGAAGACCGACGCCGCCCAGATCCTCAACGAGCTCGCCGAGCGAATCGGCGATCCCGCGGGCCAGACGAAGCCCGCCGATTTCCTCCCCGGCAAGAACGCCTCCGACGCTGACGCGGAAGCCGTGGCGACCAAGAACTCCAAGCGGTGGGCGGCGCTGTCGGAGACCGAGATCAACGTGCTGATCCGGGTGCACCCGGACGTGATCGGCAATGCCAAGGGTATCCCCGCGCCCGCCGTCGACAAGGCGAACCGGCTGCAACTGGCCCGGGAAAAGAACCGGCTGATAACTCGTAGCGGCCTCGACGCCGACCAGCAAAAGGACCTGAAAACGCTGCTGAACCTGCAGGTGCGGCTGCAGAACGAGTTGGCCAGCGCGAAGAGGGCGCGGCCGCAGACGAGCATCAGGGTGGATCCGGAGTCCCCTCGGAAGGAGCGAGCCGCTGCCCACCGCGCCCTCGTACAGGAGCACCGGGCAAAGCAAGGGGAGATCAACGCTGCCCGAAAGCAGGCGAAAGCGGCTCTGAAGGAAGTCAACTCGGACTTGAAGAGTCTGATGTCCAGCAGCAACCTGGATTCGGCCGGGCACAAGCAGCTGGCGAACTTGCGGCACACGCAACAGGCCTTGCTGCAGGCAAAGGAACGGGCAGCCGCTACCAGGCCGGCGCCGTCCGTCTACATGCTCGCCTTCGACTCCACCGCGTTCAACGGAAGTGGCAGGGCAGCAATCGCTTTCGGCGAACCGGACACCGCGACCAAGGCGGCCTGGCATGTCCCGGGCCGGGACGGTTCGCTGGCGAATATCGGCAGTACCGTGGACAGCGCGCTGCGGGAGCATCGGGCCACCGTCGGACGACTACGCGACGGCCAGTCGGCGGTGTCCGTCGCGTGGGTCGGTTACAACACGCCCGGCCGGGGCCAGTCCGTGTTCACCTGGCACGCCCGGCAGGGCGCTCAGCTGTTGTCCCGAGATCTGGCCGGGTTCAACGCGTCTCGGACCGCGAATGGTCATCCCAAGGCCTCGAACACGGTCGTTGCCAGTGGTTACGGTGTCGATGTCGCCGAATCGGCCGGGCACAAGGGCCGCCTGAAGAACGTGGTCGACCACATCGTCCTGATGGGCATGGAAGGGGAGCCGCTCCTCAAGAAGGGCCGGTTCGGCGACGACGTGAAGGTCCACGTCCAGGATCGCACCAACGGGCTGTTCAAACAGTGGAACGCGGAGACCGACGGCCCGAAGCCGCCGAAGGGCGTTCCGACCGACCGCATGTACCTGCTGGAGGACATCGCCGCCGGAACCAGCACCTTCCAAGCGCCCGACAACGAGTCGCGGCTCGACGGCGATCGTCCCGAGTGGCGCCAGAACGGCTGTGCCGAGCAGGCGCTGTGGGTGGCCCGCCAGCGCACGGGCAACCCGAACATCACCCTGCCGACCAACCTTGATGTCACGGGCCTGAACTCGGAGCTGATGCAGCAGCACGGCGGCTCACAGCTCGTACTGGCCAAGACCCGCAAGGGCGTGGACCCGAACGCGGCGATCAACGCGGCGCTGGAATTCATGCACAACCGCGCCCCCGAGGGCACGGACTCCAGGGCGGCGATCATCGTCGTCGAAAAGAACCCGGACGTGGACGAGCACGGCGTCGGCTCGCACGCCCACACCCGGTACATCGACCCCGATACCGGCAAGATCATGGTCGACGACCCGCTGCGGTACCCCAACGGCCCGGTCGAGTTCGATCCCGACACCATGTCGCTCACTCCCCAGAAGACCTGGGTGATGGCCTATGACGAGCACGGCAACGCGGTGCGCCCGCAATCGACCACTCCGTTCCAGCCCAGGCGCGGCACCGTGCAGGGCCGCGAAGAGGATGAGCTGCCGCCCCCGCTCCGCGATCCCGTCGGCCCGACCGATCCGATGCGCGAGGTGCGGCGTTACCTCGACGAGCAGCGGCGTCAGCAAGAAGAGCAGCGCCGCACCGACGATCCGGAAAACCAGCCCGAACCGGCTCCCGAACCGGACCCGGATGCCGAGCTGGAACCAACCCCGACGCTGGAACCGGAGAACGTTCCCACCCCGGACCCCGAGCTCGCGCCGGAACCTGCTCTCACCCCGGACCCCGAGCTCGCGCCGGAACCTGCTCTCACCCCGGACCCCGAGCTCGCGCCGGAACCGGAGAACGGTCCCACCCCGGACCCCGAACTCCCGCCTGCCCCGGTCCCATTCCCCGAACTGACCGACTCCGAGCGCGCCCGCATCGTTGCCTTGGCGGAGCCGCTCGGCCTCGGCGACGCGCTGTCGACGCTCCCGGACCCGCGCTCCGCCTTGGCGGATCTGGCCCAAATAGCTTGGGCACGAGGCTTTCTCGACCCGACACCCCTCATCGGAAACATGGGCGAACCCATGGGTCCCGACGACTTCAGCCCGCTGAGCATCGACGAGCGGCATCTGGGTGAGCGCCACTTCTACAGCTCGCCTGAAACGGTCGCCGAGCTTGGATTCGACCCCTATGGTCAGGGTCCCGAGCGGGTGATCGCCGTGCCGGCGGCGATCGCTTCCGCGCTGGGCCCCGCCCCCGCCGGGTCGGATTCCCGTACCCAGCCGCTGCCGCCGGGGTTGGCGCAGCTGCAGCTGCTGCATCGGTTGGACCTATCCGCCGACCAAGTGGCCGCGGCGAATCTCTCGGAAACCATTGCGATGGAGCAGTTCCGGACGCTCCTGCGGGCCGCCGCGATCGAGGCACTCGCCCGCACGCTCGCCCGGATCAAGGCTTCCGCCGACCTTCTCTGGCGGGCCGATCTGACCGAGATCGCCGACCACTGGGCAGGTTTGCTGCAGCTCCCCGCCACCGACCTGGCTGAGGGGCAGGTCGAGGCGACCCTGGAGCGGCTGCGCGACGAAGTGCTGGCCCGGGCCGTCACTCTGAACGACCTGGCCGCGGCGGCGCAGGCGGTGCACGCGCTGCAGGGCCCGGCGAGCCGCGCGCCGGATCCCGCCGCTCTGTCGAACGCCCAGTTGGTGGCCCGGGTCGAGGACGCAGCGGCCCGCCTCGACGTGTCCCTGGCCGATGTGGCTCCGGCCCAGATCGGCCCCGCTCTCGACGCCGCCCGCACCGCGAACTCCCTGCGCGCGGCCCGTATCGAAGCGCTTGCCGACCTCTCCCGGCTGCACGCGAACAACCAGTCGCAGGCAGACGCGGACGACCAGATCTCGCCGCTGGTCGCGGATCTCGCCGACCTCCTCGCGCCCCCGCGGGCCGGGCAGACGGCGACCACCCCGGACCTGAACGGCGACTGGGTGCGCCTGCTCGGCATCGACCTGGCCAACGCCACCCCGAGCGAGGCGGAGGCGATCTATCAGGATTTCCGTGCCGGCAATCTCGACGCGGTGCCGCAGCGCACCCCCGAGCAGATCGCCGAGGCGCTGGCCGAGGTGCGCGCCGAAGTGCGGCAGGCCGCCGCCGACATCGCCGCTCTGGAAGCGCTGGCCGACAACTACTACCGTCTGCCGACCGGCGGTGTGCCGATCAACCATTGCGTGACACGATCTTTCGAGCGGCTGGCGTTGCGGCATCCCTCTGTGGTCGGCCCGTTCGTCGTCGATCCCGGCCGGCTCGGCGGTGTCGCGGGGAGCGAGGTGGCGGCGCATTTCGGAGACGCGCAACCCACGATGATCTGGGCGACGGCCGCCCGCAGCGCGCACGCGAACCTGCTGATCACCCTGGGCGGGCTGAAAGAGGGCGCCTCGGCCGTCATGGTCGACCGGCGCATCACCGTCGACGATTACGGCGTCGGCGGACACCAAGTCACGCTGACCAACCTGGGCAACAATGTTTTCGACGTGGACGGCAAGCGGGCGCTTCTCGTCGGCATCGACGACAACGGCCAGGAGCAGCTGATCGATCTGAGCCCGGACGCCGATCCCGACGCCGGTCCGGTATCGCTGGCCGAATTGATCGGCTCCACACCGGAGGAGACCGACGCCACCTGGGCGAGCTTCTTCGAGAACGACCAGCATGTTCGGCCACGCCTGGTCGGTACCGGGACGATGCTGGATGCCGACCTGCGGATCGGCCAGGATCCGCCGGCGGTGCGCCGGCCCAACGATCCGATGCATCAGGCGGGACGGTTCTTCGCCGAAACCCCGGACCTGAGTGTCGAACCGGATCAGCAGAATCAGCCCGCACAACGGGGCCTTACCTACGCGCAAGCCTTGGCCGATCGCCTCGGACTCTCGGAAACCCTTGGGGCACTGCCGGATCCGCAGGCCGCCTTGCAGGACATGTCGCAGATGGCGTTGGCGCGCCAATTCCTGGACGCCTCGCCGGATGGGCTGGCGAACCAGCACATGCTGTTCCCGACGAACTTCCAGATGCTGACCGCCGACGAGCAGCTCCCCGGCGAGCGGTACTGGCGTTACCCGGCCGACCCGGCCAACCAGGCCGACTTCCTCGCCCAGCGCGATGCGGTCGAGGCGTTCCAGCGGTCCATCGGCCAGGCGCCGGAAGCACAGGCCGCGCCGCCGATTCCGCTCGCGCACCCGGACGCCGTCGCGGGTCCGCTGCAGTCGCCGCCGGCCCGCACCGACACCCCGCGCCCGCTGACCCTGCAGCAGGTGCACGAGTCGCTCGCGGATCAGCTGAATCTCGATACAGCCCAGCGTGATCCGGCGAACCTCGCGACCACCGTCGCCCAGGAGGGTTATCGAATCCTGTTGCGGGCGGGCGCGATCGAAGCGCTGGATACCGCCATGGAGCGGCACCGGGTGGCCCTCGATCCGGATCAGCGGGCCGAGATCGAGAAGATCGTCGAGGTCTGGGCACGGCTGCTCGAGGTGCCCGGAAACGGCCTGTCGCAAGCGAATCTGGATGACACGCTCGCGCGTTTGCGGGCCGAGACCCTCGCCCGTGCCCAGGCGGTCGCCGACCTGGCCGACGTCACCCAGGTGCTGCAGACGAGCAGCACGCCGGGCGCGCCCGTGCGCATCGACCTGGAAGTCGGCGGCGAGCGGATTCCGGTCCGGCTGACACCGGATGGCTCCGGCGGCTGGTCCGTGCAACCGGCCGAACGCCTGGCCGCGCCGGAGGTGCCCTCCACCGAGGTCGCCACGAAGCCCGAACGGCCGCTGACCCGGTTCCAGCGCGCCCGCGCACGCATGATGAAGCGCGATGTCACAAACCCGGTGCACCCGCCCTCGGAGTGGGTGCCGGAAGGCCAGTCCGCCGCCGTCGCAGGCGTCGGGCACATCGTCGACAACGACTTCCTGATCAATTTCGAGGCCAACCCGGCGCTGACACTGCGCGAGCTGGTCAACTTGAAGCGCAACTGGCCCAAGATCTGGAACTTCATGCGAGGCCGGGTCAACTCGGCGGAATCGCACGGGCCCGTCTCACGGACCGGGGAGGTCTACGACTACGCCCGCGAGGACGCCGACCCGAAGGCGTTGCGCGAGAACGAAGCAGAGTTCGACCGGCACGGAATCAAGGACCGGTTCCTTGCGAAACCACCCGCACCCCCACAACTTCCGGCGTCGCCGCCGCAGCCCGGTATCGATGCATCGCTGGAGCCGCCGGTAGCACCCGACGCCGAGCACGCGCCGTCGGCGCAGGTGCAGGACGAGCTCGCACAGTGGGGCGCGGAGATCGAGCAAGCCGCTACAGAGCTCGACACAGAAGCACGGGCGCTGCTCGCCCTACTGGGCACACTGGGGCTCGAGCTGCCCGATCTGAGCCCGGAGTCGGTGCGCACCGCCATCCAGCAGGCTCAGTATCTGCTAACCCGCCAAGCGGTTTCGACCGAGGCGTTCGAGGCGGCGCTGGCCCGCTACGAGGTCGAGAACGCGGATATCCCGTTCCAGGTCGAGGTCGACCTGTCGCATCTGCTACCGGCGGCGGTCGTCAACCGCCCGAGCCCGCTGGAGCGGTATGCGGCCGAGGTCGCCGCGGAGGAGGGCCGCACCGGCGTGCTGCGCTGGGGCGGGGTGAACAACAACATGCAGGGCGGCCGCATGTGGTACGACCTGTCGCATCGCGATACGCCCGCCGGCCGTCTTTTCAACGAAGAAGCTTTGCGGCGGCACCACATTCGCACCGAACTCGAGCACCGTGCGCATCTGCTCGGCGTCGCCGCCACCGACCCGGATGTGCTGGCGGACTTGCAAACTCGCCTGACCGACCTGCAGCGGAAGGTCGCCGCATTCGAACAGCAGGCCGAGCGGTTCCTCGACGCCGGTGACAATTTCGGCGAATACGCCGAGATGGCGACCGACACCGCCCGCAACGCCTGGCTGCAGGACAACGGCGGCACACTGATCGACCCGGTCGACCACCCGGGCATCGGCCGCATCGGCGACGCGCTGGTCGTCATCGACAACGCGCTGGATCACGATCAGACGCTGGCGAAACTGCTCGCCGACCCCGCCCACGCGAATCTCGTCGCCGAATTCAACGCGGGCACCCTCCAGGTGGAGAACCGGCTGGTGTGGCCGCGCGAGGTGCCGGTGCTCGATGCCACCGGCCAGCAGATCGGCAGCACCTGGAAGGTGTTCAGCGCGGTCGTGGAATCGCCGGAGGTGCGCCACATCTCGACCGACTTCGACGGCCGGAACTTGACCGTCACCATGGTGCGCTACGAGGGCGGCCCGTGGCAGGCCGTCACCGAACCGGCGCCGGCCCAGCCGAGTCCCGCGGAACTCGATCTGGCCCGGATGTCGCGCGTCGAAATCGAGTCCGCCATCACCGAATTGGTGGGCCGCCTGCCGATCGGCCGGATCGACCTGACCCCCGCCCACCTGGACGCCACCCTGGAGCGGCTGCGCTTCGACAACGAGGTGCGCGCCGTGCAGATCGAGGCGCTGGCCGAATACGCGCGGATCATGCATGATCTGGACGCCTACCACAAGCTCGACACCACGCTGAACACGCTGAACCTGACCCGCGCGGAGCTGGCGACCAACCCCAAGGCGACGCTGGAAACCCTCAAGACCACAAAACCCAAGCTGGCCAAAGACATCGACGCGCTGCTGCAACGTCTCGAGGCCAACCCGGCGCTGTTCACCGACGACCCGCGGGTCGCCGAAGACATCGCCCCGATCCGGCAAGCCGACGCCCCCGCGCACCTGGCCGCCCTCATCGGCAACGTCGACCTGCTGCTGCGGCAGCTGCAGGTCGTGCCGCCGGCCGCGGTGCCGGGAGTGCCTGTGGCGGACCAGGATTGGATCCGGCTGCACGGGGCGGACGTCTACAGCATGACCAACGCGCAGTACAAAGCGGCGTTCGGCAAGTTCAAGGTGGAGAAGTTCACCGAGCTGTTCGTGCGCGACCCCGCGGCGCTGAGCGCGCTGCACGAGCAGCTGCGCGCCGAGGTCCGCCGGACCGGGGCGGAGATCAATGCCCTCGAGGCACTGATGAACCACTACACCAGCGAGATCGACCCGGCCGGTCCGCCCGCGATCAGCACCTGTTTCCCGGACTCGCTGAGCCGTATCCGCGGCTACCTGGGTGACGTCGTCGATTTCCTGATCCCGGTGCGGGGCAACCTTTCCGGCGTGCGGTGGGCCGACGCGCTGCCGGCGTTCCGCGGCGCCCAGCCGGGTGGCTTCGACAACAGCGACGCCCGCGGTCACGCGAACCTCATCGCGGCACTGCAGGCGCAGGGCCCGGGCAGCATCGCATGGGTGCTCGATCAGCGCCGCGTGGGCGCGCACTCGTACGCCCTGAAGAACTTGGGCGGCAACCAGTTCGAGGTGGACGGCCGCCGCGTGACCTACAACAAGGCCGAGTCCGAGCGGACGAATCGGGAGGTGTTCACCACCCCCGACGGCATCAACGTGGCGCTGGCGGACCTGACCGGCGGGACCCGCGCCGACACACGCGCCACCTGGGCCATCGCCTGGGGGCCGGACGGTCAACTGGTGCAGGGCTTCGGTGACACGAATGCGGCACTGCCCGACGCGGACCTGCTCATCAGCCAGACGCCGGACCAGAATTCGCCCGTCCCCGCGCATCGGCAGCCACCGGCGCATGGCCCGCCCCCGGCCCGAATTGCCGCGCTGCGAACCGAGATGGCCGAGGAACTCGGTCGTGAAGCCGCGGCTCGCAACGAAGCCGCACAGCTGGTGGCGCAGGCGCAGCAGGCGCGCACCGAAGGTCTGCACGAACGCGCGCTCGCCTTGGACGAGCAGGCGGAGCTGCACACCGAATCCGCGGAACATGCTGCTGCGCAGGCAGAGTCGGCGCGCGTGGCGGCGGTGCAGGCCCGCCAGGACGCGCTCACCGCAGCCGAGCAGGATGCCCAGGCCCGGATCGCCGCGTTGGGGAACCACGTCGCCGACCTGCAGCAGCAGCTGGTCGCAGAGCTCGGCGGCGAGACCGAAAGTGCCCAGTTCCGTAGAGATCTGGAACTCGTCGACGACCTGACCGAGGCATTCGCGCTCCGGGACCGTGTCGAGTTCGCCCAGCAGGCGCGCCTCACCCTGGAAGAGCAGATAGCGCGCGGCGAGCGCGCGGTACAGCCGCTGCGTGAGGGTATCCGGGAGCTCGAAGCGGAACCCGTTGACACCCGGGAATCCTCGCGTGCCAAACAAGCCGATCTGAAGGTGTTGCGCACCAGCCTGCGCAACGCACTGCACACCCTCGCGGAGCTGGAAGCCTCGCATAAGCTGATGCTCGAGAAGCTGCCGCCCGGCCCGCTGATCGAGCTGCGCGCCGAGCTGACTCAGAAGATCTTGGCGGGCACCCGGGCCCGTAACTCGCTGGCCGCGGTGTACCAGATCGATGACATCAACCAACTGAACCCGTTGTACAAGGGGTCGTTGGAACCGGGCGCGCAACAGGTCCAGCAGCTACGCGAGCTGATCGCGCAAATGAAACAGGCTGAGACCGAACAGGGTCGGCTCGCCGAGATGATCGACGAGCAGATCGCCGAGCAGCGGGCAGCCTTGGCCGCGCTGAATGATTTGGGCTTGCTGCCGATCTCGGAGCGGGTCGGGGTGCGTCCCGCGCCCGGCTCGACGAACTTCGACACCCAGATGGTGGTCGTCGGCACCGACACCGCAACCAACAGCTACCGCCAAGCCCTGAATGCGGTTTTACCGACGCACACCGACCTGGATGTGGTTCTCCTACTGGCGTCGAACTCGTCGACCGGTGCGGTGCAGATGCGGTTCCGTCAGGTGGAGTTCCGTCAGGTGCAGGTGGACGCCGACGGCCGCTACGAGCAGTCGGTCGCACTGCCGTCCACCGCCGCCGAAGTGACCCAGCGCGGCGGTACCTCGGGACCGGACAAGATTTCGTGGGAGCCGGGCAAGCACCCGCGCAAGTGGGAGAAGGAGGAGTGGACCACCCCGCAGCCGCCGTTCCTGCTCAAGTTCTCCTCGGTGCCGACCTTCGACAAGATCATGGCCGGACTGCACGAATTCGAACAGGGCGAAGTCCCCGCGTTCCTGTTCTCGCAGAAACCGCCGCTGTCGCCGGGGAGCTCCTACAACGTGCCCGAGGGCGTGAACGCCTGGACCTCCTCGGTCGGGCTCGACCTGTTCCACGCCCGCATCTTGTTCATCGGAATCTTCGGCCCGATGCTGGGCCATCCGGCGATGCACAGGTTTATCCAGAACCACAAGGGGATCGGCAATTTCATCCTGCGTGCAACCCAGTGGTTGCCCGCCAATACTTCGCACGGCCAGTCGGTACACCTGCCCCTATCTGTGGAATTCGCGAACCGGCATCCGCGCCTGACTTGGGCCATGGCGGACGTGAGCACCTGGATCCCCGCTGTCGGCAACGGCAAGTGGATCCATCTGGTGCCGATAGCGCGCGGTACCCGCACTCGCGCCTGGTTCAACGACGGTCAGCCTGATCCGCAGTCGCTGCATCGCAAGGAGTTCGCCAAGCCGCCGCTGAACTCGGAAATGGCGCGCCTGGACGGCACCGTGGTCTATCCATTCGTGGGTGACTCGGTCGCCATCCCGGCCGCGTTGGAAGAACAATGGAACGCCAATGAAGTAGAGCGCCAAGGTATCCAGCGGGAGACTGCTGGCGACTACGCCTTGTTCGAGTTCAACCGCGAATTCCAACACGACAGCTATCTCGCCCATATCGCCAACCATGCGCTCACTGACCCGGACCGGTACTCCGGTGGCGATCCCAAGCGCTGGGTACGCGGCAAAGGCAACGCCTGGGTACGGGATCCGAAGGGCGCGCTGCTGCCCAAACACTCCGACGGTTCGACCTGGCTGCGCGACCACGCCGGCAAGACGCGCACTCCCGACGAGATCGTGCGGACGCTGAACCGGGCGCGCGATTACCTGCTGCGTAATTCCGATCTCAACCAGATCGCCGATGTCGCCGCCATGTGGAACCGGTTGGTCGCCGGAAAACCGGTGCGCGAGGACATCATCGCGCTCGAGGCCGCCCTGTACGAGGCGGAATTCCTGGCGCGCCACCCGGACAAGACCGGTTGGGACGCGCACGAGGCGGCCAAGAAGGCGGGTTACGACTGGGATGCCAACCGGCCGCACCTGCCGCGCAAACGCACCTGGTGGCAGAAGCTGACCGGGCGTCGGCCCGACCCGCTCGGCTTCACCTCCGAGCTGTTCCCCGACATCAACGATCCGGCCCGCACCCGCCGTTTCGGGCTCCCGCTGGACAGCGGCATGCAGGGTCTGGACCTGGTGTACAGCCAGACGCGGGCCATGATGGGTGGCTGGCCGCCGGCGAAGGTCGACGAGGCGCTGGCCGGGGTGAAGAAGCTGGTCACCAAGGCCACCCAGTCCTACACCGGCGATCGCGACCTGGCGCCCCGCCTGGAGGTCACGGGCAAGGTCACCGGTAAACCCGGTGTGCAGGTGCTCACGGTCACCGTCACTGGGGCTTTCGGGCGCGCCAGCTACGTCCTGGACCAGCACGACAACGACTGCGTGCGGGTTGGCGCCGACTCGGTGAACCGCGCGCAGGGCCGCATCGTGACCACCGCGCACCTGCTGAAAGCTGGGCTGGCCGGTGTCCTGTGGAGCGATATCGTGCCGAGGTTGCACGGCGCACCCGTACAGGGTTTCCGCGCCGATTCGAACCTGAGCGCCGCGGCTCATCTCCTCCAAGGCCTGATCACCGCAGGGCCGGGCAGCTCCGCCCTCTTCTTCGAGAAGCGCGGCAACCCCGACCGGCACGGTTCCGTCGGTCACGCGGGCAGTCTCACCTATCTTCGCCAGAACTCGGACGGCACACACCGTTTCAAACTCAACGAGCAAGAAGTCACGCTGCTCCGGATCGACCCGAATGGCCGCGAATGGCTCACCGAGCATGCGACCGACACCTCGGTCCCGCAGCTCACCAGCGGTGCCCAGCCGACACCGAATCAGGTGTCGTTGGCTGAGTTGGCCGGTGGTACCAGGGAAGGCGCCGTCGATCTGTGGGCGGCGGTGTGGAAGAACGGTCTGCCGATCGTCCTGACCACCGGCGACGTGGACGCCGCACCCCCGGCCGACAACGCCTACTTCGGCATGAGTCCGTCGAATCCGGCGGTCGAACCCCCGGCCGAAACACCGGTCACGCCAGAGCAACTCGAAGCCGAACGCGGTATTCCACTACACCGGCAGGAGCAGATCCAGAACTTCGTCGAGGAGAACGACTTCCAGGTCTGGGTGCGCCCGACCAACGCCGACTCGGTGCCCTGGATCTACGAGGGCGCGGCTGACAAGCCGGAGTTGATGAAGGCCAAGACCATCAACCGCTACGACGTGATGCTGGGCGCGCCCGCGAACTCGATCGGCCTGGTCGGCTTCTTCCGATTCCCGGAGGGTGGCCATCACGAACTGCGAATGCCGCAGCGTACCAACGAATCCGACCTGATCTGGGCCGGACTCGAGGCGCGGTACCGCCAGCGTGTGCACGAGTACGAGGTGCTGCGCGGGAAGATGGACAACTACATCGAGCAGGGCCGGTTCGCCGTCGTCGACGGAGTTGTCCAGGGCCGCACCAGGACCGGCGATCTCGCGCCCCTGACCGGCGACCACGACCTGTTCGACGTCCGGCATGCCGACGGCACTCGCCTGTCGCCGTCGGAGAACTTCCACTTCGTCGACGAGATGATCGTCGCGGATATGGGTGTGCAGCATCCGCCGCTGGCGTATTGGAATCCGCTGGTGGCCGTGGAGTGGGATGCCTATGTCGGGATGATGGATCAGCACGGCGCGGGTGGTGAGCCGCTCGTGCTGTTCCGTCCAGGGCGGCCGCCGGTGCTGGTGCACGTCACCCCGGCCCAGCGGGTGGAGATCGCCCAGGAGCGCGCCCGGGTGCTCGAAGGCGCGATCACCGACGTGCACGCCGAACTCGACCGGCTGCAGCGCGAACAGCCCGTGGGTTACGCCGATCGGATCGCGCACGTGCGCCTCCAGATCGCCGGGATGTACGTGATGTACGAGCGCAACGCCACCGAACTCGAGGCCGACCGCCAGGAAGACGAAGACGAGGCCGACGCCGATCCAGGCGAGCTCGAAGGGCTGCTGGAGACGCCGGAGGGCTGGATCCTGTCGGTGGACGTCCCGCGAACCGCGGTGTCGGTGACCCGTGAACTGATGGTCGAGGGTCAGTCGCGGGTGCTGGCGGATCCGAGCCAGGCCGAGGCCGTGATCGAGGAGATCGGTCAGAAGTTCCTGGCCGCGAATGTCCCGGACAAGGTGCACGGTCCGGACCGCACGATCCAGGACGTGTTCCCCGAGCCCGAGCTCACCTACCTGCGGCTCTCGCTGGAGCGGTCGATCGCCTCGGGTGTGTTGCAGTACAAGCTGACTCAGCTCGCGCTGCAGGAGATGATGGCGCATCCGGAGCGGATCGCCGCGGCCCTGCGGGCCGACTACTCCGGCACCGAGCCGGGGTACTACGCCACGACGATGAAGAGCACCACCGAATACGTGATGGTGGGACACGATGGCTACCCGCGCGATTCCGGTATGCACGCCTTCATGCAGGCGGCGGTCGAGCATCTGACCGCGACCTGGCCACAGATGGACGACCCGAAGTGGCACAAGCTCGCGGAGATCAAGAACGAGCGGTCCCGGGCCCGCGACCCGCTGCTGGCAGGCGTCCCGGACGCGATGCGACAGGCGCTGGATCTGCCCGCGACCTCGGAGGGCGTCTACAACGCGCGCGGCGACAAGACGGTGCTCAGCGCCGCCACCAACATGGAGAGCATCGCGCTGGTGCTGCGTGGTTTCCTCACCAGTCTCGCCCAGCATCCCGATGTCGCGGGCTGGTCCTGGGCCAGTGTTCAGCAAGCGTTGTTCGAATTCACCAGTCAATTCAGCGTGATGGCCGGTGTCACCTTCAGCACGCTGGGCAAGTTCACCACGCCGCACAAGCCGCCGGAATTCGCGATCGAGATCGATCGGGCGGCGCAGCGGATCACCAAGGTGGGAATCACCGGTGATACCAAGGAGATTCGCAAGAACACCCGCAACGGCGTCTGCCCGGGCTTCGTCGGCATCAAGCCGGACGGCGACGCGGTCGCACCCATCGAGCAGCTGCAGCTGGCCTTCGATGAGCGCGGGATCCGGACCAAGGGCCACAGCTCGGCGGCGAATATCGCGATGCGGGTCGGCGGTTTCCTGCTGCCGCTGCTGGGCCGGGACTTCCCGGCACTGCACCTCACCAGCGACATGCTCTCCGAGCAGGGGACCGGGATCAACACCTGCGTCCCGGATTCGCTGGGCGTGATCGCCGCCGATCAGCACACGGCGAACCGGCCCGACGTCGTCACCGTGCCGAAGGTCGATCCGAAGAACCTGGCCGGTTTCACCTGGGGGCAAACACAGCCGCTACTGCATGGGGCGCAACTGGAAGGCTTCGGCGATCCGAGCACGGCGCACGCCCGACTGGTGCTGAACATGATGGAACGTGCCCCAGAAGGCTCGATCGCCTGGGTTGTGGATCAACGGGTGACTCCGGACCGGAACAACATCGGCGCGCACGCCTGGGCGCTGAAGCGGTTGCACGGCAACAACTTCCTGCTCAACGGCATCCCGGTCACCTTCGAGGGCATCAACAGTGACGGTGAGCCGGAGTTCACCCTGCCCAGCGGCAAGCGGGATACGTTGGCGGCGCTGACCGGCAGCGTGCGGATCGCGAACTCCGCCACCTATGCCGTGGTCTTCCACGCCGGCAAGGTAGTCGCGAACGTCGGCGAGGCTGTCGCTCAGCCCGATGCCGGCCTGCGCATCGGGCAGACCCCGGATCAGAACTCGCCGGTCCCCGCGAATCGGCAACCACCCGCCCACGCCCCGCCCGCCGCCGAGATCGCCCGGGCGCGCCAGGCGATGGCCGCGGCGCTGGCCCAGGAAGAAGGTGCCCGCACCGCGGCGGCAGAACTCAACACCCAGGCTCAGCAGGCCCGCACCGAGGGTCTGCACGAGCGTGCGCTGCGGCTGGAAACCGAAGCGCTGCAGCGTGTTCAGGAAGCAGACTCCGCTCTCGCCGCCGCGGAGTCGGCTCGTGCCGGTGCGGTGGAGCTGCACCAAGCCGCGCTCGATCAGGCGCGCCAGGACGTGCAGTCCGAGATCGATAGCCTGCTCGCGCGGCTGGACGCCCGCCTCGGTAGCGACACCGAGATCCTGCAAGTTCACGACTATGTGGATCTGGTCGAGAACATCGACGGCGCGGCGCAATTGCTCGAGCGCACCGAGATCGCGCAGCAGACGCAGCGGACGCTCGAGCAACAGATCGAACGCGGGCAGCAGACGGTCGACAAGCTGAAAGCGGCACTGCGCGACGTCGTCAACACCTCGGTCGACTCGCACGCCTCGGCACTCAATCGCCGCCACGACATGGGCGCCGCCCGGGTGAAGCTGGCCGAGGCCGAACAGGCGCTGGCCAAGCTGGAGATCGCGCACCGCAAGCTGATCGAGAAGCTGCCGCCGGCCGAACTGCAACAGGTGCACGACGCGTTGGTCGAGGACCTCGAGGCCGGCACACGCGCTCGTGACGCGCTGGCCCGGGTCTTCGGGATCGCCGATGTGCAACAGGTGAACCCGCGCTACGGGCGGGCGCTGGAACCGGGCGCTCGTGAGCTGAATCTGGTGCGCGACAACCTGACTCGGTTGGAGCGGGCCGAGGCGGAGCTGGACCGGCTGGCGGAGCGGCAGGCGGCCCTCGACGCGCTCGATGCCCAGGGCCTGCTGCCGATCGCCGAGCGGGTGGGTGTGCGGCCGGCGACGCAGCCGTCGCCGTTGTTCGGCGACAGCGAGATCGTGGTGGTCGGTACCGGCACCGATAACGCCGGGTATCGGCAGGCGTTGCAGGCCCAGCTGTCTCCATTCACCGACTTGAATATGCTTCTGGGCCTGGCTGGTTCGCAGACAATGCCGGTCTCCGTGCGTTTCGCTCAGGTCGCGGTCGACGCCGAGGGCCGGTATCAGGGCACCGTCGATCTGCCCTCGACCGACGCGCAGTTGACCGAGCGCTCGAGTACCCTGCCGGATCCGAACAAGCTGGTGGACAAGAAGATCCCGTGGCATCCGAAGAAGCATGCGCGCAAGTGGGAGAAGGAGCGCTGGACCGAGCCGCAGCCGCCGTTCCTGCTCAAGGTCTCGATCGTGCCGAGCTTCGACAAGATGCTGGCTCCGCTGCACGAATTCGGGCCGAACGAGGTTCCGGGGTTTTTGCTCGCCCCGAACCTGCCGCTGGGCAACGGTGTCTACATCAACACCGAGGGACTGGACGCGTGGACCTCCGACGTGGGGCTCAACCTGTTCCATATCCGCATCTGGATGACGGGCATCCTGGAACGAATCCCCGGGCACCGATGGACCAAGAGCCTGGTGCACAACCGGCCGTGGATCGGCCGGACCGTGCTGACCGCGACGAAGTGGCTGCCCGGCGTCACCAAATTCAAGTCGGTGCAGGTGCCGCTGTCCGCCGACTTCGTCCGCAACCACGAGGGGCTGACAGCGGCGATCCTCGAAGCGGAGCAATGGATTCCGGCGGTCCGCGACGGTCAATGGTTGCAGTTGGTGCCGCTGGCGCGCGGCCGCCACAAATACGGCTGGTTCAACGACGCACAGCCCGACCCGATGCCGCTGCACAACCCGGCGGTTGCTCGCCCGACCCACAATTCTGAACAGGGACGCCTGGACGGCACCGCCACCATTCCCTACGCCGGTCAGAGCGTCGAGATCCCCGAGGGCCTCGGCGACCGGTGGGCCGCCAACGAGGCTGCGCGCGAAGCGATTCGGGTGCAGACCGAGGTCGATTACGCGACCTTCGAGCGCAATCGAGTCGAAGGCGACAGCTACATCGCCGAGATCGCGGCGCACGCCATGGCCAACCCGGACGCGTATTCCGGTGGCGACCCGAAGCGTCTGGTGCGCGGCAAGGATGGCGCGTGGGCCGCCGACCCCAAGGGCACGACGGTCCCGAAGAATCCGGACGGGTCCACCTGGCTCAAGGACGACACGGGCAAGCTCCGTTCCGAGGACGAGGTCGTCGCGACCCTGAAGCGCGTCCGCGACTACCTGATGCGCAACTCCGAGATCCTGCCGAATCACGATGTCGCCGCCATGTGGAAGCGGTTGATCGCCGGAAAGCCGGTGCGCGAGGACATCATCGCGCTCGAGGCCGCACGCTACGAGATCCAGTTCCTGTCCCAGCACTCCGGCGCTACCGGGCAGCAGGCGCATGCGGCGGCGATCGAAGCGGGCCTGAATTGGGATGCCAACCGCCCACACCTGGAGGCCAAGCGCACGTGGTGGCAGCGGTTCACCGGCCGCCGCCCGGACCCGCTCGGCTTCACCTCCGAGCTGGATCCCGACGTCAACGATCCGGCGCGCACCGGCTACTTCCAGTCCGAACCGAACTACGGGTTGCAGGGTCTGCACGAAATCCGCGCGCACCTGAACACGATCATGCGCGGCTGGCCGCAAGCCAAGATCGATCAGGCGCAGGCCGAGGTGACCAAGCTGGTCGCCGCGGCGACCCACAGCTACCCCGGTGACCACGGCAACGCCCGTAATCTCGTCCAAGTCGCGGGCCGCGTCACCGGGCATCCTGGTTTCCAGCGGCTGGACCTCAGCGTGGTTTCCCACGGCGAGGGCCTGCTCGGCCCGCGGAGCTACACCCTCGACCAGCACGACAACGACTGCGTGGAGGTCGGTGCCCGTTCGGTGAACCACGAGCAGGGCCGCATCGTGACCACCGCGCACCTGCTGAAAGCTGGACTGGCCGGTGTTCTGTGGAGCGATATCGTCCCGACGCTGCACGGCGCACCCGTGCAGGGTTTCCCCGCCACCGCGAACCTCAGTGCCGCGGCCGGCCTCCTCCGAGGCCTGATCCTCGCGGGCGCCGGCAGCTCCGCCCTCTTCTTCGAGAAGCGTGGCGCCCCCGACCGGCACGGTTCCGTCGGCCACGCGGGCAGCCTCACCTACCTTCGCCAAAACTCGGACGGCACACACCGTTTCAGGCTCAACGGGCAAGAAGTCACGCTGGTCCGGATCGATCCGAATGGCCGCGAATGGCTCACCGAGCATGCGTCCGACACCTCGGTCCCGCAGCTCACCAGCGGCGCCCAGCCGGCGCCGAATCAGGTGTCGTTGGCTGAGTTGGCCGGTGGTACCAGGGAAGGCGCCGTCGATCTGTGGGCGGCGGTGTGGAAGAACGGTCTGCCGATCGTCCTGACCACCGGCGACGTGAACGCCGCACCCCCGGCCGACAGCGACTACTTCGGTACCTCGCTGGACCGGTACCCGCAGCAGGTGCGAGCCTTGCTGGTCGAGACCGAGGTCGGCCACGAAATAATGGCCATGCTGGAGCGTTACGCGATCACCATCGATTACTCCGATAGTCTGTCCGCTCATGCCGACGGTGAGTACATCCAAGAGCGCCTGACCGCGATGATCCGCCAGACGGGTCGCACACATCTGGTGCAGGCGCTGATATTGGTCCACGAAGCGGTGCACGCTCGCGCCCGGCTGACCGGCGAGGGGGTCAATACCCCGTTCCACATGAAGGTGTGGTCGCAGGAGGCCTATGTCGACGCCATGGTGCGCGAGGAATCCGCGGCGTTCGGGATGGAAGCCGAATTCGCGAACCAGGCAATACAAGCGGGCTACGGCCTGACGCTGGCCCCGCGACATGTCGCGTATCTGGCCGCCTATGACGCCGAGGTCGCGCAGATCAACCAGAGCGACCCGAATCTGGATCCGTCGCAGGTCCGCGACCTGGCCAGGCGCGCGGGTATCGATGCGATCCGCGACGACGTCGCGACGTCGAAGTGGAACGACGGCCGGAGCTACCAGGAGTACTACACGAAGGCCTGGGAGAAGGGCACCAAGAACCGCCTCGATCTGCTGTCGATTCACGAACCGTCCAATCAGCAGGTCGAGCAGCAGCTGTATGAGCTCCTCAATCAGGGCCGGGCCGCCCAGGCCCGCCAGCAGGCGATCATCGCCGAGATCGCGGATCTGGCGGAGGCGCTGGGACTGCCTGCCGGACAGCGCGATCCAAAAACCGCGGCGGCGCAGGCCGATCTTATGCGCCAGTGGAACGCCCTCGAGCGCGTGAATATGGTGCAGTCGCTGTCCATCGACGAGGCGGAACTGGTCAGGGTGCCGCTGTCCGGAGCAGACGCGGAACAGCGCGCGGATCTGCTGCGCCGCGAGTTCGATCTGCTGCGCCTGGCCGATGCGGTGGACCGCCACCAGCACGCGCTCGCACAGCTACTGCGCGCCGCGGATGCGGTGACGGGGCTGGCCGCTCGCGACGTGCTCGGCGAATCCATGTTCTTCGGTGCCACCGAAGCAGACACGGTCACCCTCGACCAGGACGCCCGGGTGGTGACCGACCGGGTCGGTCTCGTCGAGGGCGAGCCGCCGCACCTGGTGGTCGTCGGCCTGCGCGGCGACTACGCGACACCGCTGGCCGCCGCGGTCGCGCTCGATCCGGCGGTCGCGGCGGCGGTGGCCGACCCCGCGCATCGGGTGACCTACCTCGAGGTCTCCGTCGACAGATACGCGGTGGTGACCGCCAAGGTCGTCCCCGAGGCGAAGGCGACCGGGGTCCGCGTGACCGCGAAGCCGCCCGCTCTGCCCGCGGACGCGCCGTCCTCCAGGCATCTGGCCCGCCAGGAATCCGCGCGGCGCGCCGACGATGTTCGAAACCTGTTGAGCGGCACCGAGATCGGTACCTGGATCAACGACATGCTGGAGCGCGCCGGGGTGGAAATCATCCACGAATCCGGTGCGGAAGCCCTCTTCCTGCCCGAGCGCGGGGCCATCGTCCTCGATATCGGCGCCTCCGATCTCGAGCAGGCCGTCGCTCTGGCGCATGCGGCGATGCACGCCGATGCGACGAGTCGGAACAAGTCAGCCAGCAACACTCGCAGCCGCCTCTCGATGACGCGCGATGACTACGTCGAGTCGATGGTGCGGGAGGAGAGCCGGGCCCACGCCGTGGAGATCGAGCTGCGCCAGCAACTCCGGGACCTCCAAGACCTCCAGGACCTCGGCTACGTCCTGCCTGTCGACGCCTTGGAGCAGGCTTACGATCACGCTTTCAGCCAGGCTCGGGACGCGGCGCTCAGCGCCGATCCGTCGGATCCGAAAACCGCTCGGCAACGCGGATTCCTGGCCGGTGTCGACGCCCTCGTCGAACTCCTGAGCGGCCGGGCCGGTCCGAACGAGACGGGTAGCAGGTACACCGATATCTACGGCGACGCGTGGGATCGCGCACACGGTGTCGCGCAACCCGCGGTACCGCAGGACGGCACCGCGACGAACACGCCCGGCGACGCCAACGGCACCACGGCCCCGCCGCAAGAGCCCGCGGACGCGCCACCGATCAACACCTGCGTCCCGGATTCCCTGGGCCGGGTAGCCGCCGATCAGCACATGCCGGGCCAGCCGGACGTCGTCTCCGTACCCAAGGTACGGCCGGGCAACCTGTCGGGCACGACGTGGACGCAGACGCAGCCGTTCCTGAACAATGCGCGCCTGGAAGGATTCGGCCCCGCGGAATCCGCGCACGCCACCCTGATCCAGAACCTGATGGAGCGGGGCGGCCCCGGCGCGATGGCCTGGGTCTTGGATCAGCGGCAGACGCCGGACCACAACGAGATCGGCGCGCACGCCTGGACGCTGAAGTATCTGGAAGGCAATAACTTCCTGATCGACGGCGTCCCGGTCACCTATGAGGGCGTCAACAGCGCGGGCGAGGTGGAGTTCACGCTGCCCAGTGGGGAGCGGACCACGCTGGCGGCGTTGACCGGCAGCGCGACGAACGCCAATTCGGCGACCTATGCGGTGACCTTCAAGAACAACAAGGTGATCGAGGGCATCGGTGAACGCGTCGCGCAGCCCGACGGCGACTTGCGCATCGGCCAGACCCCGGACCAGAACGTGCCCACCCCCGCGCACCGGCAGCCGCCCGCCCATGGTCCGCCGGATTCGCAAATCGCCGTGGCGCGTACGGAAATGGCCGAGGAACTGGGTCGTGAAGCCGCGGCTCGCAACGAAGCCGCACAGCTGGTGGCGCAGGCCCAGCAGGCGCGCACCGAAGGTCTGCACGAACGCGCGCTGGCCTTGGACGAGCAGGCGGAGCTGCGCACCGAATCCGCGGAACGTGCTGCCGTACAAGCGGAATCGGCCCGCGCCGCCGCTGTGCAGGCACGCCAGGACGCGCTTACCGCGGCCGAGCAGGATGCGCGGACACGGATCGCCGAGCTCCAGACCCAGGTCGCCGATCTGCAGCAGCGGTTGGCCGCGGAGATCGGCGGCGAGACCGAAAGCGCGCAGTTCCGTAGCGATCTGGAACTCGTCGACAGCATGGCCGACGCGTTCGCGCTGCGGGATCGTGTCGAGTTCGCCCAGCAGGCGCAGCGCACCCTGGAAGCGCAGATCGACCGCGGCGCGAAGGCGGCGCAGGCGCTGCGCGAGGGCATCCGGGAGTTGGAAGCCGAACCCGTTGATACGCGGGAATCTTCGCGTGCCAAGCAGGCCGACCTGAAGGTGCTGCGCACGAAACTGCGGGAGGCGGTACACACCCTCGCGCAGTTGGAAACCAGCCACAAGCTGATGCTCGAGAAGGTGCCGCCCGGCCCGCTGATCGAGCTGCGCGCCGCGCTGACCCAGGAGATCTTGGCGGGCACCCGGGCCCGCAACGCGTTGTCGACGGTGTACCAGATCGATGACGTGAACCAGCTGGACCCGTCGTATCAGGGCCCGCTGGAGCCGGGCGTGCAGCAGATCCAGCAGCTGCGCGAGCTGATCGCGCAAATGAAACAGGCTGAGACCGAGCAGGATCAGCTCGCCGAGATGATCGACGAGCAGATCGCCGAGAAGCGGGCCGCGCTGGCCGCGCTGAATGATTTGGGCCTGCTGCCGGTCTCGGAGCGGGTCGGGGTGCGTCCCGCTCCCGGCTCGACGAACTTCGATGCCCAGATGGTGGTCGTCGGCACCGACACCGCGACCAACAGCTACCGCCGGGCCCTGCATGCGGTGCTGCCGGCCGACACCGACCTGAATCTGGTTCTCGGACTGGCGAACAACGTGTCGACCGGTCCGGTGCAGATGCGGTTCCGTCAGGTGGAGTTCCGTCAGGTGCAGGTAGACGCCGACGGCCGGTACCAGCAGTCGGTCGCGCTGCCGTCGACCGCCGCCGAAGTGACCCAGCGCGGGGGTACCGAGGGGCCGGGCAAGATTTCCTGGGAGCCGGGCAAGCACCCACGCAAGTGGGAGAAGGAGAAGTGGACCACCCCGCAGCCGCCGTTCCTGCTCAAGGTCTCCTCAGTGCCGACCTTCGACAAGATCATGGCCGGGCTGCACGAGTTCGAGCAGGGCGAAGTCCCCGGGTTCCTGTTCCCGCAGAAGCCGCCGCTGTCGCCGGGTGGCAGCTACATCGTGCCCGAGGGCGTGAACGCCTGGACCTCCTCGGTCGGGCTCGACCTGTTCCACGCCCGCATCCTGATCGTCGGCGTTCTGCAGAACCTGACGAAGTATCTGGCGCCGTTCGTTCAGAACTATCCCGGGTTGGGCAACACCATCTTGGCGGCCACCCAGTGGCTGCCCGCCAACACCGCACATGGCCAGTCCGCGCGTTTGCCGCTGTCGGCGGACTTCGCGAATCGGCACCCGTGTCTGGCCTGGACCTTGGCCGATGTAACCACCTGGATCCCCGCCGTCCGCGACGGCAAATGGATCCATCTGGTGCCCGTGGCGCGTGGTGTCCGTACCTACGCGTGGTTCGCCAACGCTCAGCCCGATCCCCAGTCGCTGCACCGCAAGGAGTTCGCCAAGCCGCCGCTGAACTCGGAAATGGCGCGCTTGGACGGCACGGTGGTCTACCCGTTCGCGGGTGACTCGGTCGATATCCCGGCCGCGCTGGAAGAGCGCTGGAACGCCAACGAGGAAGAGCGCCAGGGAGTTCAGCGGGAGACTGCCGCCGATTACGCCTTGTTCGAGTTCAACCGCGAATTCCAACACGACAGCTATCTCGCCCATATCGCCAACCAGGCGATGACGGACCCGGATCGGTACTCCGGTGGCGATCCGAAGAGCTGGGTGCGCGGCAAAGGCAACGCCTGGGTGCGGGATCCGAAGGGCGCGCTGCTGCCCAAGCGCTCCGACGGCTCGACCTGGCTGCGCGACCACGCCGGCAAGACGCGCAGCCCCGATGAGATCGTGCGGACTTTGGTCCGGGCGCGCGACTACCTG
Source organism: Nocardia sp. XZ_19_385 (assembly GCF_015355755.1). Classification (NCBI taxonomy): domain Bacteria; kingdom Bacillati; phylum Actinomycetota; class Actinomycetes; order Mycobacteriales; family Nocardiaceae; genus Nocardia; species Nocardia sp. XZ_19_385. The sequence goes on from NZ_JACVEE010000002.1 coordinate 1,993,791, forward strand.
CTGCGCAATTCCGATCTCAACCAGATCGCCGATGTCGCCGCGATGTGGAATCGGTTGATCGCCGGGAAACCGTTGCGCGAGGACGTCATCGCGCTCGAGGGCGCGCTGTTCGAAGCGGAATTCCTGGCGCGCCACCCGGACAAGACCGGTTGGGACGCGCATGAGGCGGCCAAGAAGGCCGGTTACGACTGGGATACCAACCGGCCGCACCTGCCGCGCAAACGCACCCTGTTGCAGCGCCTGACCGGCCGCCGCGCCGACCCACTCGGCTTCACCTCCGAGCTGTTCCCCGACATCAACGATCCGGCCCGCACCCGCCGCTTCGGGATCCCGATGAACGCCGGGATGCAAGGTCTGGACCCGGTGTACAGCCGAACGCGCGCCATGATGGGCGGTTGGCCGCCGGCGAAGGTCGACGAGGCGCTGGCCGGGGTGAAGAAGCTGGTCACCAAGGCCACCCAGTCCTACACCGGTGATCGCGACCTGGCGCCGGACTTGGAAGTCTCCGGCAGCGTCACTGGCCGACCCGGTTCGCAGGTGCTCAAAGTCACCGTCACAGGGGCTTTCGGGCGCGCCAGCTACTACCTGGACCAGCACGACAACGACTGCGTGGAGGTAGGCGCTCGCTCGGTGAACCACGAGCAGGGCCGCATCGTGACCACCGCGCACCTGCTGAAAGCAGGGCTGGCCGGTGTCCTGTGGAGCGATATCGTCCCGACCCTGCACGGCGCACCCGTGCAGGGTTTTTCCGCCACCGCGAACCTCAGTGCCGCGGCCGGCCTCCTCCGAGGCCTGATCGCCGCAGGGCCGGGCAGTTCCGCCCTGTTCTTCGAGAAGCGTGGCGCCCCCGACCGGCACGGTTCCGTCGGCCACGCGGGCGGCCTCACCTACGTTCGCCAAAACTCTGACGGCACACACGTTTTCAGACTCAACGGGCAGTTTGTCACGCTGCAGCGGATCGACGAGAACGGTCACGAGTGGTTCACCGACCCGGCGTCCGACACCTCGGTCCCGCAGCTCACCAGCGGCGCCCAGCCGACACCGAATCAGGTGTCCCTGGCTGAGTTGGCCGGGGGTACCAGGGAAGGTGCCGTCGATCTGTGGGCGGCGGTATGGAAGAACGGTCTGCCGATCGTCCTGACCACCGGCAGCGTGGACGCGGCTCCGCCCGCCGCGCACGACTACTTCGGCATGAGCCCGTCGAATACGCCCGAGCCGCCGTCGATTCCGCCGCTGCGGGATGTGCTGGAAGCCGCCATGGAGGGGGCGAGCAGCAGCGACCTGGCCGACATGTTGCGCGGATTGGAGCGGCAGTACGGCGGCCTCTCGGTCACCGATATCACGGTGCGGTACATGACCGACGGCATCTCGGTCGAGGCCGTCATCGTCGACGAAAATGACCGGGACGCAGGCACTCTCACCGAGGTGATCCAGCTCGACCCCGACGGCCGCGTCATCGTCCGGCACGAGAACCTGCGGATCGACGCGGACTTCCAGGGCCGCCATTTCGCCCGGTCCTTCGTGCAGGCCGTCGACGCCCTGTACTTCCGCGGCGGCGCCGACCGCATCGTCACCACCACCCAGGAGGACGGCGGAAAGTTCTGGGCGATGGTCGATTACGGCTGGGACGTCGAGAGAATGCCGGAGGCGGTGAACTATGTCCGCGCCAAGATCGATGAAGTCCTCGCCACCGCGACCCCGGCCGAACGGTCGTTGCTGGAGGAGATCCGGGACCGTTTCAAAGATCCGGCCGCGGACAACCCGACTCCCCGCGAAATCGCCACCCTCGGCGAGGACGGTCGCCTCGGCGACCGCATCATGCGCAACACCTGGTGGGACGGCGCCGTCGAGCCGCTGTTCGCCGCAGCTGATGCGGAAACCGCAGCGCAGGTCCCCGCCCCGAATGCCGGCGAGGTGGTGCTGCGCCGGACCGAGGTCCCGATCCTGAGCGACAGGGATGCTGGTCTGACCCGTCAGGCCCTGCGCGACATCGCCCAGGACTGGGCGACTCCGAGTCAGATCGACCCCGACGCGCTGACGGCCGCCTCGGAGATCGTGCAGAACGTGCGGCGCTACGCGCAGACCGATGGTTTGTTCGTAGTGACCGTCGTCGAGCGGGACGGGCAGCGGGTGTTGCGGGTCGAGGTGTCCGATCGCAGCACCACGCTGCCCAAGGGCCGCGATGCCGACGAGGACGCCGAATCGGGCCGGGGCATGCTTCTCGTCGAGGCGATGACCGACCGCTATGGCGTCCGGGTCGAGAACGGCGAACCGTGGGCCAAGACCGTGTGGTTCGAGATCGATGAGGCCGAGGGCGCTCCGAATACCGCCCAGCCGGCCGATTCCGGTCCGGAGGCGCCGAACCCCGCCGCCGGGCTGCTGAAAGGCGACGCCCTGAAGGCGGCCGAGGCGGCTCTGCCTGACGAGTTCGACATCTCCGCCTTCGACGCAATGCTCGCCGCGGCAGAGTTCGAAGATGGCAATCAGCCGCCGATCCCGTCGCTGCGCGAGGTATTGGACGCGGCCGCGGCGGGGGTTGATGTCGCAGAGCTGGCGGATATGCTGCGCGGTCTGGAGCGGCAGTACGGCCCCTTCGGTGTGACGAACCTTGAAGTGGGGCTGCTGCCTGCCGGTGGCTTCGAGGTACGCGGCACCGTTGTCGACGAAGCCGGCACCGCGGTCGGCTCGGTGATCGAGTCGTACATGTTCGAGGCCGATGGTTCGGTGAGCGTGCATCACGTCAGCCTGCGGCTGGACGAGGAGTTCCAGCAGCAAGGTTTCGGTCGCGCGTTCGTCGAAGCGACGGACGCCGCGTATCTGGCCAACGGCGCCGCCCGCGTCTTGATGACGGCGGGTGAACCAGAAAGCAGAATCTTCTGGGCGCGACTGGATTACGGCTGGAATTCGCTTCATGTCGGCGCGGCGGCGAACGCCGTTACCGCGCGGATCGATGTGCTGCTCGACACCGCTACCCCGGGCGACCGGGTGCTCCTCGAAGATCTCGTGCGCCGGTTCGAGGGGCCGGTCGAGGGCTATCCGTCACCGAGCGAAGTCGTAGCCCTGACCGGTGACAACGAGCACCTCGGCGAGCACATCATGGACGTCGTCTATTGGGACGGCGTAGTCGGAGCCCAGCCTGTCGTCGCCTCGGTCGCTGCCGCCGAACCAGCCACCTCGCTGCCGGAACCGCCGGCCACGCTGCCCGAGCGCGTCCAGCAACTGCTGGACCAGATCGACCGGGCGGCCACTGACCCGGAAGTCGTAGAGCGCGCCAAAAACGCTGTGCGCGAGCAGTATCGATCGTTCTACTCCGAGCGTGCCGGGAGCCTGTATCGCGAATACCTGAACAACAAACGTGACGATCTCGTCTCGAAGGGCACACCGGAGGCCGAATCCGCAGCACGGCAGCTCGCCAACGAATACATCACCGGCACCAAGGCCGAACGCACCCTCACCCGCGCCGTCGATATTCGCCTCGAACAGTGGGCGAAGCAGGCAATCCCCGAACTTCTCCGCACCGAGGCGCAGACGGCCGCTAGGGAGAGCGCGCCGAAGACTATCGCACGCCGAGTCGTGGATCTGCCCGCCGCACCTCGAGTGCGCACCCCCGAGTTCCTGTCGGTCCCGGCAGATCTGCCCGCGCGTTTGCAAGCCCTGCGTACCGAAATAGACAGTGCGGTAGGTGATCCCGATGTCGCTGCACTGGCCGGAAATGCAGTTATCCGGCGCTACGAGACCATCCGCGCGGAGGTGGCCGAAAGCAACTACAACAACTACTTGAACAACAAGCTGCGCGACCTCGTCGCGCAGGAAATCCCCCAGGCAGAAGCCGAAATCGCCGCCCGGCAGTTGGCCGATGAGTACATCGACGGCGATCGCGGCCGGCTGTCCGTCAACCGGCTGGCGGCCACCCGCGTCGAGCAGTGGGTGCAGACCGTTCGTGCACGCGCGGAGCAGGCGGAATCCGGCTTCGCCGAGCGGCTGGCCCAGATCGAGCGATTCCAGCAGGGGCTGCCCGCGGGGTTCGACCCGGCGCTGCCCGGCAGCCAACGGGTCGTCAACCAGTGGCTCGACCAGATGCGCCGCCAGATCGCCCGTGCCGAACAGGCTTTGGACGCGCTGGTACAGCAGCAGCCGGAGCTGCTCGACCGTGGTGCTGACCACTGGCAGCGGGTGCTGTCCGATCGTCGCGACACTCTTGCGGAAATCTCGGCCGACTACTTCGAAGGCAAAACCCCGGATGGCGTCCTGATTACCAGGGACCTCGACGTGACCTTCTTGGAGGGGCACCACGGTCTCATCCAGGGTGCGCTCGCCGAGATCTGGGTGGCCGGGCAGGTGGGGGCCATCCAGGCCGTCGATCTGATCACCGACGAGGTCCGGATGCCGGTCGGGCGCAAGCGGGTTCGGTGCGAGGTGGACCTCATCGCCGATGCGGGCGCCACCTGGCACGAGGTGAAGACCAACGCCATCGCCTACCAGGAGTCGAAGCTGGACCTGCTGGAATCCCAGGCCCGCCGGCAACTGCTCGTCTCCTTCCTCGACCAGGCCCACTGGGTGGACGGCGCGCCACCGAAGATCAAGTGGCACTTCATCAACGGCATCGACCCCACCGTGCGCGAGCGGCTGGAGACACTGCGCATCCAGGACGAGAACGGCAGGGAGCTCACCGACCACCGCGTCGAACTGATCGATCACACCCAGCCGCCCGCCGAACCCGATGCGCCGCCGTCACCGGGCGATTCCGACGTCGCACCGCGCGACCTGGTCCAAGCCCTCGGTGTACCCGCCGAGCTGATGCGGTTCCCCGGAGTGCTCCGTCAAGCAGTGGATGTCGTCCAGGAGCAGTTGCGCGCCTTGGATTCCGACGGATGGCAGCGCGCCGTCGATGCCGGACGCCTGCCGGAGCTACGGCAGTGGATCGGCCGCCGCATGATGTGGGACAGTGCGACCCAGGAATTGCAGGTCCGGGAGCATCGGACCGGCGAACTCGACACCGCCGTACAACAGGAACTGCACCGCACCCACGTCCAGCTGCAACAGGAACTGGCCCAGATACTTTCGGTGCCGGAGCTGGTCGACTCGCCGGCGCGGACCTCCGACGACCCGGTCGCCGACCTGCGCCGCGCCGCCGCGGAAACCGGTTCACTGGGGCTGGGCTGGTTCACTGAACTGTGCGCCGATGTGCTCGAGCGCGCCCAGTCGGCGCCGGCCGATGGAGTGACTTCCGACCAGCTGGCAGCAGCTGACCAGAACCTCCGCGACATGGCCGCCCTCCTGCGCCTGGACCCGCAGGATCTGGGCCCGGACGGACCGGTTCTCGCCGACCTGCGTACTAAACGCGATGGCTTCGCAGCCGATCTGGCACAGGCTCTGGACACATCGGTCGAGAACCTGGAAGTGGTTGTCGAAGAACGGGATCCGTCCAGCGACCCCGATAGCTCGCAGGACATGCTCGAGCTTTACAACACGTGGCTGACCCACACCGCCGTGATCGAGGCCGCCGACCACCTGAACGATCTGGTTGCGACCGAACAGCAGGAAAGCGCGCAGCAGCGGGAGCCCGTCGCCCAAGCTCCCGTCGAAATCGGCGCGCCACCGGCACCCCGCGACTCCGAGGTCGAACCAAGTGACCCGGCCGCCCCCCCGGTGATATCCAGCGCCCCGACGCCCATCGACAACAATGCGGTGGGGGGTAGCCGTACCCGCTACGACATCACGCAGCTCCACATCGACGCGATCGGGAATCTGAACGAAAAAGACCCGGTTCCGTTCGCCAACCTGACTGTCGACGAGGACGGGCTGTTCCTCGACGAGAACCTGCAGCCCTACAACAGTCATCACGTCGGCGACTACTTCATCATCGGCGCACAGCCGGGTGACATTCGAACCTCGCCGTCCGCCACGCACGACGCGCTGCACAGCACCTACGACGACCCCTCCGACGGCCCTGCGGCGTTCGGGAACTGGAAGATCGTAAACGGCCGGTTGACGACGGTCGATGTCTACAGTCAAGCGTTCCTCGGCGGGCATCTCGATCCGAGGTACCCCGCACAGCTGCGTGCCGAGTTGATCGGCCGCGGAGTGGACCTGTCGGGCGTGCGGTTCACCGCGGATAGCCAGGGCACGGTGTGGTCGCCCGACCCCGCCGGGCCGACCGTTGCCGAGCTGATCGACGGTGGAATCGATAGCGCGACAAAGTTTGTGGCTGGTTTCGGTGACGACTTCTGGGTGCACGTCACCGAGGTCGCGCAGGCGGACGCAGTAGTCGCGGTAACACTGCGCCTGCATCCGGTGCTGGCCCGTGCCGACGAGGTGGCCGAGGTAGCACTCTCGTTCACGCCCGACGGCGCCGAGATCACCGCTGTCGACCTCGGTCTCGATCCAGAGCGCACCGGCGTGATCCTGCACCGGCTGCACCACCAGCTGAGCACCTGGCTGGCCGCGTCCGATGTGAGTTGGTCGGCCACCACCGACGCGGTCCTGTCCGCCGTACCGGGCGCGGCCCGCGCGGCCCAGCAGATCGCCGAACAGAACTCGGCCCCAACGGTTTTCGAAGAGGCGACGCGGGTGCTGCCGACCGACCCGGAGCGGGCGCGCGCCGAGTTGGCGATCGTCGCCGAGCAGCTGGACAATCTGGCCGACCCGATGCAGCTGGGCCATGCGGATTTCGGACCGGGATCGCAGGCGCTGCCCGGGCTGCGTGCCGAGTACGACGCGGCGGTCCTGACCCTGGCCGAATTGATCGGCATCGATCCCGCCCGGGTGGACTCGACGCGGGTCGAGCGCCACCGCGACAAGCTGCTCGGACAGCTGGCCGCGCAGCCGGATTCGACGCAGCTCGTCGATGCCCTCGACCTCGCGAAACGCTTCTTGGAAATCGGCGCGCTGGTCAACGCCGCGGCCGACTACAACGAACGCCTCGTGGCCCTGGCCGAACTCGAGCCGGTCCCGGGCTTGGAGCTGACGGCCGCGCCCGCCGCGCTGAACACCCAGACGACGTCGCAGCTGGACACCGACCCGTTCGCGGCGGTGGAGCGGGCGCTGGCTGCGAACCCGGATCCGCTGCTATCCCAGCTGACCGAGCGGCAGCAGGAGATCGTGCGACTACGCACCCTCGAGGGGCTGCGCTATTCCGAGGTGGCCAGGCAGGTGGGCGGCACCGTGTCGTCGATCTTCGTGGAGCACCGGGCGGCCATGGAGCAGCTCGCCACCGGGCTCGCCGATTCGAATCAAGCTACGCCGGGCGAGGAAGCGGCGACCAGCTCCGGTGACGTGATCGCACCCGATTCCGGAGATGTGGTGCTGCGCCGGGTCGAAATCCCGATCCGCACCGAATCGGATGCGGCCGGTGCGCAACATGCCGTCGCGGATCTCACCCAGGACTGGTCGGATCGTGCGCTCGTCGAAACCGCCAAGCTGGTCGCCTCGGAAATCGCCGGCAATGTGCCCCGGCATGCACGCACCGACGGCCAGGCTGTGGTGACTCTCGTGGAGCGCAACGGCCAGCGTGTTCTGCGGGTCGAGGTCTCCGACCGCAATCCCACGCTGCCCGCGCGCCGGGACGCGGCAGCCGGGGCGGAGTCCGGGCGGGGAATGAACTTCCTGGAGACGCTGACCCACCGCTGGGGGATGCGCGCCGAAGAGTCCGGCCCGTGGGCGAAAACGATCTGGTTCGAGTTCGACGAGAACGGTGGCGACCCTGCCGCCGGTATCGATAACGGTGGGCCGGTCCTGAAAGGCGCCGCGCTGGATGCGCTCCTGGACGGATTCGATCTCTCCGCATTCGACGACTCGCCCGACGCCGATGACATGGAACGCCCGGCAGCCAGGAACCAGCCCGTCACCGACGCCGATGTGCTGGACAGTCCCAAGCGGAAGTCCCGCGACCCCCGCCCACCGGGGACGGTTTTCGCCTACGACCAACAAAATCCGAACGCGCACGCGCACCAGCTCCCGGGCTCAGGGGCCAAGCCCGCCCAAGGCGCGCAATCGGTTGGTACCGGCACTCTCGTCCGGGCGGTGCTGGCCGAGTCCTTCGCCGACTACGTACCCGGCCTCGACTTCGACGACGCATCGCGGACCCAGCGCAGTACCCACGGTGTGGTGGACTACCTCGCGGGCTATTGGGAGAGTTCGGATTTCGTCGCCTCGTCGCTGTTCCGGCCCATCGATGCGACCGTCCTGGCGCAATTGGAGGCGATCGATCCGCAGCAACTCGCGCAGCAGCTGCGGCAGCGCGGGCTCGCCGACGCGGATGTCGAGGCGGTTCTCAACCGGCTCACCGAAGTCCGCGACAGCGGGCGGATCAACGGCGACTACGCGGGCGATCTCGACGTGGACTCCGATGGCGACGCCTCATCGGACCTGCAAGGCCTGGCTGAACTCCCGGACCCGCGAACCCTGGGGGCGGCCAAGGAATCGGCGTTCACCGAGATCGAATTCCAAGGGCATCGCCTGATCAAGGTGACCTTCCCCGGCAGCGACACGGTCTGGGTGTATAAGCCGTTCCATGGCGACACCAGTTCGGGCGGGAACATCCCACCCTCGGGCCGCCCGATCCGCGAGGTGAAGACCTACCTGCTCGACCAGTGGCTGGGCTTCGGTCTCAAAACGCCCACCTACCTGTGGGAAGGCAGCCTGGGCCAGGGCATTCTGCTGGCGTATGTGCCCGGTACCACCGGACGTGCCGTCCGCGCGTACGACGAGGGTGTGCGGGACATGCTCGCGATCGAGGATTACATCGCGGGCAACCGCGACAAGCATGAGGGTGACACCATCGTCACCCCCGACGGTCAGGTGGTCTCGAAAGACGACGAAGGTACCTGGCCGATCAACGCGGATTCCTTCAGCCTGCTGGAACCGAAGTCGCTCTTCGTCGCCGACGCCATCGGCCGCCCGATCAAACCATGGGTGATGGAACTGATCGCCGCGAAGGACCCGGAGGATCTGGTCGCCCTTCTGTCGGGCCTGGAGCCCGAGGCGATCGAGGGCGGGATCGTGAGGCTCGAGGAAATCCTGGAACACGGGATGATCACCGGCGAGAACTGGCCGTACCGCAGCGGCCTGCCCGACCAGCGGACTCAGGCCGGCACCGACAATGCGGTAGCCGACGGCACGCACGGCTTCCCCAGGGCGAGTGTGGATCCCGCCGACCTGCGGCACCCCCGCCGCCGCCCCGATCCGGGGACCGTCTATGCCCACGATCGGGACGGCGACGGATCAGGGGATGCGCTCCGGGCGCCGGGCAGTGGACCCGCGGAAACCAGAGATTCGGCGCAGAGTCGATCGGACGATCCACGCTCGATCGTCCAGCGAGCCATGCAGGACGATCCGGCCACGCTGAAAGCATTGCTGCACTGGCTGACTCCGAAGCAGCGCGCGATCGCTCAGAAGTCCCTGATAGAGGGACTGTCCAACGCTGACGCGGCGGCCGCGCTCGGCTGGACGCCCAAGCACGTTCGCGACGTCCTTCCCAGAGCTACCCTCAGCCTGGCGACCTGGCTTTCCGACCCACAGCTGGCCCCTTCGGGGCGCAATGGCAAGGGCCCGGCCTGGACCGAAGTGGAAAATGCCTACCACGACGACCCCGCTGGAGTGCGGCGTCATCTGGAGCAGATGACGCCAGGGTCTCGCAGGATCGTCGAGCTCACTCTCGACGGGCAGTCGACGGGGCAGATCGCTACCGCGACTGGGCTATCCGACCGGTCGGTCAGAACAGGCCGCTCGAATGCGCTTCGCGAGTTGGCCAACCGACTGGCGGGCAGGCGTGTCTTCTCTGTGGCTGAGGCGGTGGCTGTTGTCGAGGCGGGGTATCGCCAGCACGCGGAGACCGTCGAGCGCTACTTCGATCGGCTTGCCGATGACCAACGTGCAGTGGTTGTTGCCGCGTTGCAGGGCGATTCAACGGGTCAGATCGCTGCACGCATGGACCGCACCACAAAGTCTGTCCAGCGCTTGCGGGAAATTGCGTTCACGCAGCTTGCCCAGTGGCTCGAAGCCGACGGTCTGACAGCCGAGACCGTAACTGTCACTCGCCAGACCGACGCGATAGAGCGTTTGCAGGAGTTTGTGCGCAACGATCCTGACGCCGTGCGCAGAGCCAGCCGACAGTTGTTGCCGGGAGCCCAGCGATTCGTGGAACTGCGCTTCTTCCAAGGGAAAACACCTGCTGAGATAGCCGAAATCACTGGGCAGACGCCCAGGGCCCTCGCCATCCTGCAGACCCGAAATGTCAAGCGCTTGCTGGCATTGCTGACCGGGTCGCCATCAGTTCCTCGCGGGGGCCATGGTGTGGCGAGTCCGGCGTTGCGGTTGGTGCAGGCCACTCATTCGGCTGACCCGGAAGCGATCCTGCGGCTGTTGCCCAAGCTGAGCCCCAAGCTGCGAGAGATCGCGCGGATGCTGATCATCGAGCAGCGGGTGCGCACCGAGGTGGCGGCTGAGCTGGGCCTGGATGTAAGTGAGGTCTACAAACGTCAAGCCGAGGCCGCGGCCGTGCTGGCAGAACAGCTGAGTCCGGGCGCCCACGCATCCTTCGGTGAATACCTGGTCGAATTCGGCCGTTTGAACAACCTGAGCATCTCCGATAAAGCCCGGATATTCGAAATGGCTGAGTCGACCATCCGAGCTCATGAATCCGGTCGTATCGCCGCGCTATACGAGCTCAACCTGTTGAGCACCTACGACCAGGTGCTGCACCGCGCGGGGGCGTGGAACGAAATCGCCGAAGCGTGGGGGTCCGCTGCCCAGCACGGATACGTCTATCGGATGGATCCTTACGGCGAAACCTGGCCCGACCCTGCGGATTTCGATTCGGTGCACAGGTGGATGCAGGCGGTACGCCTGTATAAGCGATTGACCGCGGAGGAGTTCGTCGCTCGCATCGGCGAGGGTGACGGTACGCGCTCGAACCGGGTGACAGAGGATGATCACCTGCCTCAGATACGCCGCTTGCGCAGAATTCGCGACGCGCTGGATATTCCGCAAGGCACATTCCGGGCCGTGGTCCGTCAGTTCTACGGGCGTCCCGACGCCGGTGTAATCGACGCGGTCGAATACGAAATGTTCTGGAACCTCATCGATACCGCTCCCGGGTCGGATGCGGAATTGGCCTTGCAACGGCAGATCTTCGAGAGCTATGCGTGGATCGCACCCCGGGCAGCACGCCGGTGGTCGAATTCCGGTGAGTATGCGGACCTGATGCAACGGGCCAGTGAGGCGATATTCAAGGCCATTCTCGTTTTCGAACCGGCAGGCGGTACCTTCACCACACTGGCCTGGACTACCGCGCATGCCACCATCCGTGAGGCTTATTTCGAGCAGAAGTACCCCGGTGTCGACAAGGCGACTCGCTATCTGCTGCATTCGGTCAACAGCTATATCGATAGCTACACCGGTGAGACCGGCCGGGCGCCGACCGACGCCGAAATCGCGCAGGCGTTGAACCTCGATCCGGCCGAGGTTGTCACCGCTCGTGTTATCACGGGACAGCGCGAGACATCGCTCAGCGCCGGGCTGTCCGAAGACTCCCGAACCGGTCAGCACGACATCGCGGACCCGGACCAGTCACCGTTCACCGACGTCGAATTCGAGCAGACACTGCAGACGGCCCTGTCGGACCTCCCGGATCCGGAGCTGGCCCTGCGGGTGATCCGCCTGCATTTCCTCGAGGGGCTCGAAGTCACGGATGTGAGTGCGCGGCTCGGGATTTCTCGTGCGGAAGTTCAGCAAACCGTGGTGACGGCCGGTGCTCGGCTCCGGACGGCTTTCTCGGAGACCGAGGGGGACAGTGTGCCCGGCGCCGAGGCGGAGCGTCCGGGGCCGCCGCGGCCCGCGGGTGTGGGCGTTCCGCGCAGCGCGACGGACCCGGCGACCGTCGATGGCGGGCAAGGTTTCACCGAGCCGGAGAATGCCGCACCACAGACTGTTCCGAGTCAGGTTGTGCAGTCCGAACCGGCGGCGGCCCAGCAGCGGTGCGCGGACTTCTCGGTCGAGACGGTGATCGAGGAAACGGAAAGTACTGTCGCAGAGCCGTTTACCGATGATGCAGGGTTGGGTGGCCGGACCGGCGAGCAACTGGAGAACAAGGCGAAGGGACGACTGCAGCGCGTCGACAGCCGGGACGAGGTGCACGATCGGCTGGCAGACGCGGACGACCCGCTGTCCATCGCCATCATGGTCGACCATTACGCCTCCCCGAAAGCGAACAATATCGGTGCGCACGCCTGGGTGATGGCCAACCGCAACGGCCAGGTCATGATGCGGGATCTGAACGACAACAACGGCGCCTGGCGGCCCTATGTCCGCGGCGAAGCAGCGCCGAAGGCGACGGTGGCTATTTCCATCATCGGCTTCGACGTATCCGGAAACCCGTTGCGCCACATCGCCGAATTCCCGGCCGACCCGGATGCCCACCCACAGTTCGACATCGGCTCCACCGACCCGGACGAGTCGAATGCCGACCGTGCGCCCCCGCCTCGGCCCTCGACTCCCGCCGCGATCCAGGTCGCGCAGGCCGAGTACTTCTACACACTGCGCAAGACGGTGCGTGCACTGCCCGCCGATGCCGCCGCCTTCGCCGAACTCAGTGTGCTGCACGGCCGTTCGGTCGCAGACATCGCCGCGAAGCTGGATCTCACCCCGGTTGAGGTCGAGCAGCGGCATCGTGAGGTGGCTGAGCTACTCGAGCGGCCGCTGGCCGAGGCCGTCGCGGCGCAGAACGGGCGACCGAAGGCGTTCAGGTACGGTGACCCGCTGGGCCAGTTGCGGCAACTGCATCGCCTGGACCCGGGTGCGGTGCCCGCCGTGCTGCGCCAGCTCAGCCTTGACGAGCGCACGATGGTGGAACTGCTTGTCGTCGAGGGCAATTCGGCTGCAGAGGCGGCCGAGGTGATGGGGCGGCCGGAGTACACGGTCCGGCAACTGGCCGAGTATGTGGCGAAACTGACGGTTCCGATGCTGCCGACGCCGCAGCCGGTGCCGGGCACGCTGGGTGCCCTGATGGCCGGCACCGGGGTGCACGGCATCGAAATCGTCGGCGTGGATCCGATGGCGCAGCTGCTGCCCGCGGAACTCGAAGCACTGAAGGTCCGTGATCCGGCGAACGTCGGGGCGGTCAATTCGGCGAACGCCCGCACCGCTGCGCACGTCGCATTGAACGATCTCGGTGCCCCGGATGCGCCGATTCTCCGTGGCCCCAAGGGCGAGCCGCTGTGGCCGTCGGGTGTGGTCGGCGCCATCACCCACATGCAGGGTTACTACGCCGCCGTGGTGGCGGATGCGACGCGAGTGCGGTCGGTCGGGATCGACGCGGATCGCAACGAGTCGCTGTTGCCGGGTACGCGGCAGGATATCGCGCGGCCGGAGGAGCAGGTCTGGCTCGCGAAGGTCGGTGTCAGCAACGGTGTGCACTGGGACGGAGTCCTCTTCTCCGCCAAGGAAGCCGTGTACAAGGCCTGGTTCCAGCTGACCGGCTCGAAGATCAGCTTCCAGGACGCGCTGCTCACCTTCGCTATCGACGCCACCGGCACTCAGGGCACCTTCGAGGTCGACATCTCCAGGGACGGCACCGCCCTGTCCGGCCCGCCGGTGCGGAAGATGTCGGGCCGGTTCATCGTGCAGGACGAGCGGATCCTGACCGTCGTCACGGTCGCGCACGAGAGCGCGGACGCGCCGGCGTTGTCTGCCGCGCCGGAGGTGTCGCTCCCTGCCGACAACGCGGTCGAGCCGCAGCTCTGGATGCCCCCCGAGGGCACTGTCGACGAGCAGTTGCTGGTCCGGAACGCGTTGTCCCGCTTGGGTGCCGACGCCGATCCGAGCATCCTGTTGCACGCCGGGCACTACTCCGATCTGATCGGCGAGAGCGGTGACCGCGCCACCCGCAACCGACAGTGGTGGGCCGCGCTGAATCCGGCCGAGCAGGCGGCGCTGATCAAACTGGCGCCGCGCGAAATCGGCATGGCCGACGGTATTCCCGAGTCGTTGCGCGACCAGGTCAACCGGGGCCTCTTGGATCACGACCGGAGTGCGCTCGCGGACCAGGCCGCGCTGAATCCGGGCGCCGAGAAGCTGTTGAAGTCGCTGACCGATCTGACCTACGACATGCACGAGATGGCCGCGGTCAGCGAGGATCTGGTCGGCTTCCCCGAGGTGCGGCTACGCACCTACGAGCCGGCACTCGACGGACAACTGCGGACCGTCGTGGTCGTCGGCGACCTCGACACCGCGGATTCGGTGTCCACCATGGTGTCGGTCCCCGTCGCGGCGGACACCAGGGAGTCGGACAACCTGATCCCCGCGACGCTGCTGTTCGACGCCGCGACCATGGCTGATGCGGAACGCGAGTACGCGGTGGTGGCCTGGCGCGGGTACGGCGACTCTGTGGCCGCGGACGCCCAGCTGCTGGCCCGGGATATCGCCGCGATCAACGCACTGCGCGCGCAGGAGTCCACGCCCGCCCCACAGATGCATGTCTTCGGCCTGGACGACACGGGCTCACTGGTCGCCGCTACCGCCTGGTCCAGCCTCCCGGCGGGCCACGCCCAGGTCACCGATCTCGTCATCGTCGGCTCGGCGGGCGTTCCGTTCGCGCATGCCGCCGAGACCGGCATCGACGCCGAAAACGTCTATGTCGCAGCCGCTTCCCGGGATCAGCAGACCTGGTTGGGCGCCGACGAACCCGGTGCCCAGGGCCGATACCCCGGCCGCGGCACCGGCCTGGACCCGGCGACGGCGGCTTTCGGAGCCAAGCGAGTGGCCGCGGAAATCTCTTCGGCCGCGGACTACGTCAGCCAGGAGATGGTGCACAGCAGCTACTTCGACTTCGACCCGCGCACCGGCGCCCACACCGAAGCGCTTATCAACCTCGGCCGCATCGCCGCCGGCAAGGCCGATGAGCTCACCTTCGACGAGCACCGTCCTGGTATCGCGGATCCGACGCCGCTGGAATCCCGCACCACCATCGACATGCCGATCGATCCCGCGAACGGCCGGATCGTCGAGCTCGGCCCGGACCTGGGCTCCGACACCGCCGAAACGGTTCTGGAAGAACAATTCGAGTGGGATTCCGAGCCGCCCCTGGGTACCCGGTACGACGGGCATATCGGCAATTGCGTCGACCTGTCGCTGACCACCGGACGCGACGACCTGGGCCTGGAGGTCGATGTCCCCGACGACACCGCCGGGCTGGTCGGACGCACCGCCGATCAGGCGGAGTTCTACGCGGGTGGCCGCCTGCGAGTGCACGACGATCGGAAGGCGCTCGCCGACCAGCTCGCAGATCCGAAGGCTCCGATGACCGCCGCGCTGGTGGTAGTGCACTACTACGGGTATTCCGGCCCCGCCCATATGTTCCTGATGGCCAACGTGGACGAGAACGGGACGATGGTCCGCGCGGGCGGCCGGGTCATGATCAGCGACCCGAATGTCGACGACGGCGCCTGGCGGCCGTACTCCCGGAACGAGTCCACGCCGGACGTCGCCTTCACGACGGCGATCGGCTACGGCGTCGACGGTAAACCGTTGCAGCCCAACGCCGAACACCACATCGACGTGGCGACTCGCACCGGCAGCCGGATCGCCCGAATGGACTCGGTGGCCCCGATCGATCCGGACGACAGCCGTCTGTTCCCGACCGATCCCGGTTTCACCGAGGCCGATCGCGCTCGCGCGGACGAGCTGTTGGCCAGGCATGCGTCCAGCGCCCAGTTCCCGGGTACGGCGGCACTGCTACACCCGGAACAGCCGTCGTCGGATCTGGTGGGCGATACGCGCGACCTGACCTTCCAGAACACTGTGTTCTGGATAGCGCTGACCCCGTCCGAGCGGGACCTGCTGCTGGTGGTCTACCCGGAGGTCATCGGTAACGCTGACGGCCTGGACGCCGAGGTGCCGACGGTGCGCGACGAGCAGCGCACCACCCTGCGTGACTACGCCAACCGTCTCGCCATCGCGCGAGAGTTGCGCCAGCTCAACACCATTGCGGACAACGAGCTGACTCGGCCCCAGCGGGCGCGGCTCGCGGACCTGCGGGCCAGCGCGCAATCATTGTTGCGCGCACAGGCTTTGGCGCAGACCGTGCATCGGAGCTTGACTCCGCCGCAGGTCCAGTTGCTGTCCTACGGCGAAGGTCGGGCGCTTATCGCCTACGGTGACCTCGGCAAGGCTCAGTCGGTGAGCTGGATCGTGCCTGAGGCGGGCACCACCGTGCGCGGCCTGGATCCAGTGCTGCTCGCGGCGCGTAACCATTACGACGTCACCACCCGCACGCTACGAAACCGGGAAAAGCCCAGCGAGGTTCCGGCCGCGGTGATCGCCTGGATCGGCACCGATCAAGACCTCGGGGTCCGCCCGGAGACCGTGGCCGCGCGCACCCAACAGGCCGGTGACCTGCTACTGCGTGATCTCGCCGGGTTCCAGATGAGCAGGACCCTCGGTGCGTCGCCGTTGAACTACCTTATCGGGCATGGCACGGGCGCAACCGTCATCACCGCCGCCGGAAAAGGCGGACGGTTCCTGGCGGGCCGCCTTTCCGGCGCCGCTACCCACGCCCGGCTCGTCGCAGCCGTCGCACTCGTCGAACCGGCCGGGACCGGCCCGATTCGCTCCGTCGGCGAACTCGGGTTCGCCGCTGCTGTCGCCGCCGAACTCGACGACGTCACCGATTTCGTCACCGCCACCGAACAGGCCGAAAGCCTCGGCGCCCCGGTCTATGTCGTGTCCCCGTCCGGTGATCTGGTCGCCTGGGAGGGTGGCCGTCCGCCGGGCCTGCGTCAAATCCTGCTGAGCCGCTTGGGCGTCGGCATGTCGATCGCCGAATTCGGGGCGCAGCGGATGGCCGGAGCCGCGGCCGGTCCACAGCCGATCAACCGCCACCACGGCTTCGTCGACGTCCAGGCCCGCATCCCGAACGCGACCCAGCACAAGCTCGCGCTGATCGCCGCCGGTTTGGGCATGACCGTGACCGAGGACCCACAGGGCTGGCAGTCGAGCGCCGCGCTCCGGCCCGACCTGGACTCCACCGATACGACCAAACCGAACTTCGCCGACGAGATCGGGGTGAGCTACCCGGACGGCCCGCCCGGAACTCCGTTCCATCGTCCACCCGACGGCCCCGAGCTCGACGACTTCGACTATCGGAGGGTGCTGCACGAGCTGGAAGGCCCGGTCCCGGCGGAGGAGGAGAGCGCCAACGCGGTCCATGCCTTGGAGACCCTCCTCGGCTACGGCGGCCAAGGTGGCGACACCAACGCGCAGCTCGCCAGCACCGCCGGTCCCAAGCCCGCGCTGCAGCGGGCCCAGTGGTGGCACGGTCTGACCCCGCAGCAGCGGCTGTCGATGCTGTACGATCACCCGCATTCGATCGGCAATGGGGTGGGCTTGCCCGCGGATGCCCGCGATGTGGGCCATCAGCGGCTGCTGCGCGGGCTGCTGGACTGGGCCAACACCTCGCCGCGGCCGGTGATGAGCGAGCGCGATTCCATCCGGGTGGCGCACGCCGGTCTCATGTGGAAGGCGCTGTTCCGTGGCCAGCAATTGGCGGCGCAGGTGCGCGCGCCGCTGGTGCCGCCGCAGGTGCAGATCCGCTCGTATCGCGGAGACCTGATCGCGGGCGGGGCGCTGGCCGAATTCAGCGTCGGCCCAGTGGATTCCGCCGATCACGTGCTGTGGGTGCAGTTCGGGGAAACCAACCTGACCGATGCGAAAAAGTACCTCTATTCGATGGTGAACCTGTACGAGGCGGCGGCGGTCCTGCACGGCAGCAGCGCGGTCGCGGTGATCGCCGAGGTGGGTTTCCGCACGGGGGATCCGGTGCTGAACCTGCAGGATCGGATCGCCGCCTACAACGCGGTCCGCGCCTACGACAGCATTGTGTCGAGTGATCCGAATGCCATGCCGCAGAACCACATTGTGGCCATGCACACCGATGTCGCGGTAACCAAGGACGCGCTCGCAGGCGGCGCGCTGGCCGGTGACATCGCGTCCGTCCAGTCCTTGGATCCGCCACGGCTGGCCGACACGCCACGGGCTGCCGAGACTGGTCTGGAGCCGGACCAGCTCTTTGTCGGGCCGTCCTGGTTCGTGCAGCGGCTGGGCCTACAGCTGCTCGCCGGCTTCGACGGTCGCGTGCTCGGCAGTACGCAGATCCCGCGGACAGCCCTGCCCGCCGCGGCGGTGAGCCGGCTCGCCGAGGCGGCGCACCTGCGCTGGTTCGGACTCGCCAACCCCGAAACGCACACGCCCACTGAGGGATTGTGGAATATCGCGCGAGTCGGCACGGGCCGGTACGACGCCGTCACCCCCGAATCAGCGGTCTCCGATGGCACCGAGACTGCCGTGCCGACCGACGTCCCGCACGTGCATAACCCCGACCAGGACGCTGACTGTGTCGACAACTCGCTGGGCGAAATCGCCCGATCGACCAAGAGCAAGACCATCCGGGCCTTCGATAAGCCGGCGGGTCTGGCGGGCCGCAGCGCGGAGACGTCTGAGGAGCACGGCGGCGGTCGGCTCGTCCCCCTCGGCTCTCGCGACGAAGCCGCGCTGCGCGTGCTCGACCCCAAGGACCCGGCGTCGGAAATCCTGGTCGTCGAACAATACGAAGACTCCGACCAGTACGGCGTCGGCGCCCACGCCTATGTCATCGCGATGCGCGGCAGCCAGATCATGGAGTTCGATCCGCGCACCAAGACCTGGAAGCCCTACCAGTGGGGTTCCACCCGCCCCGGCGCGGTTGCCCTGTCCGCCATGGCTTTCGATGCGAACGGGAACGCTGAGCGCTCCACTTTGCTATACCCGTCCGACCCCTCGGCGCGCCCCGCGCACAACATCGGCGCCGACGAGTCCGCGGCGCGACCGAGCGACGAAAATCCGCCTGCTGCAACGCATCCCGTGCCGGTGCCGTCCGCACCGGACTCTGGAGATCGGCGCGGCCTCGACGTGTCGGAATGGGATGTGGGCAAGGCGGTCTCCGTCCTGGACCTCTACAAGATGCTGAAGGCACACCACCCCGGGCTTTACCTCGATCTGCCGTTCTGGAACTCCGAAATCGATATCGAACGGGCCCGGGAGTTCGCGCAGGCAGTGCACGTTATCCTCACCGCATACCCCGAGATCGACCTGCGCGGGATCGCCATTGGCACGGAGCCTTACGATAGCGACCCCGCTGTCAGCGTCAAGCTGGGCGTCGATCGGATTCCGTTCACCGAACTGCTCACGTTGAACGCGAAACATGCCCTAGACCCGAATCTCTCTCCTGGAGTGGTTTTTTCGGAAACCATCCACGCTCTCGGCATCGCGATGGTGTACGCCGGACGCTGGCGCGCCGAAGCCCACGCGATGGATGCGTTGCGGCAATTCCATGAGCACGAATATCAGGGCGACGTCCCCTTCCGGGACTGGTTGCGAAGCCAGTTCCGGCCCGAGGCCTTCGCCTCCGGCTTCGATGGTCAACTCGTTGCGCTTACCGCCCTGCGGGATTCGTTCTTGGCTCCCGAAACCGATGGCCAGCGCGTCCTGTTCGAGTTGTTGCGAACCGAGGCCGCCACTTGGCACAACCGCACCCCGCACGACTTCGGCGAACCGGCCGATCCCGAACTCGCGCGCCAGCGGCGGGAAGCGCTGGCCATCGCTGACGGCCTGCAGCGTGACTATCGGGTCTGCGCACCGTCTTTCGGCATCCCCGATGTCGGCCTCGACACCATCCGCGAATGCGCGCAGACGATCCGCGACGAGCTCGACGCGCATCCCTGGATCAAACTGGTCGCCATCGAGATCGCCCCGCTCGAGGATCATGTCGCCGCGCACACCCACATGCTGCGGAGTGAAAACGCCGAGGACGGGCCTGCGGTGGTGATCGTGCTCAACGAGCGCTTCGCCATCAATCCGGACCTGCACCGTCGCCTTATCGCCGAGCAGATTGCGGCTGGTTTCCTGGCCGGTCTGGCCGACGCGCCGGTGCGTACGACGATCACCCATGAATTGGGTCACGGGTTGCACGAGGCAACGGGCGATCTCGCGTCGCATGCTGCCCGCCAGGCCGACCAGGCAGCTGTGATCGACGCGCTGGCCAAGTTTTACGTCGCCGAAACCGCGGAGGTGATCGGAACCGTTGCGACGGTGAGCGTTTCGCTGTCCGACCGCTTCAAGGTGTGGTTGCGGCTCCAGCTCACCGGTTACAGCCTCAAACCCGACGGTGCCCTGTTTGCGCCGGAGGCCTACGCCGAGGCCCACGCCGCGGTACGGCTCACCCCCGAGCTGGCGACCAAGGCCCAGCGCCTGCTCTACACCCGAATGCGCCTCAGGGCGGCAGAGGCGGTCTTCGACGGTTTCGCCGAAACCGGTACCGCGGAACCGGCTGCGCAAGGGCCGGAGCAGGACCTCGCTATTGCGCTGTCCGAGGTGTCGGAGGCCACCGGGGTGCGCGGTGACGCCGAGGTCGACGCGATCGCCGCGGCACTGGTGCGCACCGTGCTGGACGACGGTGGCCGGGTGACGGTCGAGGCGTTCGGCGATCCGGTGCGCGGGCGGCTGCGGGTGGAGATCACGCCAACCGGTAGCGAGACTGCGATTGTCCTCGCCGTAAGCGGCACCGCGGAAACCCGCTTTATCGACCTGGAAATGCCGGTGCGGCAAGACAATCCGGCCGACGCCGAGCTGGCGGGCCGGTTGACGCCGGAGCTGATCCCCGGCTGGGCGGTGCCGGAGCAGGCGAGCATCTCGGGCATGCTGGCCGAGGAGCTGGCCCGAAACACCCGCACCCACACCCTCGGTGACGGCGTGCTCGCGGTGCGGGTGTCCGGTGCGACCGGCGACCGGCTCATCAGCGTCGAAATGACCGATAGCAGTTGGCAACTGCCGATCGAGCCGCCGGCCGATGCCCGCACCGGCATCGCGCAGCTGAAGTCACTGACGCATCGGTCCGGGTGGGACCTGATCGATGACGGCGATGTTGCGCCTGCCGCGCGCGGCGACGCCGCCGGCGGCAAGACGGTGTGGTTCGAATTCGACGAGAAGCCGCCTGCCGCACCGGATCCCGTGCCGGTTGCCGCACCTGAGCGCGCACCGGAACTTTTGGCGGGTCCCGTGCCCACCCAGGACGAATACGAGGTCGCATCGCCGACCCACCCCAATGCCTACCAGCCACATAAGTCCAGCGGAACGGACTTCCGGACCCCCGTATTGGGTGCTGACGGCCTCTTCCGCGGCCCGGGCGACGTGCTATACAACACCGTCGACCCCGATGGCGACTTCTTCATCATGGACCGCAACGGTGGATTCCGGACTTCACCGAGCTCGAAGCATGCGTCCCTCTACAGCACCTACAGCGATATCGGCGAGGGCCCGGCCGCGTTCGGCAAATGGAAGATCGTCAACGGCAAGCTGATCGCGGTCAACCCGTTCAGTGCGTCATTCATGGCGGCGAGCGAGGACCCGAGGTTCGCCGCGCAACTCCGCTTCGAATTGGCCCGCCACAACGTGGATGTCGACGCCATCCAGTTCATGGTCGATGCTGTCGAGCTCAACCTGCTACACCCCGACGCGCCGTCGATCTCGGTCGAGGAGTTGCTCGACGGCGGCGGCGAGCAGGCCCACAAGCTGCTGACCGGATACCGCACCGGCTACTCGACCCGTGTCGAGAACGTCGACCTGGTCCGCACCGAATCCGCTGCGGGTCCGACCGAGACCCTCTCGGTGACGATGTCGATCGACCTCGTTCGCGGTGTCTCCGGCCGTGTCACGCTGGAAATCACCCGTGGCCCCGACGGCACCACGATGTCGTACCAGAACCTGGACCTGGGTTACGCGGGCATCTACACCAAGAATCGAGATTTCCAGCCGGGCCCGGATCTGCACCGTATGGCTGAAGCTTTCGCGGAGCTGCATGAAGCGGTGTTCCTGCCGTGGCTGGCCGAAACCGGCGCCACCTTCCTCGGGCATCCCGGCGGGCATGCCGAAACCACGGTGGGAGAACAGGATCTGTCCCGGCACCCAGGCGATGGCCGTGCCTGGGTTTACCGCCAGCTCGAAGCGTTGCACTGGGGTGATGCTCCGCAGCGCGACAACCTGTGGGAGCTGTCCAGCGAGGTGATTGCCAACGCGCTCGATTACAGCACCGGCCCGGTGCGCATCGCGGTGCGGGTGCTCCCCGGCACCGGTCAGCTGGTGCTGCAGGTCTTCGACAACAACCCCGAACACCCACCGGCCCGCGGGGCCCCCGCTCGGGGCTTTGGCCTGAAGATGCTGCATCGCGACAGTGACGTCTGGGATTTCTCTGTTCTGGCGGACGGAACCGGCAAGGCGGTCTCGGCTGTCTTCACGCCGGCCGACGGCGACGCAGCCCCGAGCCCGAAGGTGCTGCCGACATGGGATGTGCGCGCGGCCCGCGATGCGCCCGAACTCGAGGAGCTGTTGTACGCGTATCACCCCAAGTTGATCGTGTATATGTTCCACCGTCCCGATATCGACCTCGATCGGATCCGGGAGTTCGTGCAGGCGGTGCACGACATGCTGACCGACCACCCGGAGATCGATTTGGGCGCCATCAGCGTCCCGCTGGTGGACGAGGACCCCGGCAACACTGTCTCCATTGACCCCAGGCTCGGTCGAGAGGTGTCCACGCTACGGATCATGATGCACCCAGATTTCGCCGCGGGCCCGAATCTCATTGCAGGAGACGTATATCGGGCTACTGTCCAAGCATTCGGTCGAGCGATGGTCTACGCCGGGCGGTGGCGCGCCGAAGCTCACGCGATGGACGCCTTGCGCCGCTATCACGCGGACAACTACCAGAGCGCTGTGCCGTTCGAGGCGTGGCTGCGCCGCCAGTTCCGCCCGATCCAGTTCCACACTGAGGACGCCAATTCCCTCGATGTCCCTTCGGCTTTGTCGGATTCGTTCGAGGCCGTGCAGGGCGACCCGATCGGCGGCAGTCGGGCCGGCGAGGGCCAGCAGGTGTTGTTCGACCTGCTGAAGCGCGAGGCCGCCGCATGGCACCGTCGCACTCCGTATGATGCGTCCGCACCCACCGATCCCGGGTTCGCCGAGCAGCGCCGCGAGGCGCTGGCACTGGCCGGTGAGCTCGCAACCGAGTTCAATATCAGCGCCTCGAGCGCCGTCATCCCCGATGTCGGCATCGACACCTTCCGGGAATATGTGCAGACGGTTCGTGACGAACTGCTCGCCAATCCGGAGCTCGATATCGTCGCGATCGATATCGCCCCGCTCGGGGATCATGTCCTCGGCGCCACGCACTATCTGTCGCAATATGGACCCGGGATGCGCTCCACCGCAGTGGTTCTCACATTGAATGAGCGCTACGC
The DNA here is from genome assembly GCF_015355755.1 of Nocardia sp. XZ_19_385. Classification (NCBI taxonomy): domain Bacteria; kingdom Bacillati; phylum Actinomycetota; class Actinomycetes; order Mycobacteriales; family Nocardiaceae; genus Nocardia; species Nocardia sp. XZ_19_385. The sequence continues at coordinate 2,017,112 of NZ_JACVEE010000002.1, forward strand.
CATCAACCCGGATCTGCTCCGCCTGGCGGTGGAGGAGAACGTGGCATGTCGTTTCTCGGTCGGCCCAGCCGACCCGCCGGTGCGGGCGGTGATGACCCATGAGATCGGACACGCGATGCATGCCGTGGCCGGCGGCGCGCTCACCGAGGAGGCTTTCGATGCGGACTGGTCGGAGGCGCTGGAAGAGCTGGAAGCAGCCTGCCGTGCGGAGTTGGTGGCCACAATCGGCGCGGAGGCCGCAGATAATGGGTTCCCAACGTTCTTCCGGCTGTGGCTGAAAGTCCAGTTCACCGGCTATTGCTTCAGGGCCGATGGCAGCTCGAGCAGGAACGAAACCTATGCCGAGGCATACGCGGCGGTCCGGCGCAATCCCGCGACGGCGACTAAAGCGCAACAGATCCTCTACGCGAGGTTGCGTCGGAGTAAGTGGTTGTATCGAGGCCCATTGCCCGGTGCGACCGTCAGCGAAGCTCCCGAGGCGTTCACTCGGCCTTCGCAGGCGCCAGATGACGACGCCCGCCCGGAGGGGCGCCCCGCCACCGTTCACGAGAACGCGGATCCCGTCACGAAGGCACAGCTGAAGCTGACGAACGACGCGGCGAAATTGCTGGCCCAGGCCGGTTTCCGGGTCGAACAGAACCCGGATGCCCCCGGTTGGACGATGCCGGAATATCGGGTCGAGGGCCGGATTTTCGAGCACTATGCGCCACGGACAAACCTGATCGATTCGGTCATGGTCCGTTTGTCGGAGAAGGTAGGGAAAAGCCAGGCCGCCCGGTTCGTGGTCAACCTCTCCAACAGCACCATCACACCGGCCGAGCTGGCTGCGCGGCTGGGACGCGAACCCCGGGTGCCGGGTCTGATCGAGGTCATCGCCGTCAACCAGCAGGGCAGCCTGGTCCATGTCTATGCCGAGCCGAACCCGCCGCAGGCCGCGCCGGTGCCGACACGCGCCGGATCCGAGTCGGCGACAACAGGTTTCGGCATTCAGGATGCGGCGTCGCACGATCCGCGCACCGGTCGGATGGTTCCTCGTACCGGCGACCCGACTGCGGTCCCCGACGGTGGGCACGGGTTCATTCCGCCGGATAATGCTGCGCCACATCAGGATCCGACATCCGAACCGGATCCGACCTGGCGGCAGCGGCGCATGCAGGACGAGCTGGAGCTCGCCCGGATGCTCTACAACCGGCCGCAGAGCCGGGAGGCGGCGCTCGCGGTGCTGGATCGGCTGCGCGAAGTGCTGGTGGGGCTGCATCCCGATGCCACCCCGGCGCAGATCGACGCCGCGTTCTACGCGCACGAGAATCCGCTGTGGGGCGGGATGGTGCTGCCCTCGGTGTCGCTGGCGGAACTGCGCCGGGACGGCAATCTGCGGGAGCTGATGTCGGCCATCCTCAACGCGACCATCCGCAATGCCGAGCTGGACCACCCGGCGGGCACCACGATGAATGACGGCATCGCCAAGTTGCTCAACGAGCCGGGGTGGGAGCCGGGCAGTAACCGAATTCCCGGACTGGGTCCCGCCCGCGCGGCGGAACTCGGTTTGAACGTGGACGCGCTGGCGCAGATGCGGGCCCGGATCGTAGCGGCCAAGCCCGGCGAGGTCATCGTGGCCGAGGATTTGCGCAATGTCAGCTACCAGGTCGCGGACACCCCCGAGGTCCGCGAGCTGCTCGGCGAGTACGAGCGCAGCCGCGAGGACAACCCGCCCCGCACGAAGGAGGAGGCACTGCGCCGTCACCTCACGGTGCACGACTGGGCCCTGATGGGAATGCCGCTCTCGCAACGGGAATTGGAGGCGGTGCCCGACGATCTCGAGGCCCTTCGCAAGGACCGGTTGGATCCCGGCCGCGAACTACCGCGCGACGATCGCCGCCGGGTCGACATCAACGCTCTGGAAGCCCAGCTGAAGGCTGAGGATCCCAGTGTCCGCTATGCGCTTCCGCTATACCAGTACGGCCCGCGGGGGCGGGTACGTGACGCCGACGGAAACGCGGTGGTCGACGGTGTGCTGGTCTACCGTCTCGAGCGGGTGGTCGACGCCGCGACGGCACTGACTCTGGACCCCGACATCTACACCGTCCCGCTGCCCTGGCGGCCCGGTGTGGCGCTGGTGAATTTCGGAGCGGACCTGGAGTGGTTCCAGCAAGCCGCGGAAAGCGGCATGCCGGTGGCCGCCGGGGTTTCCGGGACCGCCACCCGGATGATGGTGCGCCTGGATTGGCTGCAACCGAGCGGCGTCTCGACCGCTGATTTCGTCGGTGCGGTAACGGCATTCATGCTTCCGCACCATCACTCGCTGTACGAGATCGTGCAGGGCATGCGGATGGCCGGCATCTCGATGGTCGACCCGGCGATCTTCCCCAGTGGCAGCGGCGATGTGGGCGCGCTGTACCGGGCGGCTGCCGAACAGTTCGGACTGCGTGCAGCACAGCAGGATTCGGCGCTCCCGATCGCCGACTGCGTGGACCGATCGCTGGGTGGAGTGGTCGCGGATCAGGGCGATGTCGCCGACCTGCCCGATCCGGCGACCAAGAGTCCGTTCGGGCGGGCCTGGAGCGCGGTCCGGTCGCTGCTGCGCGGTGCGCGTCCAGAGGGTTTCGATTCCGCCGGTCCGCATGGGGCGCACGCGAATCTGTTGCAGAACATGATCGATCGCGCGGGTCCGGGTGCGATCGCCTGGGTGCTGGACGAGCGCACCACGCCAGACGGGCGGACCGGGATCGGTGCGCACGCGTACGCGTTGAAGTACCTGGGCAACAACATATTCGAGGTCGACGGCCGGCAATTCGAATACCACGGCGGGCCCGATGCCGAGGCGCTGCTCGACCTGGTCAATGGTTCCCGCGCGGAAACCGCGGTCACCCGCGCGGTGGTGTGGCGCAACGGTGTGGTCGTCACCGGTGTCGGCGATCCCAACACTCCGCTGCCCGCCGATGACCTGCGGATCGGCAAAGATCCGTCGAATCATGATCCGGCCCAACCAGATTCGGATGTGTTCGAGGACGCGCCGCGAACCCACCGGATCCAACGCGTGCCGCAGGCGCCCGACCCGCTACTGGGTCCGCCGGTCATCGGCCCGTCCGCCGCCGCCGCTCACCCGGTATGGGCGCTGCTGGCCCGCACCGAGATCGGCCGCGAAGCCATGGAGGTCCTGCACAACGCCGGTGCACAGGTTCGGTTCGGTGATCGAGACGCCTTCAACGGACGCCTCCGTACGATCATGGTGAGTACCACCGAGCCCAGCAGGAATCCTCGCGATGACGACCCTGGCGACGTGAGCGATCAGGAAATTCCGCCGCCACGGGGTCTGATCAGCATCGCCGAAAAGGTGCTGGAGCAAGCGGCGCGCGTGCAGGCGATCGCGGCCGGGGCGGTGGAGACCGAGCCGATGCTGATCCAGCGGATGGAACGCGACGTCTTCGTGTCGCAGTGGATGCGTGCGGAGGCCACCGCGATCGGCTGGCGTAGCGAGTTCGATGAGCAGGTACGGGCCGGTTTCGCCCGCACCGATCAGCTCGGCGCCGACGAATTCGATACGGGCATCCAGGAAGCGCTGTTCGCTCACTACCGTGCCGCGTACAACGGTGCACTGGTGGCGCCGGACGCCGATGCCGCCAGCATTCGCCGGGAGGCCGGGGTCGAAGCTCTGCTGGCGATCGAGGACGCCGATATGCGCGCTGCCATCGAACACGAGTGGGAGAAACGGCAGCACAGCGCTGGTGCCATAGAGCTGTCCGTAGAGCAGGTTCGGGAACGGCAACGGCTGATGCGGGAGCACTTGGCGCTAGGCCGGGAGATCGAAGCCCTCGAGACGGTCTGGGAGCAGGTGTACAGCCGGATCACTCTGCCCGCCGACGGAGTCTGGGCGGCGCCTGCCACCAGCGATCTGGTCCGGCAGCTGCGCCACGCCGTGCGCGCGATCAACGGCGCCTACCAGGGTGTGACGCCCTTCAACTGGAGCCCGGCGCTGCGACAGCAGATGGGTGCGCTGACCGAGCTCACCGAGCTGTGGCAACAGGCACAGGCGCGCCGTGCGGCGATCGACCACGCCATCAGCGACATCAACGGCATGCCGCGCCAGCACATCGAGGTGCCGGAAGCTGATCTGCGGATCACCGATCGACAGGCGTTGCCCTCGCTGGATGATCTCGCGGCCGACCAAATGCGAACCGCTCGAGGGGGATTGGAGCAGACCGAGGCGGGTCGCGCTGCCCTCCGCACGCTGGAGCGACTGCAGGTGCGTGTGCGATTCAGCTTCGATCGGCCCGGTGCCACCGACGGCCGCCGCGACCTCCCGCGCACACTGGGCTATGACGCCACCACCAACACAATCGTGCTGCCGTTCAGCCTCGGCGGCCGGGTGCGGGCCGGTCAACTGGTCGCGGCGGCCTACCTCGCGGAGCAGGCGCAGTCGGGATCCAGTGACGCGCTGGCCGGGTTGACGCAATCGCGAGACGACTACGTGCAGGGGATGCTCGTTCAGCACGCCGAGGCCGCGGCCCGCCGGCTGCACCATCTGCGCGAGACGCCGAACCGGGCCCGCTATGCCGGCGACTCGCTGGAGCGCGTCTACAACGCCGCCTACGACCGGGCCGAAAACCTGCTGCGCAACGCCTACCAGGTGCAATCGAACTATGAGGGGCTCGGCAGCGAAGCGCACGTGCCGAACTCGGCGGTGCAGGCGGTGGCCTACCGGGCTGCCGTTCGGGCGGTCCGGGGGGGATTGGCCGAGCACGGACCGCTGCTCGAAGGTCTCGATCTGGAGAGCTTCTTCGCCGCGGAATGGGATCGCGCACATGGTATTTCGCCGGTGGAAGAGTCCGGTGTGGCAACTCCCGACGCCGCCGTGGCGGAGCCGGACAGCGCCGCCGCGATCCCCGAGGCGCTGCTGGACGCGCGTGCCCGGCAGTTCGTGGAAGACATCACCTGGCTGCGGGGGCTACGGGCCGCGGGCCGGTTCGTACCCAGCGGCCCAGCCGAAAAGGCTTATCTGGCGGCCGGTCCCGACGCCGACGTGGACGAGCGGGTCGACGCCGTGCGTGCCTACCTCGCCGAGACCGGCTTGCATGACGCCGAGATCGCCTTCGAACTGGCGAGCTCCGCGCACGACTATCTGAGCGCCCGGTTGCCCTGGGAGACCGGCCCCGCCCCGGACGCAGCAGTCGACCCACTCGACGCGGCTCTCGCGGCGGCCGAGGCCGGCCCGGTCGAGCCGACGGCGGCTCTCGACGACGCCACCTTCGGCCAGGCTATGGCTTTTGTCCTTGGCGACGCCGGAGGGAAACGGCTCTTCGAGACAGGGCCGTTCGCCGATCGCTTCGTCCTGCTCCGGGACCCTGTCGGCATCAGTAGGCCGTATCTACTGGTCCTGGCCGAACTCGGCGGGCATCTCGACATCTTGCACGAGCTGGAAATCGCACATCCTGAGTGGACCGGTGTGCTCTGGCGAGGAACGCACCATGTCGAATATTATTCGGTCACACAACGATCCGACGGCACGGTCGACGTCGTGGATCTGCGGCCGGAGCAGGCCGAGGGCATGTATCGCGCGGCGGGCTACGACGAGGTCGCGCCCCAGATGCTGGATCAATATCTGAACTATCGGCTGCGTAGTGAGACGGATCCGGAGTTCGACTTCGAGCTCGGAATTCAGCAATGGCTGGCCCAACTCGGGGAGTCCGCGTTCCTCGGCACCGGCGATACCAACGGCCGGCTGGTCCACGACTATCACTGGCTCGGCTTCCAGATGACCGAGTCTGATCCGTCGATTACCGAGCCCCATCCGGCCGCCGCCGCCCGCCGGCTGGTCACCCGGCAGGTGGCGCTGCCGATTCGCGAGTACGGCGAGACTTCCCGGCCGCCGGGCAGAATCGTTGAACAGATCTTGCCTATCGCGGCAGACCACTTCGTCCTGCGGCTGCAAGCCGACGGCGCGGGCGGCTGGCGGGTCGCCCCGCCCACCACCTCCGGACATCCCGCCGATGTGCTCGCGCGGTGGTTCGAAGGCACGGCGGGCACCGACCCGAAGGAATTGACCGAGCGGATCGCCCGGATTCTGCTGGACGGATCGGCCCCGTTGTCGCCGCACGTCACTCCCGGAATGATCCAGTCGCGCACGCCCCGGGCCGAGCTGGGCAGCGCGGCGTCCAGTGCCGATCCTGCGTCACCCAAGGCTGTCGAGCCCGATCGCGGCAGCACCGAGCCCGAGCGCCCGAGCCCCGAGCGGAAGGGCTTCTTCCGGCGCTTCACCGACCGCTTCGGGCGCTCGGCCGAACCGGCGCCGGGCCCGGACCCGAGCGCACTGAGCGGACAACAGGCCGGACCACCGCCGCCTTCGGCCCAGCCGCACGACGGTGGGTATCGCGATGCCTCCGCATACGGCACCGTCGACGGAGGCTCGAGTTTCACCACCCCCGATCTCGGTGTTCCGCAACAGGTGTCGCAGCCCGAAGACTGCGTCATGTTCACCATGCGCACCGGCAAGGAGAACGGGCTCGACGTCACCGTGCCGACCGAAGCCAAGCTTTCGGGCCGGACGGCGACCGAGGTGGAAGAGGAGTATGCGGGCGGCCGGATGGACCTCGTCGGTTCCCTGGACCGGATCTACGACCGCCTGATGAATCCCGGGGATCCGGCGACCTCGATGCTGGTCTTCGAGGAATTCTCGATCGGCGATATGGACGTCGCCCACATGACGATGTGGCAGCTGCGCAACGGCAAGGTCATGGTCAGCGATCTCAATGTCGACAATGGCGCCTGGCGGGAGTACGTGCCCGGTAGCGAGTCACTCGACGTGCACATGCGCTCCGCGATCGTCTACCTGGCCAACGGCAAACCGCTGTTGCCCACCGCCGTGTACGACGCCGACCCGGCCGCCCACCCGAATGCGCTCATCACCCACAACGAGGATGAGATCGCGAATGCCGAGACGCAGTCCGCGATCCCGACGCCTCCGGTCCCACACGAACCGACCCTGATCGACAGTGACTCCGCGGTCAGCGTCCCGGGCGCCACCGGACTCGGCACGCTCGCGCGCCAGCACATGCTCCGGGACAACTACCCGCCCGAGGCCTTCGACATCGAACAGGTCAACGACCCAGCCACCAAGGACACGGCTTTCGACAGCGTCTACGAGATCATCGACCGGGTCAGTGGCAAGGTCAAGCTCCTGGTCATCGCCGAAAAGGGCCCGGGCGAGGAACTGAAAGTCCGGGCCGGGGCGCAGGGGCTGCACTATCGGGAAGGCACCCGCGGCTATTTCGATGCCACGATCGAGGCAATGCGGAACTCCCAGTCCGAAGTCGACCGTAGGCTGGCCCGGCATCTCACCGACCCGGGATCCAGAACGATCGAATATGTGCTGGTGCGGGCGCAGGTCAGTCAGGTAACGGTGGACGGAGTCGGCACCCAGGAACTTCTCGACGCGTACGAAAGCCGGCAGTTCGACATCGATCAGCCGGTGGCGCATGCGCCGGTCGACCCGATGGCCCTGACCAGCGCCAATGTCGTCGCGCTCGACGACTACATCTCCACCAGCCACTACGCGATCAACACATACAACCTCGATAAGGGAAGTTTCACGCCGGAGGCCGCGAACGACCTCGAGGCTCGTTCCCTGGCGATTTCCGCAGCATTGGCGAAGCTGCCCCCACACCCCGGCATCGTGCTGCGCGGGGTTGATCTGTCGGACGAACAGCTGGCGAAGTATCGGCCGGGCGCAGTGGTGACCGAGCCATTCTTCGTCAGCACATCGATCAGCAGACCCAGCCTCGGAAACACCCGATTCGTCATCGAACACCGAACCGGGAAATACCTTGTACCGGTAGGGATGCCGCTGCTCGAGGACGAAGTGCTCTTCGACCGCAACACTCGTTTCGAGGTCGTCGGCCACCAGGTCATCGACGGTGTCGACCACATCAAGCTCCGGGAGGTGTGGGCGGATCAGCCCGGCAACGGGGTCGCCCGCTTCTACCTCAACAACGTCAGCGCCCATTACAACGACGCCGACTACGACGCCCTGGCCGCGCAGTTGCCCCGCATCCTGGCGCCCGGTGCGCACATCGAAACCCAATGGGACAGCAGCGGCCACATCCAGGGCGACCGCCTGCTACTCGCCATCAACCGGGTGCTGCCGCCCTCGGACGCCGCCGCCTTCCAGATCGCCGAGCAAAGCACCTCCCGCGGCGGCGCGGCCACCGATCGTATGGTGATCGTCTTTCGCCCGGCCAGGCCGGATTCCGCGGCCGAGACCCAGACCGCGATCCCGGTGCCTGGCACGCCCGTGATGCCCCACGAGCCGACCATGATCGACACCAGCGCGGTCGCCGAGGAGCAGAACGAGCAGGCACAAACGCTGCCCGGTGTCGCGCTGCCCGGTACTGCTGACGCCACGCCGGGTCAACAGCAATTCGTGTCGGGACCCACTGCGGAATCGAGTGATTCGAGCCAGGGCGGACCGAAGCCGTTGCCGCCAACCCAGATTCTGCCTACGACACCGGCGGATCCGACGGTGGTCCAAAACAGCGAGACTCCACAGTATTTCGACGAGGATGCATCGCTGCCGAAACTGTTCGTGCCGGATCCATCGACCGAAGGCCCGGAGGTCCTCGGCCCCGAGGAGACCGTCTTCGGCGGGGAACCGGAGTACCTCGACAGTTCTCTTACCGCGTCCCCAGCGGACAGCGTGCTGCCCATCGCCCCCGAAACCCTTTCCGGCTTCGGCGAATTCCATGGCAGCGCCCGCCTCGCGAACGAGGGCACGCTGACGCCGAAGACCGCCCGGCAGCTGGTGGAGAAGATGCTCCGCCCGATCATGCCCGCGCAGACCGCCTGGCATCGTGACAACCACGAGTTCCTGTTGCCGACCGGCGGCCGGGTCCAGTTCCGGGTCGGCACGGTCCCGGACAATGCGATCGGCGGCTTCTACCTGCGCCCGGACGGCGTCATCGAGATGACCCTGTCCGAGGGTCTGCGCAACCGGGATATCCCGCGTGCCGCGGCCGTGCTGCTCACCCGGATCCGGGAGGTCACCGACCCGACGTTCCGGCATCCGAACCCGCGCTTCGCCGAACTGAAAGTCCTTGCCACCCAGCTCGATCAGGCGATCTTCGATCCGTCACGCAGCAAGCTGATCGCCGGTATCCGCCAGGATCTGCGCGACGTGCTCGGCGACCTGGGCCTGATCGCGCAGCCCGGCGGCCCGGCCTCGCGGGCGCTGGCCGCACACGATCCGCAACTGGCCCGCCGCATCGGACTGGAGTATGGCGGCACCCTGCGCGACCGCCCGGTCTTCGGCACGGCGCTGACCGACCCCGTGTTCGACGATGCCGCGTACCGGCACCTGAGCGCGCTCGCGCTGCAGGTGACGGGTGAGCACGCCGCCGATGTGCTGATGGCCGAGGGCCTCGCGCTCAATGCCAGGATGCGCGAGGAGCAGTGCCGCCGCCTGTTCGATCCGATCTTCTCCGCCGCGGCGGCCAGCACCGTCCGCAAGCAACTGGAAGACGCGAAGGTGCTCAGCGGCGACGAATTCGTCGCAGCGCTGGACCCGATCTCGCGCGCCTTCAACGACCCGATGCCGCACGCCGAGCGGCTGGTCGCGCTGGAACGCGCGATTCAGGCCGTGCGGGAAACTCCCGGCCCGATCCAGCAGATCTTCGCCGAGATCGACTTCGCCGAGATACGCCATGCCGCACACACTTACGCCGCGCTGCCGGAACGTACCGGCGGCCTGCTGAACCGCGCCACCGGCCAGGTGTACTTCCCGAACCTCGCCCCCATCCGGGGCGACGCGAACATGTCGCTGGTCGAGTTCTTCCACGCCGTCGACCGCGCCAACCGCGGCGCCGAAGCCTACGGACTGAACCTCGAATACATGGTGGTCATCCACGAGGCCGCGAACGGGTATGCCAGCGTCGATCTACTGTCCCGGCCCCGCCCGCAGTACCGCCTGCCGGCCCAGCAGAACCATCCGGTGCTGTACGAGCCGCGGCCGTCGGTGCCCGCCGCGGTCGATGGTGGGCACACCGTGGAAGTGGGCGTCGGCCGCGGCGGGTTCGTCGTCGAATTGGTCCCGGCCGCGGACACTTCCGGCGGCGGCCTGATCCTGCAGACCGAACTGCCCGGGAACTACGCCGCCGCCGGCCAGCGCCGCCGCAACCTCGGCGCGGTCGACGCCGGCCCGATGACCCGACCCGGCGCCCTCATGGTCTTCGCGGATCTGCTGCTGCAGGGCGAAATCCTGAACCTCGGCGGCAACGGCGGCGTCGCCCGCTACGTCATCAACAACGTCAGCGCGCACTACGGGCAGGCCGACTACGACACTCTCGCCCGCCAACTGCCCCGCACCCTGGCGCCCGGCGCGCACATCGAAATCCGGTGGGACACCAAGTCGGAGCTGAAGGTCGGCGGCACCCCCGGCGACCGCGGCCACATTCAGGGCGACCGCCTCATGCTGGCGATCAATCGGGTGCTGCCGCCCTCGCTGGCCGCGGCCTTCGAGGAGGCCGAGCACACGGTGTTCCGGGGCGATGGCAGCGACGAGTACTTGTTCACCATCGACGCCTCGGTCAGCAACGACGTCAATCCCGATGCCATGGACAGGTACTCACCGCCGCAGCCCACCGACCGTATGGTGATCAGGTACCGGCCGGACCGCCGTCCGGTCGGCGCGAACCCGGCAGGAGGTGCACGGTAATGGCGGAGATCGAAGGCGTCCGCCCCTGGCTGGACCGCGCCGCCGACTTCCTGCGCACCCAGCTGCAGTGGTTCGCGACCCAGGTCGTTCCGGGCGCGACGGCTCATGTCGTCATCCCGGCCGACCCCACCCAGGTCGACTGGCAGGACCCGCCTCGCTACCGCTTCGAGGCCCTGGCCAACCTCACCGGCCCGCCCGATCCGCACCGCATCGACCGCGCCGCCAACGCGCTACACGCCTCTGGCTGGACGGTCCAAGTGCTGCGTGACCCGCACTTCCCGACGGTCGTCACCGTTCGCGGCGAACGCGAGAGCTACGTCCTGCAAGCGCGTTTCGAAGAGGGTTACCCCGGCATCGTTCTGCTCGGCGAAACCCCCAACATCCCCCTCTACAAAGAGGAACCGCTCCCACCCGCACCCCCTTCCGTCACCCCGGAAACGCTCAGCGACGACGCTGTCCTCTGCTACGAATGCGACGGCCGCGGCCGCTGCCCCACCTGCCGCGGCCTCGGCTGGACCAAGGGCGGCCCCACCGGCCGCCACCGCTGCCGCACCTGCCTGGGCTCCCGGTTCTGCCCGATCTGCGGGGGAGCGGGCGAGCTCCGCATCACCGAACTGTCCGAGATCGACCGCGCCCGCTATCCGCAAATTCCCTAACCGTTTCTTAGCACTTTCCTTGGTGGACACCATGTTCCGATATCAACGGACGAGCGATAATGACCGCACGCTTGGATTCGTTGTGCGGCTTGCGCATACGGGCTGGGTCGAGATGTTGCGCGGTCTGATCCATGACAAGATGGATGCGAGTTCGCCGACAGGCGAACGTGACAGTCCCGGAGTTTCGGAGATAGTCAGGAGAACGAGTCATGCCCCCTAGGGACCCAGACGAGTACGGCGGCGGGACCCCGGGCCCCCCGGAGCTGGAGCTACCCGGAAACCCCTGGCCGGACATCGCGAAACGTTCGGGTGACAAGGGCTGGCTCAAGTTCAAGCCGGAGGCGGCAGCCGATCTGGGGCAGGCGATCTCGAATTTCCAATGGAATTTGTTCTCCCTGCGGGGCAATGCCACATCGGTCAGTTCGGTGCCCAACCTGGCTGTGGATCAGATCTCCTCGGGCTCCTCGCTCGCCAAAGCGTTCGGCAAACAGGGCGAGTACATGTATCAAATCCTCGGTGCGCACCACAAGATCCTCGATGACATGCTCGACTCTGTCATCGCGGCGGGCAAGAACATGGTCAGCGCCGAGGAGGGGAACGTCGAGGAGCTCAACAAGAAGCTGAACGAGATCAAGTCCGAACTCAAAGGTTCGACATACCAGGATGGCAAGGCTCCCGGCCGCTCCTCCGAGGATCGCCACGGTAGTCACACTGATAAAAGCAAACAGTGGCAGGGGCGCGCACAAAAAAAGAATGACGATGGAAACCCTATCTATGTAAGCAACCAAGCGGGGCGATCTGACAAGGGCAATTTCGATATCAAGGATAATCGAAAGGAGCCCGATATCAAGTCGGGGACGTTCTCGGCCGGCGTCAGTGAAATGCAATATTATGACTGGGACACGCTGTACAAGAATAAGCTTTACTTGGACAGCGGTGTCGTTGCCGACATGATCGCCGACGACGCCGCTGAATGGAAACATATGGGCGAGAAGCTCCGAGAGTGGACCTCGACCTTCGGCAACAAGATCAATGACGTGCTGAATCCGGCTGCGGCGGACGGTAAGATCTGGGAGGGCGAAGGCGCGGCGGCGATGAAAGCCGCACTCGAAAAATACCGCCTAGCCATCGATCCGCTGGCGGGGGCGGCCGAGCAGCAAAAAATCCTGCTCGAGCACATGTCGGGTGTCCTGGTCGATACGAAATCTTGGCTCCGGCCTTACTCGAAGGAGGAAGAGGACCCACGCTACTACTTGAGCGACCACCAGCACGTGTTCGGCCAGACCTACGTGCGTGGTGTCAACTTCGTGTCCGGGAAGATGCCGAAACTGCCTTCCCCGACCGAAGCGTTCAACGGCGTTCCCCCGATCTACGACCCCCGGGACAAGAACAAAGACGGCAAGATCGGCGACGACGAGAAGATCCCCGGGGACAAGAACAACGACGGCAAGGTCGACGAGAACGAACAGAAAGAGCTGGCGGAGCAGAAGGCAAAGGAGAACCCCGGCGGCGGCCCTCCAGGCGGCACTCCCGGCGGCAAACCGGGCGGCAAACCCGGTGGCACGCCCCCCGGCCTGACAGCGGCACAGAAGAAGGCGCAGGCAGACGCGGAGAAGCAGGCCAAGAAGATCGCGGACCTGAACGAGAAGCGCATCAAGGACGGCATCAAAGCCGACAAGGATGCCCGCGAGGCCGCCGAGAAGCGTGCGAAGGAACAGGACGATCGCGCCAAGGAGATAGCGGCCGCGAACGAACAGCGCGCCAAGGATGCGGCCAAGAAGCAGGAAGCCGCGCAGAAGGAAGCATCGGATCGGGCCAAGCAGCAGGCCACCGCGGCTGCCGCGAAGGAGGGCATGCAGGCAGCGCAGCAAGCCGCCCAGCAAGGTATGGAGGCGGCGCAAAAGGCTGTGCAGGAAGCGCTTGCGGCCGGGCAGAAGGGCGCGAGCGAGGCCATGTCCGCTGCCCAGCAGGCCGCCCAGAATGCGATGTCGGGTCTGCAGAACTCCGGCCTCCCCATCAAACCGGGCGACCTGGCAGCCAAGCTCGGTGGCCCCGGACCCGGCCCCAGTTCTCTGGCAAAGGGATTGGGTTTGACCGAAGCGGCCAAATTGTTCCCGCGCGCGGGTGCGGCGACGGCGGCGGGGACCGGTCTGGGCGCACTCGGCCGGGCCGGGGCGGCCTCGCCGATGGCCGGCGGCACCCCCGGTTCACCCGGTTCGCCCGGCGCGGCCGGTCGTGGCGCCGAGGGCGCCAACCAGGCCCACAAGCGTCCCGCCTACCTCGATTCCGACGCACATCTGGACGAATTGCTGGGCGAGGCGCCGAAGGTCGTCCGCCCGGTGGTCGAACAGTGAGCCGCACTTGGGAATTCACCGATACCGAGTTCATGGCGCTGTGGTCACGGATCGAGGGCACGCTGCTCCCACGTCCGTTCACCTATGTCACCGACATGCAGTCGGGCGATGAGTTCGAGCGCGCCCTGTACCTCGTTCGCGAACGATGGCGGGGCAAGGAGGATCGGTTCCTGGATCAGCTCACCGAGGCGGTGCTGCAGCCGGATATCGCGTTGCAAGTGCGTGGATTCGACGAGCGGGAGTACGAGCGCGCGGAGGGCTGGGTGCGGGTGCTCGCTGTCCGGCGCGACGACCGCGGCTATGTGCTGAAGCAGGTGACCGGCAGGACTTTTGAGCGTGCTGCCGGCTACACGGTGACCGAATGCGATCCGCTGGCGTTGGCGGACCGGGTGGTGGCCGAACTGCCGAAGGTGAAGGCCGGCAAGCAGGGCAGTATCAAGCTCCCGGTGCCCAAGGGCGAGGAGATGGTGGACACCAGCAGCTCCGGATTGTGGGACGACCCATACCACGACGGCAACCCGGTTTCCGGCGATCGGTTCCTGAATACGGTCGCCGCGTCCCGCGGATCGGTGCTGGCCATCCAGGGCCGTTCGGTCTACGGGCCGCGCGGCCGGATCCAGCGGGAGATCAAATGGCGGGATCTGCCCGACGACGGCCGATACATCATCGGCTCGGATCTGCCACCGGTCGCTCAGCCCGCCGACGAGAAGACGTTCGTCGTCGCGATAAATAGGGAGATCGCGAAAATCGTCCAGACCATCAGGGATGAGCGAGTCTCGCACCGAAACGGTGTGTGAAGAGAACCTTCGGTGCCGCTAATTCGCTAGCGCCGCACACCTATCGATGCGATTCTGTGCGGTGGTAGCCGGGGGGCGCACCGAGGTGCGCGGGAAGGAGCTCTACCGATGGTCGACACACCACCATCCTGGGACGCACTCGCCAAGAGCGAAAACCTGACGCTCGAAACGGGTCTGGCGACGAATCTGGCGACAGCGACCGGTGAGCTGCTCGCCCGGGTGCTCGCGGTGAAGTCTACGGTGGAGGAGAATCTGCCCAAGCTGGAGCCGTTCGTGCCGAAGCTGTCGGGCGCCGACCTGGCGAACGCGATGAACGGTCGCGGCGACCGGATCAAGGAGCTGCTCGGCGCGCACGTCGCCGTGCTCGAGGATATGCGGGCCACGTTCATCAACGCCGGCAAGGTGCTGACCGGGGCCGACACGGATTCGGCGTACGAGCTCAATGTGCTCAACGCGAACCGGGACAGCTTGGCCTCCTACGGTTCTCAGCAACTCGAGTACGACATGACCAGCTACGAGCTGTTCGCCCCCGATATCTACGACGAATTCGCGTTCTGGGAGCGGGTGAAGAATACGAGCAAGCCCGACGACCTGTTGAAGCTGCTCCCGCCGACCTCGCGCTACACCCAGGGTGGCGTGAAGTTCGAGCCGGCCAGCCTCACCCAGGACTACTACGGCATGTACTTCGGTGCCGAAGAACTGTTCAAGATGCGCGCGGACGGCTACCAGAACACTCCGATCGAGGACGCCGCCAAACTCTGGAGCTGGACCGGCAACACCCTGGCCCGGGAGTCGCAGGCCTTGTTCACGCTGATGAACGGCCTCGACGGCAAATGGGAGGGCGACGGCCGCCAAGCCGCCGACGCGGCCACCGGCGCCTACATCGGCTCCACGGTCGCGCTGGCGAACGAGACGGTGTCGATGAGCGACGGCCTGGTCAACGTGGCGGGCTGGCGCTACATCCTCGCGCACCGCCTGACCGACGCGGGCTGCTACGACGAGATCTCGGGCAAGAGCTACACCCAGCTGGCGGAGATCGTCGAGGACGCACGCGCGGTGATCGACGCGATTTATGTGCCGTCCGTGCAGGCTTCGGCCGCCGCGATTCCCGCGCTCACCACGCCGGAGTTCAAGCAGGACGATCCGCCGCGGCCGCCCGGCGATCCGACGTCGCCGGCCGGTCCGGGGGCGAACCGGGGATCTCCGCTGGGTGGCCTCCAGGCGCCACGGCCGGGGCTGCCGACGACGCCGGTCGCCGATCCGTCCGCCGCTGCCACGCCGTCGTCGTCGTCGAACAGCAGTGGAAATCCGCTGAGCTCCCTGTCCGGACTGGCCGAGCAGGCCGCCTCGGCGCTGCAGTCACCGTCGAGCACCAGCCCGGCATCGTCGCCGTCGAGCTCCAACAGCCCGGCCATGATGGCCGCGAGCACACAGCCCACCGGAACCGGCTCCGGCGCAGCCGGATCCGGTCTCGGCGCCGCGAAGGGCGCGGCGAGCCTGGCCAAGGAGGCGAACAAGCCGACCGCCGGATTCCCCCGTGCGGGCGCCATGAGCCAGGCCCCGCTGGCCGCTACCGCAGCTCGGGCGGCCGCCGCCTCGACCTCGGCCATGCCAGGTTCGCCCGGGGCGGCGGGCGCCGCGGGCCGCAATGCCGGTGGCGAGGAGAAGGCGCGCAAGACGCCGTCCTGCCTCATCTCGGAAGAGGCCCTGAATGCGGCGATGGGAGCCCCGCAGGTGGTGTCCCGGCCCACGGTCGACGAGTGAGCCACCCGCAAGTGGCCGCCAGGACTTGGCATTTCACCGACCTGGAGTTCGTGGTCGCGTGGGAGCCGATGAAGAACCGCTCGGTACCGAGCCCGTTCATCGTCACCAGCCGGATCCCCGACTTCGACGAATTCCGGCGCCGCAAGGCCGAAGTCCGAGCTCGGCAGCAGACCGAGCTCGACGAGGATGTGCGCGGGTTGCTGGATACCCTGGCACGTCCCGACCTTCGGGTGCTGGTCACCGGCACCGAGGCGGCGGATCCGGCGGACCCGGGCGGTGTGGTCCGGATGCTGGCCGCCCGTCGCGGTGACAAAGGCTGTCTCGCCACCCAGCTGCCCGGCGAAACACTCTGGCACGCGCGTGGTTTCACGCTCACGGCATGTGACGCACTGGCTCTGGGGCGAGTGGTCGCCGAGGCGCTGCCGCAGCGCCGGCCAGGGCAGCTGGGGCGCATCGTGCTGCCGGTGCCCAAGGCCGATATGGACTACTCGCCGCGCCGCGGTCGCACGCAGGAACTGACCGAGGACCGCACCCGGGAATACGCCGAACGCTTTAACCAGACTGCCGTAGTCGGTTCGGGGAGCATCGAAATCACCCAGGGCAGTTCGCTTTTCGGCCCACGCGGTATGGTCCGTCGCTGGATCCGCTGGCGTGATCTGGAAGGCGACGGCCGCTACGCGACGGCCGAGCACGATCCGTCGGTAGCCGTAGCGGCGGATCCGGCTCGCCTCACGGCCCTGATCAATACCGAGATCGCCGAGGTGATCCGGGTGATCAAGGACGAGCGCGCATGACGCGCGCCCCGGCACCTACACTGAGCAACGAGTGATGAAGGGTTGATGTGATGTCCACAGCGGCGAACATCAGTGGCACCATCTCGGTGAAGACCACCGAACAGGGTCTGCCACTGGCTATTTCGGTCGAGCCGGGCGAATTGCGACGGGACCCGACCGAGCTCGCGAATCAGATCCTGCGGTTGTGCCGGCAGGCGGCGAACCGGGCCGGGCTGGCGCGCCGGGAGCAGTTGCAGGAGGCGGGGCTGAGCAGTCAGGCACTCGCGCTGACCGGGCTGCCGAAGCCGGAAGACGTCGCGGCGCAGGAGTGGGTCGAGGAAGAAGAGTACGAGGAAGAGCCGCAGAGCTGGTTGAGGGACGCCTGATATGAGTACGAATCCCGTGATGGACGAGATCGAGGCGCGGGCGCATCGGGCGCTGAACCGGCTGCGCGATCTCGGTGACGATATGGCGAAGGTCCGCGGCCAGGAGAGCGCGGCGGACGGTGCGGTCACCGTCGAGGTGGATGGCAATGGGGCCTTGGTGGACTTGCGATTTACCAGTGCGGTATCGCGAATGTCACCCAGTGAATTCGAGCAGGCCGTGGTTTCGGCCGCGCAGCGGGCGGCGGCCGCCGCGATGGGGCGAATGGGCGAGCTGATTACCGAGTTCAACGAGGAATCCGCAGCTCAGGCCTAGTGCGACACCAAAGATTTACTCTCCCTTAAGAGATTCGACCCGAATATTCACTGCGCGACACATCACATGATCCGGTAGATTCGATTCAGTTCCCAATCGTTTTCTCGCAGAGGGTGTTTCCGATGCCTCACGGTACAGACATGAATCCCTGGCCTCATGTAGCCGCCGAGCCTGAGGCGATTCGGGCCTATGCGGATACCTGCGCCGGCATGGCCGCCAGCGTCGCCACGGCCGGCTCGGTGAATCAGGCCGCCACCATGGCCGCCGCCATTCCGGTATTCGGTTTGATCGGCCAGGATTTCCTCGCCTCCTTCGCGGTCGCGCAGGCCAATCACCTCACCTCGGTCGCCGAGCTCGCCTACGTGCACGGCATGACCGCGGTCACCTGTCAGCAGGCGGCCACCGAGTACCAAGCGACAGACGCGCTTTCGGGCGCCGACATCGATGTGGTCGGTAGATCCTGATGACGGACCTGGTCGATCAGTCGGTAATGGGCATGCTGCGCGAAAGCGCGCTGGGCCCGATGCTGGACCGGCCGGTGAACGACGTCCTCAAGGACATGGGCCTGCCGCAGCTGCCCGAAATCCCGCTGCTGCCACCGATGCCCGGGTTGCCGCCGCTGCCGGTGATCGACCTGTCCTTGCTGGCCAAGCCGCTGACCGATCTGGCCGCCACCTTCGGCACCGGCCAATTCCCCGCTCCCGCAGCTGCTGCCGCGCCCGCGGCCGACGGTGAACCGGCGGCGGCACAACCGTCCACCGCGCCCGTCGTCGACCCGACCGAGGTGCTGTCCCAGGTCTCCAGCGTGGTCTCGACCGCGGTGCAGCTGGGCAGCACCGCGCTCACCATGGCGATGCAGCTGTGGCAGAGCCAGGCCGCCGCCGAGGCCGCGGACAAGGGCAAAGAGGCACAGAAAGACGGCGGCAAGATCGCCACCCAGGCCGCGCAGGAATCGGCCGGCGTCGCCGCCGCCGCGGGCTCGGTCTTCACCGGTGGCGCCCTGATGGCCGGTGTCATCGCCAAATACATGGCGCAGGTCGCGGCTGCCGCGCCGTTCCTGTCGCTGCCGGGCGGACAGGCCTTCCTGGTCGCCGCCACCATCGAGACGATGGCCGAGGCCACCGCGGTGGTCGCCAAGACCCGTACCGAAGTGGCCGCGCACAGCGCGGAAATGACGGCGACGGGCCAGAAGGTGCCGGTCACCGACGCGCCCAAGGGCATGGACCAGATGCAGATGCTCTCGCAGCTGATGCAGATGATCCCCACCCTGACCTCCGCGGTCACCCAGGGCATGCAATCGGCCGTCTCCCTGCACAAGACGCTGAGCCCGGCCTCCGCCACGGACCTGTCCAAAGAGAAGGACAAGCTGAACAAGCCGGAGCTGGAGAAGAGCAGCGTGGCGAAGTCCGGAGCGGGCGGCGGCGGTGGCGGTCTGGGCGGTGGCTTGGGCGCGGCCGCGGCGGCGCGACAGCTCACCCCGTGGGTCGACGGACGGACCGCGGGCAATTTGGGCGCGGCAGGTACGAACGGCGCGGGCAATCCGGCCTCGGCGATGCAGCCCGGCGCCAGCTCGGCCGCACGCAGCGCCACCACCACGGGCGCGAGTTCGCCCGGCATGATGCCGATGTCGCCGATGGCGGCCGGCATGGGCCGCGGCGCCGAAGAGGCCTCGGCCGGCATGCGCGACGAACTGGTATCCGCGTCGCACGGCAACGAGGTCGTGGGCGATATCGAAGGCGTCTCGCTGCCCGTGGTCGGGGCGGCCGCCGCCGATGGACTCAACGAACCGCCGGACCAGGCACTCACCCTCTGATAGGAGGACGTCATGGAATTCGATCGCGCCGGGGCAGTCAAGTCCGCCACCGCATTGGACGCTCTCGCAGACCGGCTGGAAGCCGACCTGAAGGCCAACACTCCCGCTCTGGCCGTGGAAGCCGCAGGCCTGGACGAGGTTTCGCAGCGTGCTGCCGAGACCTTGCGCGGCGTGGCCACCTCCTATGACGAAGCCGCGACCGCGGGCATTCTCGAGCTACGCAAGCTGGCGGCGGCACTGCGTTCGCAGTCGCAGTCGCTAGTGGTGATGGACACCGAGAACGCCGCTGGTCTCGGGGCGTCGGTCTAGCGCGAAGGCGGACGTATGGTCGAACCGCCGATCCCCGGTTTCACCGGCGTGGTCTGGGAAGCCAGGCCCACGGAGAAACTGGCGCAGGATCTGAGCACCGGTCGCGGCGCGGTGCCGATGGCCGAGGCGGCCCAGGCATGGACGCGTCTCGGCGCGAGTTTCGGTGGCGCCGTGGTCGAGTACGACCAGATCATCAAGGCCATCGGGGAGTCCTGGCGTTCGGAGACGAGCCCGGAAATCCTGGACCGCATCACCAAGCTGCGCGAGTGGCTGCTGGAAGCGGCCGGGTCCGCGGCCCAGAACGCCACCAAGACCGGCACCCAGGCGCTGGCCTATCAGGTGGCGCAGCTGGCGATGCCGCACGTCACCGAGGTCGCCGCGCTGGAGCAGGCGAAAAAGACGGTGGAGGCGATCGGCATGGGTCTGGGCGCGCCCCTGGTGGGCGCGGCCGCCGACATCGACGCCGAACAGGATCTGGCCAAGGCCAATGCGGCCCGGGTCATGCGCGTTTATGAGGAGGCGACCAAGCCGCTGGAGACGCCGTGGCTGCAGTCCACGCCGCCGGTGATCGCCAATGCGGCTGCCCTCGAAGCGGAACGTACCGCGGCAGAGGTGAAACCGGCCGCGCAAATGCCGGCGATGGCGCTGCCCACCTCGTTCGCCGCGGCGTTCGGGCGGGCCACGCCGATGCCGCGGGCGAAGTCCGCGTTCACCACGCAGGCGGTGGCGTCGGCGGCCACCGATCCGAAACCGGTTCCGGTGGAACCGACTCCGGTCGCCGGTGACTCGTCCGCGTCGAATCGCATGGGCACCACCCCGGGCGCGATGGCGCCCGCCTCGGCCATGCAGGACGACGACCGCAGCACACTGCGGGCCGGTGCGGCTTCGGTCCAGCCGGACAAGCCGTTCGAGGTGGAATCCGGATTCACAGCTGCCCCACCGGTTCTCGGCGGCCCGGCCGAACCCGCACCGAGAGCTACGGCACCGGGGGCGGCATGACCACGATGACCAACGACGGGCTCCTCGCGGTGTCCGACCTGCTGGGCGTGCAGACCCTGCCACTCGTCTTGGGCATTGGACCGCAACAGGATTCGGTCGAAGCCTGGCAGGCCGCACGGCTCGAGGCGATGGCGGAGCTGCGCGGAGCGGGGTTGGTCAGCAGCTATGACGACGTCACGGCCGACCTGGCCGACGCGCTGTTCATCCTGGCCAATCCGGAGCGCGAGCTCGCGGCCCGGATCTACAGCGAGTCCGGTGTGCGTCAGGTCTGCGTGGCGCGCAAGGGATCTCGGCACGCGGTCGCCACCCGGTCGGGCGACACCTTCGAGGTGGGCACGCTCTGGTGCGACGGCGGCGGGGCCTCGCTGGCCCGACCGGTGCTCGACGCACTGGGCCGGGCCGAGTCCGCGGCCATCCCGAGCATCAGCTCACCCGTCGACGAACTGCGTGAAAGACTGGACAGAGCAACAAGATCCAGCGACTACGCCGATATCTTCTATGGCCGGGGCGTGGCCGAACGCGATGCCATCGAGTTCGGTCTCGCCATGTCCAGCTGCCACGGACACGCCGAAATCGTCGCCTATGCCTACGACGACGGCGTGACCACCAGAACGTCCGGAGCGGTAGCGATCTACGACACCTCGCGGGGTCGTATCGCCGCCAGCCCCGGCGCTGCGCCGGACCTGAGGGTCTGGTCGACCTTCACCCCGGGTACCGATCACCGTATCGCACAGGCGATTTCGGCCCTGATCGAAACCCTGCCCGGAGGAAGGTGGATGCCCTAGTTAACGCATCGGAACTCACGAACCGACCGAACCACCGCGGCCCCAGCGCAGCGGAAATACCGAATACCCCACTTACCAGATGAGGTGAACAATGTCCGGACAGACCAGCTATACAGCGGCACAGGCAGCCGAGGTCGTCAACGAGTACCTCGACGCCGTCAACGGCATCAAGAAGACCATCACGGCAGTGCAGGAAACCTTCGACTCGGCCCGTGCGGGCTGGGAGGGTGACGCCGCGGTCGCGGGCCAGAAGGCCTCGGAGGCTTGGCAGCAGGAAGCCACCGACATCAACACCAAGATCGACGAGTTGAACCAGACCATCTCCGAGGGCAACAAGACCCTCGAGAACGTCGACCCGACCAACGTCGACGCCCTGACCAACCTGATCTGACGCACGCTATTCGAAAGGAGTACCCGCCATGAAGTACACCAAGGCGGTCCACGACCAGCTGATCAATGAAATGGATCAGTACTACAAGGATCTCGACGGCTACAAGGACGCGTTCGTCGCGGCCAAGGACAAGCTGATCAACGTCGCGTGGGAAGAGAACGAGGCGCTGGTGTCCTTCCAGGACAAGGCCAACACCCTGCTGGAGGAGCTCAGCGACACCCACACCAAGATCCAGCGGCTGCGTGACGCCGTCGACGGCGCGTTCAACCACGCCTTCGACGCCGACAAGAAGGTCTACAACTCCTTCTGATCCGCGCTCGGACAACACCAGCTCCGGCAATCCTCTCGATTGCCGGGGCTGGCGCGTTCCCGCACCAGGCCAATTCCCTTGTGGTGTTGGGTATTACCCGGCGTACCCGCTACTCTGCGGACAGAGCTATTGGGGGTGGGTGAGCTATGGTCGATTTCACGGTCGACGTATCGGGTCTCGCGGGATTCAAGCTGGATCTGCAAGATCTCGGCACGAACTTCACGACAAATACTTCGCGGCTGCTGCCGGGGGTCGCGCTACCTGCCGGGACGGCGGGACTCCTGGCCACGCTGGCGCCCTCGATCGAGAAGCTCACGACGGCGATCACTTCGGCACATCAGAAGGATCTGTCCGCCCTCGGCACGCTCGGCGACAATCTCGCCACGGCGAGCACGAAATACCAAGCAACAGACGATAACTCGGCGAAGCAGCTGAGCCAGGCCGCGGCGACCGGGCTCGGTGACACAGGCGGCTCCGGAACCGGCAACGCCGAAGGTGTCAAGCGGTTCAGTGGTTTGCAGCTACCCACCCTGCCGGACGTGCAGGAGGAGCAATACGCGACGCGCCAGGTCGTGACCGCGGGCATCACCTCGATCAGCAAATACGACGAGGCACTGAGCCAGGCGATCGGCATCAAACCCGCAGCCGACTACCTGGCCCCGCTGGAAGCGGATTGGGAAGCGCTACAGGCCATCGGGAAACGTATCGGGCTGCTCGGCATCAACGACTTCGTCGCCTCGGAGAACCTCACCGGCGGCACGCGCTGGTTGCAAAGCCTCTGGTCCGGCGAGGCGGCAACAGCCTTCGGCACCAGCGCGACCAGCCTCGGTCAATCGATCGCCGGGCGCAGCACCGACCTGGAGACCATCTCGAAGATCGTCGAGAACGGCGGCACGGTGCTCGACCGGCTGGTCTTCAACCAGACCATGGGACTCGTCAGCGGGCTCGCACAGCCGATGACCTTCCTCAATTTCACCCTCCCGCTTGGGGAATGGGCGCAACTGATCAACGACCCGATGCGGGAATCGATCCGATCGGGGATCACCGCCGCGGTCGACGCACTGAAGAAAGCAGCCGAGTCCAGGAAAGGGGCGCTGACCACGATGCTCGAACGCATCTCGAAAGCGTTGGACTACACGCCGGGGCAAAGCGTACCCGCGTACAACGCAAGCGAATTCGAGGTTCCCGACAAAGTCGTCGTCGATGTGGGCGCGCTCCGGTACGGGTATGGAAACAACATCTGGTGGGAGAGCAGCATTGCATCCGCCGGCTGATCCCGCGATCCCGTCCAGCCACCCGCAGTTCGGCTCCAATCGCAGCATTGCCAACCGATCCGAAGCCGGGCTGATCAGCACGACGACGGCCCCGTCCGTGCAGCTCTACTTCGATCACAAGGGCTACGACTTCGCCGGGGACATCCTGGACCAGTACCTGGCCTGTCATGGCCCCGACTACGAATACATCATTCGCCCGGTCAATGTCGCGCAGATCGTCAAGACGGGCGCCATCAAAGCCGCCGTCGAGAGCCAGTTGACGTGGATCAAGGGTGAGGCCAAGCGGAACGGAGACCGTGGCGGCGCCGTGCAGGAAATCACCGCGGCCTGGGAACCGGTGGTGGTGGAAGACGACTCCGATGTCGTACTGGCGCTGGGCACCTTCTCGGTGGCGGTCGGCAGCGACACCACCGTGCAGAAATCGGGTGACAAGCTGACAGCCGACATCCGGTATCGCGTCTACGTTTATGACTTGTACGATTTCGACAAGACTGTCGACTGGTGGTCTTCGGATCCCGAGTTGGCGGTCAAGAAGGGCCTCAACCACGATATGCGGCAGCTGGAGGAAGCGGGGTGGGCGCGCAGTTTCAAAGCGCGTGGCAACACCGAATCGCTGGGTGACTACACATGGTCGGGGGAACTCTGATGAGGCGAATTCGGAGCCGGGCCGCTTGGGCGCCGGTGCTGATCGGCTTGCTGGCGCTGACGGCTTGTGGCGACGACCCCTCCGATGTCGAGCGGATCGGAGGATGCGGCGGCATCCATTTCCCGGAAAGCGCGAAAGTCGTCACAGCCAAGGGCGCGACGGCCGGCCTCAACGATCAGCTCGTCGAGGTGGTCGTCGAACTACCGCGCGCCGACCTGGACTCCTTCAAAGCGAAGTCCCGGCTCGGCCAATTCCAAGCCGGAGTGCCGAGCAACTGGAAGAGCCAGTACTGGCAGGGCAGCGGTATGGCGGACGCGCTGCAGGCCGATGCCGGCAACGAGCATTACACCGAATGGGACGGCAAGAACGGCCGTCAAGTCGTTGTGCACGAACTCGGCGGCGACAAGAGCATGGTGTTCGCCCGCGGATTGTGCTGACAGTAGCCGCACGATCCGCTCGGGCGAACCTCAGCGCGCTGCGGCCAAAGCCGTGTGCAGGTACTGCATTTCGTCCGGTGTGGCCACCATGTGCACCCGCGTGGTCACGCCCGCCGTCTGCACGGTGACCAGATTCGCGGTCTCGGTGTCCTCGGCCAGAGTGACATCTGGCTCGAAATGGTCATCGATCACCGCGGGCGCACTGCGCAGCAGCACGATGGTGGCATCGGAGTGGTGCCCGGAGGGCTGAATGCCGTCGTAGACAACGACATTCGCGAACCGGTGCGCGCTGGCCTGCTGTCCGGCCGCGGACCATGCCGCCACCGTAAGCGACTGCGGCACACCGACATCGGTGACCATCTGCCGCCAGGCGTCGTGCCGGTTGGTGTGCACCACGACCGACGCGCCGAGCGCGATGGCTCGCAGGATCATCTGCTGGGCGACCAGCAGCGAGCCGATCACCTCCACCCGCCGCACCTGATGCCCGACCAGCGGCAGCGCCACACCCTGACCCGAGGTGTCGGCCCCGATCAGCTGCCCGCAGCCGGCGATCGGCATCGGCAGTGCCGCGAGCGAGTCCGGCTTGCCCAGATAGGTTTCCGGCGTGAAGCGCCGGCCCCGTGCGGCGATCGGCAAGGTGTAGAGCAGCGCGCGGAACTGCTTGCCGGGCAATGGAACCAGGCCCTCGGCCTGGACGTCGGCCGGCTTGTCCCGGGTATCGAAACGGACCACGGCGGTCACCTCGATCCCCGCGGCGCCGGGCTGCACCGCGGACTCGCGGGGCGCCTGTGCGCCCCGCTGCAGCCGCATGGTCACGGTCGTCGCCAAGGTCGGCGTGGACCACACCGCGGCGAACCCGCGCGGCCCCAAGGCTTCCGGGGCCATTCGATAGGTGGTGTAGTGGACACCGTCCCGTTCCACGCTCTGCGTGGTCTCGGTGAACTCCTCCAGCGGTGTGTGCCGGGTGAGCTGGTTCACCGCTGCGGTGATCTCGGCAGCGGCGAGCACTGTCGTCGAGATGCCCTGGGCAGCAAGTCGATTCGCTACCCGCCGGGTCGCCACGATGGCCGTGCGCAGGGTGCCCGCGGCCCCGCCGCCGCGTCGCGCCACCGCTGCGGCATTGGCCAGCGGATCCAGCCGCAGCACCACCCACACCGTGCGGTGCGCGACCGCGGGCAGCGGGCCGAGGATCTGCTCGTAGAGATGCGAGACCCGCCCTGGACCGGCGGTGCGCGCTCCGGAGCTGATCACATCGATCGAGGCCAGCTCGATGTCGAATTGGTTGAGGCAGTGCGCGATCTCGGGCAGCGGCATCATGTCGTCGGAGATCAGCGACTGCGGGCTCAGCAGCGTCACCGTGCGCGGATGCGCCTCGATCCGCAGCATGATGAGCAAACGTGAGCCGTCCCAGCGCATTCCATAGGTGCCGCCCTCGGGCAGCGGAACATCGAACGGCGCCTGATTAACAGTTGCCGAACGATTGCGGAACGCTCGCCAACGGAACGTGAGTTCCTCGTCCAGCCAGCCCGCCAGGGACTTGCGGCGCGGCAATGGCGTCAGGCCCAGCACGAGCACGGCCGCGCACACCCCCGCTGTCACCCACACCGAGGCATCGAAGATCACCGCGACCAGCGAAGACGCGACCGCCACCAGCGCCACCGGAATTACCCAGCGCAGCGGCAGGATTCGGAAAAGCCAGAAGTAAGGGGAGTGCAGGGGGGTGGCAGGAGCGTCAGTCGACGGGGTGGGTGAACTCTGCGGCGCGGTATCGCGATTTTCGCCGTCGGCTGTGGTGGAACCCATGCGGACATAATGGACCGAACTCGATCAGCTTCGCTACTGTAAGCCGCACCGAGTGAATCATTCATCCGCAATACCCGCGTCAGTACGGAGGCGTTTGTGCCCGCACAGTTGACTACCAAGGCGCAAGTCAACGGCTACCGGTTTCTGCTGAAACGGTATGAGCACGCGCTGATTCGCCGCGATGTCCGCATGCTGCACGATCCGATGCGCTCGCAGTTCCGCTCGCTGGTCGTCGGAGCCGTGCTCGGCATCCTGGTGGTCGCGGGCGCGGCCATCCTGGGCTTCCTGCGCCCGGTCGGTGCGATCGGCGACGCGAACATCGTGATGGGCAAGGAAACCGGCGCGCTCTACGTGATCATCGACGGCACCCTGCACCCGGCGCTGAACCTGGCCTCCGCCCGCCTCATCGCCGCCAGCAACGAAAAACCGGCCTCCGTCAAGGAATCCAAGCTGACCATGCCGCGCGGGCCGCTGGTGGGCATTCCCGGCGTCCCGGCATCGCTGCCCGGCGCCGCCTCGCCCGACTCGATCTGGAGCCTGTGCGACACCGTGGAGCTGTCCGCGGCGGGCAGCGCCGCCCGCTCGCCCGGCTCGAAATCCACCGTCATCGCCGGCGCGCTCGACTCCGGCGCGCCGGGAACCGCCCGCCCGCTGCACGCCGACGAGGCGTTGCTGGTGAGCCGGGGCGGCAAGACGTTCCTGATGTTCGACGGCAAGCGCGCCGAGGTGGACCCGAATGATTCGGTGCTGTCCCGCTCGCTGGGCCTGCGCGAATACAACCCGCGCCCGGTCAGCGCCGGCCTGCTCAACTCCGCCACCCAGGTGCCCGCGCTCACCCCGCCGAAGATCGACCGGCTCGGCGAGCCCGGCCCCGGCCGCCTCTCGGGCGTGCCGATCGGCGGCGTGATCCGGGTGCAGCGGGTCGGCTCCGAGGAGCTGTACGTGGTGCTCACCGATGGCGTGCAACGGCTTTCACCGTTCTCCGCCGAGGTGATCCGCAATGCCAACTCGCAGGAGATGAACGAGATCATCTCGGTGCCGCCGGACCGCGTGGTCGGCGTGCCGGTGGTGAGCCCGCTGCCGGTGGACAAGTTCCCCGGCCCCATCCCGCGCATCCTCACCCCCGAGGACAATCCGGTCAGCTGCATGCAGTGGGCCAAGAAGTCGTCGGACCCGGTCGCCTCGATCACGGTGTACGCCGGACGCGCACTACCGCTGCGGAGTTCGGCCAAGGTGGTCGACCTGGCCAGCGGCGACGGCACCGGCGACCGCATCGACAACGCCTACATCCCGCCGAACTCGGGGGAGTACCTGCAGGTCACCGGCATGGCGCCGGACAGCGTGCGCAAGGGCAGCCTGTTCTACATCTCCGACAACGGCATTCGCTACGGCATTCCGGACGCGGAGACCGCGGCCATCCTCGGCCTGGCCGAGAAGCCCCGTCCCGCACCGTGGCCCATCATCGGCCAGCTGGTGCCGGGGCCGACGCTGTCGCGCGATGAAGCCCTCGTCGCCTACGACACCCTGCCGACCAGCAACTGACGCTCCCCGCAACGCAATACGGCCCCCGAAACCTCGGGGGCCGTAGTTGCGTACGGGGTCAGCGCAACGTCGCCAGCACGTTGTCCAGCGCGTTCTGCATGTCCTCGGCCTCGATCCGCATCAGCACCGACTCGTCCACCGCGCTCAGATCCAGGTTGATGTCGTTGGCGAGCCGGAACTCCCGCTCCTCCTCCGCCGCCTCGATCACATTGCGGATGAACCGGCCGTTGCCGGCCATGTCGATGCCGCGCCGGATCTCACCGCTCTGATCGGTGGCCTGCTTCTGGTACAGCGCGGCACACGCCGCCACCAGCAGCGCCTGCGCCTCCTCCGACACCTGCGAATCCCGCTTGCGCGCAATGAAAGTACCGATATCGCCGAGCTCCTCGGGGGAGTACGAATCGAACTTCACGCGCTTGGCGAACCGGGATGCCAGGCCGTCGTTGGAGGCCAGGAACCGGTCGATCTCACCGTCGTATCCGGCGATGATCACCACCAGCCGGTCGCGGTCGTTCTCCATCCGCGCCAGCAGCGTGTCCACGGCCTCGCGACCGAATGCGTCACCACCGGAGAGGCCGGTTTGAATCAGCGTGTAGGCCTCGTCGATGAACAACACGCCGTCCATGGCGGAGTCGATCAATTTGTTCGTTTTGATCGCGGTACTGCCCAAATGCTGGCCGACGAAATCAGAACGTTTGGCTTCGATCAGCTTATCGGTCTTCAGAATTCCTAAGCCACAGTAAATTTTTGCCACCACACGGGCAACGGTGGTCTTACCGGTACCTGGCGGGCCGGTGAATGCTAGATGTTGTCCACGAGACCCGCTCGCCATTCCTTTTTCGGCACGGATCCGGGCTAGCTGAGCGGTTGCCTGCAACTTGGCAACCTGCATTTTCACGCCGGCCAGGCCGATCTGCTCATCGAGTTCGTTACGCGCCTTCTCCAGGGTCAGCTTGGCCTTGTCGTCGCGCTCCTCCTGGCCCATCTGCTCCAGCGTCGGCGCCGAGGCCGGATCCCACTTGTTGGTGCGCGCGTCGATGACTTCCTTGGTGGTCACCGTGAGCCGGTACTTGCGGTCCCGCATGGCCATAGTGTTGGCCTCGAAGCCGGGGGCCTCGGAAAAGACCTTCTCGAACAGCGCCTGGGCCTGCTCCTCCTCACCGGTCTCGCGCAGGCACAGCCCGCGGCAGAACCGGGCGGTGGTGGCCGCGGCCGCAATCGGGCCCGCCTCAGCGGCTTCCATGCGGCGGATGGCCTCGCCGAACAAACCCAGCTGGGCACAGGCGGTGCCGACCATGACGTGCGCGCCGGCGGCCAGGTAGGGATCCTCCCAGCCCGCCGAACCGGCCAGCACGGTCATCACATCCGGCCAGCGCTGGGTCGTAAAGTGCAGCACCCCTCGGGCATACGCGCAGATCCGGTCGTCGATCTCGCGGTCTCCGGAGGACACCTGCGCGGCCCGGTGCTTGGCCAGCTCGTCGAGCACCTTCTCGGCCTCGTCGTAGTCGCCGTCGGTCATCAGCTGCGCGGCCTGCGCCAGCCAGATCTCGGCGTAACTGGCCAGCGGGTAGTCGATGTAATTCCCGAGGGTGAACCGTCCGGCCAGCGCCCGGGCGGGCAGCCCGAGCCGGCGCTGCTCCCGGAAAAGCGTTGTGGTGCTGGTCTTGTAGAGGTTGAAGATCACCTCCCGGGTGTGCTCGCCCGCGGCCGCGCGCCCGAGCCAGGCGTCGCACATCCCGGGGTCCCATTCGGTGGCGCGCTGGAAGGCTAGCTGAGCGTATTCCAGATCGCGGGCAGATTCCTGGCCCTCGATCACAATGCCCAAGGACAAGACACCAGCGTCGAATGCGCGTTGTGCTTGGCGGTTGCCGGTCATACGGGTTGGCCCCTAAAAACAAACGGATGTGCTGTTTCTCGCCAAGCATAGCCGCTGCGAGTACGGGACTTCTCCGTTAAGTTGAGTACGTTGCATGGCGTTGAAGTGTGTTCTAGGTAGGGAGTCGTCCGAGCTGTGACCGATCCGTCTAGCAGCACTGTGGCTGCCGTTGATCCGGAGTTGTGCCGAGTCTCGGTGATCGGCGGCAATACCCAGCTCGATCTGGGTTTGCCTGCCACAGTTCCGATTGCCGCGTTCATCACCGACGTGGTCGAGTTGATCGAATCCCGCAACCCCGATCTCACCGAGCACGAGGACGGCGCGCCGCTGCAGACGCAGCATTGGACGCTCGCCCGGATCGGCCGCGACCCGATCCCGGCAAACCAATCGCTCACCGAGGCCGAGGTTTTCGACGGTGAGTTGCTGGTATTGCGCTCGGTGACCGCCAAGGAGTCCCCGGCGCTGTTCGACGACGTCATCGACGCGGTCTCCAAACTGACCTCGACCTCGTTCCGGCACTGGTCGCCGGTCTCGGCGCGCTGGCTCGGGCTGCTCGTCGGCCTGGTCGCGGTGCTGGCCGGCATGTACCTGCTGGCGGTGGCCAAGCACGACGGCGCCGGTTCCGTAGTCGGTTTCATCGCGCTGGGCGCCGGACTGATCTTCGGGGGAGCGGCGGTGCTCGTCGGCCGGCGCTATCAGGCGGAGGCCACCCTGCCGGTGATCATGCTGTCGCTGTACGCGCTGCTGTTGATCTTCGCGGGCACCGCGCTGTTCGTGCCCAACGACTTCGGCAGTCCGCACGCGATGTTCGCCTGTGTGGCAACCCTGTTCGCCGCCGCGGTGCTCTACAGCACGGCCCGGGCCGGGGCGACCATGTTCGCCACCGTCATCACCCTGGCGCTGTTCGGCGGCGTGGCCGCGATGGTGCGCATGGTCTGGGATCCGGCGCTGTCCAAGATCGCCGCCGGCGTCCTGGTCGGCGCGCTGATCGTGATCACCCTGGTGCCGCGCTTGGCCGTGGCCGCCGCGCGACTACCCGTGCCGCCGGTGCCGACCGCCGGCGCCGCCATCGACCCCGCCGATCACGAACCCCGCCCCACCATCGAGGACATCGGCGCCATCGGCGCGACCGCGCTGCCCTCGGCGGCCGGCCTCGAGCACCGGGCCCGCGCGGCCAACGAATACCAGTCCGGCATGATTCTGGGCTGCACCATCGCCGCCGTCATCGGTGTGGTGCTGGCCGCCGACCCGCTCGGCGCGGCCCGCTGGCAGGGCATCACGCTCGGCGTCGTGGTCTCGCTCATTCTCTGCCTGCGCGGGCGCGCCTTCGCCGACCTGGTGCAGGCCTGCACGCTGATCGCCGGTGGCGCAACGGCTTTGATGGTGCTGGGCATCGGCGCCGCGCTCGGCAACTCCGACTGGATCGTGCCGCTGGCGTGGATGCTGCTCGTAATTGCCGCGGCCGCGGTGGTTTTCGGTGTCGTCGGCCCGAAGACCGAGATGTCGCCGCCCATGCGGCGCACCGGTGAGATCTTCGAATACATCTTGATCTGCACCATCATTCCGCTGGTGCTGTGGATCATGGACGTCTACTCGGCCGCCCGGAACATCTGAGATGGCTCCGCTCCTACGGCGGCTGCTGCACGCGGTGACGGTGGCGGCGGTGCTCGCCCTGACCGCCGGATCACCCTCGCCCGCACTGGCGGTGGCCCCGCCCAAGGTCGACGACGGCGCCCTCGGCGCGGTACTCGGCCTGGCCGCCGCCGGCAAACCGCCGGACGAAACCGAGCAGGCGAAGGTCTGCGCCGAGCCCAC
Organism: Nocardia sp. XZ_19_385; assembly: GCF_015355755.1. Taxonomy (NCBI): domain Bacteria; kingdom Bacillati; phylum Actinomycetota; class Actinomycetes; order Mycobacteriales; family Nocardiaceae; genus Nocardia; species Nocardia sp. XZ_19_385. Next base: position 2,048,857 of record NZ_JACVEE010000002.1, read on the forward strand.
CCTGCGCGGCGGTGTGCCCCGCGATCCGCCACTGGCGCAACGGGTTCTGGGCCTGGAAGAAGCCTGGCAGTTCAGCCGCGGTGCGGGCCAGAAGGTCGCCGTCATCGATACCGGCGTGAACCGGCACTGGCGGCTGCCCGCGCTGCAACCCGGCGGCGACTTCGTCTCCGACACCGACGGCACCGTCGACTGCGACGGCCACGGCACCTTCGTGGCCGGGATCATCGGCGCCCAGCCCAGCCTGGAGGACGGATTCGCCGGTGTCGCACCGGATGCCGAGATCCTCGCGATCCGGCAGCTGAGTTCGGCCTACGAGGCCAAAGATCGCAATCGCCGGGAAGAGCCCGGCGTCATCACCCGCGAGGGCTACGGCACGGTCAATACCCTGGCCGCCGGCGTCGTGCGCGCGGTCGACATGGGCGCGACGGTGATCAATATTTCCGAGGTGGCGTGCGCGGTCGCCAGCGCCACCTTCGCCGACGGCGCCCTGGGCGCCGCGGTGAAGTACGCCTACGACCGGAACGTGGTCGTGGTCGCCGCGGCCGGAAACATCATGCAGGGCAGCGCCTGCGAGAAGCAGAACGAGCGCTCGGGTTGGCCGGCGGTGGGCACCGTGGTCACCCCGGCCTGGTTCACGCCGTACGTCCTGTCGGTGGCCTCGGTGGAACCCGACGGCTCGGTATCGCCGTTCTCGCTGCACGGTCCGTGGGTCGGCGTCGCCGCACCCGGACGCGAGATCGTCTCGCTGGACAGCAAACCCGGCGGTGCCGGGCTGGTCAACGCCACCCAGACCAACGAGGGCTTCTCCACCATCGACGGGACCAGTTTCTCCAGCGCCTACGTCTCCGGACTGGCCGCGCTGGTCCGGTCCCGCTTCCCGGACCTGACCGCCGCCCAGGTGATCGACCGGATCAAGCAGACCGCGCAGGCGCCGGGCAACGGCCGCAACGACCAGATCGGCAACGGCCTGGTCGATCCGCTGGCCGCGCTGACCGCGCAACTGCCCTCGAAACCGGTCACCGTCGGCTCCGACGTGCCACACAAGATCGCCGGGCCGACCCCGCCGCCATACGTCGATCCGATGCCGCGCCTGGTCGCCACCATCGGCTCGCTCACGCTGCTGGCCCTGCTCGGGCTCGGTTACGCCGCCTCGATCCCGTACCGCCGGGGTCGCACGGTGAGCGTGGACCCGGGTGCGGAGCCCGAAACTCGAGAAGGGTTGTAGGACATGGCAACCGAAGGCTTCGTGCGCCGCCCGCGGATCGCACCGCCACGCCCGCCGGGCGGCGAGGTCGCGCTGTCCGCGCCGCCCGAGCTCGACCGTCCCACCGCCGGCAGTCTGCTGATGAAGCTGATGCCGCTGGTGATGGTGGTCGCCGTGGTCGGCATGATCGCGATGATGGTCATGATGGGCCGCAACCTGCTGGCCAACCCGTTCATGATGATGTTCCCGATGATGATGCTGATGTCGATGGTCGGCATGATGGCGGGCATGCGCGGCGGCGGCGGGCCGAAGAAGGCCTCCGAGCTGAACGAGGAACGCAAGGACTACTTCCGCTACCTCGACCAGGTCCGAAAGGACGTGCGCAAGACCGGCAACCAGCAGCTGAACGCGCTGCTGTGGAGTCATCCCGAACCCAGCGATCTGCAGTCGGTGATCGGCACCCGCCGGATGTGGGAGCGCCGCCCCAACGATCCCGATTTCGGGCACGTCCGGGTCGGGGTGGGCAGCCATCGCCTGGCCACCAAGCTGGCCCGTCCCGAGACCGGTCCGCTGGAAGACCTGGAACCGGTGTCCACCGTGGCGCTGCGCCGGTTCGTGCGCACCCATTCGGTGGTGCACGGCCTGCCCACCGCGATCTCGCTGCGCGCCTTCCCCGCCATCAACATCGAAGGCGACCGCGAGGCCGCGCTGACGCTGGTGCGCTCGATGCTGATGGAGTTCACCACCTTCCACGGCCCCGATCACACCGCCGTCGCCATCATCTGCGCCGACCCCGACGCCCCGGCCTGGGTCTGGGCGAAATGGCTGCCGCACCTGCAACATCCGGTGGACCGCGACGGCATAGGCTCGGCCCGGATGATGTACCGCTCGCTGGCCGAGCTGGAAACCTCGATGTCGGCCGAGCTGGTCGAGCGTGGCCGGTTCATGCGCAACGCGCAGCCCACCGCGGGCCGGATCCACCTGCTGGTCATCATCGACGACGGGTATGTCAGCGGGTCCGAGCGCGTGGTCAGCGACGCGGGCCTGGACTCGGTCACCGTGCTCGACCTGACCGCGCCGCAGAGCGGCCTGGCCGTGCGCCGCGGCCTGCAGCTGGTGGTCACCGACGACGGCATGGTGGCCGCGAAATCAGCTGCGGGCGTGGAGAAGTTCGCCACCGCGGACACCGTGACGCGGGCCGAGGCCACAGCCCTGTCCCGGGATCTGGCCCGGTATCGCATCGCGACCGCGGCTCAGATGGTCAGCCTGGGCGACGAAACCCGTTCCGACCCCGGCCTGATGTCGCTGCTGAAGATCCCCGACGCCGCGCAGATCGATCCCGCGGTGGTGTGGCGGCCGCGCAGCGACCGGGAGCGGCTGCGGGTGCCGATCGGCGTCACCCCCGACGGCACGCCGGTCGAGATCGATATCAAGGAGTCCGCCGAGAACGGCATGGGCCCGCACGGATTGTGTATCGGCGCAACGGGTTCGGGTAAGTCGGAGTTCCTGCGCACGCTGGTGCTGTCCATGGTGACCACGCATTCGCCGGACCTGCTCAACCTGGTCCTGGTCGACTTCAAGGGTGGTGCGACCTTCCTCGGCCTGGACTCGCTGCCGCACGTCTCCGCGGTCATCACCAACCTGGAAGAGGAGCTCGCGCTCGTCGACCGTATGAAGGACGCCCTCGCCGGTGAGATGACCCGCCGCCAGGAACTGCTGCGGTCGGCCGGAAACTTCGCCAACGTCACCGAATACGAGAAGGCCCGCGCCGCCGGCGCCGACCTGGATCCGCTGCCCGCGCTGTTCGTCGTGGTCGACGAGTTCTCCGAATTGCTGTCGCAGAAACCGGATTTCGCCGACCTGTTCGTGATGATCGGCCGCCTGGGCCGCTCGCTGCGCGTGCACCTGCTGCTGGCCTCGCAGCGCCTGGAGGAGAACAAGCTGCGCGGCCTGGACTCGCATCTGTCCTACCGGATCGGTCTGCGTACCTTCTCCGCCAACGAATCTCGCGCGGTGCTCGGCATCACCGACGCCTACCACCTGCCCAGCGTGCCCGGCTCCGGTTATCTCAAGAGCGACGCCGATGATCCGCTGCGCTTCAACGCCAGTTATGTGTCCGGACCGTATGTTTCGCCACGCGGCACTCGGCAGGTGGACGGCAAGACGGTCGGCGGGCAGTCGCCGGCGGTGTTCACCGCATCCCTGGTCGAGATGCCCGAGGTCATCGAAGCCGCCCCGGTGGCCGCCGCGCCTGGCCGGCCCGAACTGCCGCCGCCGCCCAACCGCCTCGGTCTGCCCGAATTGCCGCCGCCGCCCGGGGAATACGTGGACGAGGAAGACGAAGCGGACGACACCCCGGTGCCGGTGGCCGAGGCCGTCCCCGCGACGCTGCTGACCACTATCGTCGATCGCCTGCGCGGCCACGGCCGCCCGGCGCACGAGGTGTGGCTGCCGCCGCTGGACGAGTCCCCGTCGGTGGACATGCTGCTGCCCGACCCGGATTGGCGTTCCCCGGTGAATCGGCACGGTCAGCTCTGGCTGCCGCTGGGCGTCATCGACAAGCCCTACGAGCAGCGTCGTGACGTGCTGATCGTGGATCTGTCCGCGGGCCAGGGCAATGTCGCGGTCGTCGGTGGTCCGCAGTCGGGCAAGTCGACGACGTTGCGCACCATCGTGATGGCCGCGGCGGCTACCCACACTCCCGAGCAGGTGCAGTTCTACTGCCTCGACTTCGGTGGCGGCACGCTCTCGGGTCTGTCGGGCATGCCGCACGTCGGCTCCGTCGCGGGCCGCATGGAGGTGGACCGGATCCGCCGCACCATCGCCGAGGTGACCGGCATCCTGCGCCGGCGCGAAGAACTCTTCCGGGATCTCGGCATCGACTCGATCATCGAATTCCGCAAGCGCAAAGCACGTTTGGCCGAGCTGTCGCCGGCCGAGCGCGAGGCCGATCCGCTCTGGCAGGACCAGCACGGCGACGTCTTCCTCGTGATCGACGGCTGGCCCACCATCCGCGCCGACTACGACATGCTGGAGCCGCAGCTCAACGCCATTGCCGCGCAGGGTCTTTCCTACGGCGTGCACATGATGATCTCGACCACCCGGTGGCCGGAGATCCGGCCGCAGATCAAGGACCTCATCGGCACCCGCATCGAGCTGCGCCTGGGCGACCCGTCCGACTCCGAAATGGATCGGCGCACCGCGGTGCTGGTGCCCACCGGTCGGCCCGGCCGCGGTCTGACCGCGCAGAAGCTGCACCTGCTGATCGCGTTGCCGCGGTTGGACTCCGACTCCGATCCGCGCACCCTGTCCGAGGGTGTCAATGCGGCCAAGCAGCAGCTCAACGAGCTCTACGGCGGCCGGCGCGCCGCCGATGTCCGGATGCTGCCCGACGAGCTGTCGCGCGAAGCCGTGGTCGCGGAGGCGGCCCGGCAGGGTATCCACCAGAGCAAGACCAAGGCTGTCATCGGCATCGGTGAATCCGAACTGCAGCCGATAGTGCTGGATTTCGAGGTGCAGCCGCACTTCTTCAGCTTCTGCGATGTGGAATGCGGCAAGACCACACTGCTGCGCAATATCGTCGCCGGCATCACGGAGAACTCCACCTCCGAGGAGGCGCGCGTCATCCTCATCGACTACCGGCGCACGATGCTCGGCGTGATCGAAGGGGCGCAGCTGGCCGGGTACTCCACCTCTTCGCAGACCTCCTTCGGCATGGTCAAGGAGGTCGCGGGCTACCTGCAGAAGCGGATCCCGGGCAACGACATCACGCCGCAGCAGCTGCGCGATCGCAGCTGGTGGACCGGGCCCGAAATCTATGTCGTGGTCGACGATTACGAGATGGTGGTCTCGGCCGGCAAGAACCCGCTGGAGCCGCTCATCGAGTTCCTGCCGCAGGCCCGCGACATCGGTCTGCACGTGGTGATCACCCGGCGGGCCGGCGGTGCGAGCCGGGCCATGTTCGACAAGGTGATCGGCACGCTGAAGGACATGGGCGTGGACGCGCTGCTGATGAGCGCGCCCAAGGACGAGGGCAAGATCATCGGCGACATCCGGGCGGCCAAGCTGCCGCCCGGGCGCGGCTCGATGATCTCGCGCACCGGCGTCGAGATGATGCAGGTCGCCTACCTGCCGCCGCTGTAAGGACCCATACACAAAGCCCCGCAGTTCTTTTCAGAACTGCGGGGCTTTCACATCTTGATCGTCAGCCGGGGCTTACCACTCCGGGAGCCGGCGCCGGCCGGCGACGATGTCGCGCACCAAATCGTCATAGGCGTCGGCCAATTCGGCCAGGTGATGCCACGCCCCGTGCAGCATCTCGTCGTGCGCGTCCAGGGTCATCAACGCGTGATGCGCGCGTACCGAGGATTCGGCCAGGCGATCGATGACAGACCCGACGGTCTCGGTATGCAGGGTGGCGCCGAGCCGATGCTGGGGCACGCTGCGGGTCACCCAGTCGTCTACCGCCATGACCAATTCGGTTCGGCGACGCTCGATTTCGAGGACGACGATCGGGTTGGTGTCGATGGAGCCGCCGCGGCCCACCAGGCGTCGCTCGTGCAGGACCGCGAGATCGCGGGCAAACCACAGCAACGGCCCACCGACGACGCGATGTCCGCGGCACGCTCTCACGAGTAGATCCGAGGTCGGCAATAGCCCCGAAATCGCGGGCTGCGTTGCCGATTCGGCGCAACGCTGTGCGCCGGGAAGAGCCATAACTACCGTTGATGAATCCGAACCTGCCACGTTGCCTCGCCGTTCATCGCCGCACAACACCGGATCAGGACGTTGATTACAATAAACCTCTGAAGGCACCTGTCAAGCGTTACCGGGCCGTAGAAAACGACGAAGAGTACACTTCGTTACCTGCCCGACCAACCGAGGAGCACGATGGCGGAGGGTCCGACATACCACCGGATCGCAGACCTCCTCCGTGAGGAGATCCGCGGGGGCAAGTGGAACCCAGGTGATCGGCTTCCCAGCCACACCGAGCTTGCCGATCAGATGCAGGTCTCGATTACCACTGCCCGGAATGCCATTCAGGTCCTGGTTACCGAAAATCTTGTCTACACAGCTACTTCCCGCGGAACGATCGTCCGAAACCAGGAAGTTCTGGAATCCGTGGTCACCGACCACATTCGTCCGGATCGCCCGCGCGCGACCCACGATATCTTCGAAGAGATCGCGCGGTCGGCGAATCGGGAGCCGACCAAGGAATTCAGTGCTCGGATGGAGCCTGCCGCACCGGAAGTTGCGTTATGGCTCGGGGTTCCGGAGGATTCCTGGGTGCTGGCCCGGACCGTTGTCCAGTATCTCGACAACGAACCGTGGTCCTGGGAAGTCAGCTTCTACCCGCGGGACCTGGCCGAAGCCACCGGCATCGACTCCCCGCACGACATCCCGGAGGGCACCACCCGCCGCCTGGCCGACCGCGGCCACGCCGAGACCGCCCATCGCGACACCCTGTGCGCCCGCCCCGCCACCGCCGAAGAAGCGATCGTGCTGGGCGTCGCCACGGGAACCATTCTGCTGGACCATCTTCGGATCGGAGCGAACCACCAGCGCGTCACCCGCGCCACCCGGCACCGCTCCATCGCCACCCGTAATCGCCTGTCCTACGAGATCGGCGACGACGAAGGCATCGCCGTCATCCGCGACACGCTGGGCAGCGCATACCGGCGTGGCATCTCCCTCCCTTGACGAGAGAGAACACTGTGTTGCCATGAATACCGTCATCCGTCAGGCAACCTTCGGCGACCTCGCCGCCATCTGCCGCCTACGTCTGCAGCGCACCGCCTGGCTCACCGCCCGCGGCTCCGACCAGTGGTCGGTAGCGGGCCGCGGCAAACCCATCGAAACCTTCGCCCACGCCGTAGAAAGCTCACTGGCGGCAGGCGAAACCTGGGTCGCCGAGGTCGACGGCGAAACCGCCGGCACCATCACCGTCGATCACCATGCCGACCCGCATCTCTGGTCCCCATGGGAATTGGACGACGCCGTGATCGTGCACTACATGATCGTCGACCTGCGCTTCGCCGGCCACGGCATCGGAACTCGCCTGCTCACACACGCGGGCTGGCTGGCCTACCAGCAGGATCGGAACTGGGTCCGCCTGGACGCCTGGACCACGAACGCGGATCTGCACGACTACTACCGCCGCGCCGGCTTTCACCGCACCCGCATCGCCGGCCCGATCGCCACCGGCCCCTCCCGCGCGCTGTTCGAAAGGCGCACCGACTCCTGGTCCTTCGCGCCCCGCACCCGCCTGCCCGAGCCGGTTCTCACCGCCTACCGCATCACCTGACGCAGGTCAGTTGTAGCGGCGGTGCTCGATGTTGAACTCGTCGGCGACGGTGGCGGCGAGTTCGACGTACGCGCGCTTGGCTTGCTTGCTCAGCCGGTGCAGGTCGATTTCGGCGCCCTCGGAGAGGTGGTCGTCGAAGGGGATGATGTGCACCGCGCGGCAGCGCGAGAGGAAGTACTCGCGCAGCTGCTGGATGCCGACGTTCACCGAACCCTCACGGGGCAGGTTGATCACGACGACCGCGTTGCGGACCAGGTGGTCGTGGCCGTGCAGGGACAGCCAGTCCAGCGTGGCCGCGGCACTGCGGGCGCCGTCGATCGCGGCCGAGGAGATCAGCACCAGTGAGTGTGCGAGGTCGAGGACGCCGCTCATCGCCGAGTGCGTCAGACCGGTGCCGCAGTCGGTGAGGATGATGTTGTAGTAACGCTGCAGGATGCGCGCGACGGCCCGGTATTCGTGCTCGTCGAACTGCTCCGAAGCGGCCGGATCCCGTTCCGAGGCAAGCACTTCCAGGCGGCTGGTGGCCTGGGAGGTGTGCTTGCGGACGTCGGAGTAACGCTCGACGTTCGGGTCCAGCAGCAGATCGCGCACGGTCGAGCGGGTCTGCAACGGGACGCGCTGGGACAGCGTGCCGAAGTCGGGGTTGGCGTCGACGGCGATCACCCGGTCACCGCGGATCGAGGCGAAGATCGAGCCGAGACCCATTGTGGTGGTGGTCTTTCCGACGCCACCCTTGAGCGACAGCACCGCGATTCGGTAGTCGCCGCGCACGGGCTGACGGATCCTGGCCACCAGCTCTTGCAGCCGCAACTCCTCCGCGGACATCCCGGGATTGATCGCGCCACCGGACATGTGGTGCACAGCCTTGCGCCAGCCGCCACCGGGCGCCTTCTTGGCCCGGCGCAACGGGACATCGTCCAGCGACGGTTGTGGGCCGCCATGATTCGGCCGCGGGCCATTACTCCACTGCCCGCCCTGCTGCTGGCCGGGCCCCTGCTGCCAGTGCTGCTGATTCGGCTGCTGCTGATTCGGCGCTTGCGGCTGATCCCAGCCCGAGGGCTGCGGGCCGGTGCCCTGCCCGGGTCCATTGGGTGCGTAGCCGCCAGGTGCTTGGCCGCCAGGCCCGGGCTGGCCCGTCGGAGCGAAATTGCTTGCGTCGCTGGGCTGCCCGGTGAACGGCTGGCTCGGCGGCTGATTGAAGACGCCAGGGTCGCGTCGTTCGCCAGGCGCGGGCTGATCGCCCACGGGTGCACGTTGCCCGCTTGCCGGTGCGGCGTAAGCACCGGGGGCGGATTGACCGGTGAACGGCTGGCTCGGCGGCTGATTGAAGACGCCAGGGTCGCGCCGCTCACCAGGCGCGGGCTGATCGCCGACCGGCGCACGCTGGGCGCTCGCGGGCGGCGCGTAGGCATTGGCCTGGCCGTTGAACGGCGGATTCGATCCGGCCGGGCCGCTGCCGGGCGCGAAGTTGTTTGTGCCGCTGGGCTGCCCGCTGATGGGCTGGCTCGGCGGTTGGTCGTACATGCCGGGATCGCGGCGTTCGGGCGGGCCCGGCTGCCCACTTGCAGCTGGTGCGAATGTGTTCGGGTCGCCGGGCTGTCCGCTGATGGGCTGGCTCGGCGGTTGGTTGAAGACGCCAGGGTCACGTCGTTCGCCCGGCGCGAGCTGATCGCTGACCGGGGCGCGCTGCCCCATTGCGGGTGGCGCGAAATTGTTTGCGGCGCTGGGTTGTCCGGTGAAGGGCTGGCTCGGCGGCTGGTTGAACACGCCGGGATCACGCCGTTCGCCGGGGGCTGGCTGATCGCCCACCGGCGCACGCTGGCCGCTACCGGCGAAGGCGTTCGGGTCGCCGGGCTGTCCGCTGACGGGCTGGCTCGGCGGTTGGTCGTACATGCCGGGGTCGCGGCGTTCGCCTGGGCCGGGCTGACCACTTGCAGCCGGTGCGAACGTGTTCGGGTCGCCGGACTGTCCGGTGAAGGGCTGGCTCGGCGGTTGATTGAAGACGCCGGGGTCACGGCGTTCGCCCGGCGCGAGCTGATCGCTGACGGGTGCGCGGGTTCCGGCGGCGGGGGGAGCGAACGCGGCAGGAATGCGGCGTCCATCCGGTCCGCGCTGGTCGCCGGGCGCGAAAGCCCCAGGGCTACCGGGCTGTTCGCCACCGGCCTGCGAAGCGGAAGCCGGGTCGTTCGGCTGTGCGTTGTCCTTGTGATCCGGAGGTAGCCAATGCCGGCCGCGGGGGATCGGGCCGGAGCCGGACTGCGCCGGATCGGCCTGCGACTCTTCGGGATCCAGGCCGAGGTGGCCCGGGTCGGACGGACCCGCGAGCCAGGGCGGCGGCCCGTCGAATTCGCGGCGGCTGTGCGGCTCCGCGGATCCCTGATCGCCGACCGTCGAGGGCGGTTCAGGGAGCGGCGGCCGACCGCCGGATACCGGTGGCGCACTGTCGAATTCGGGGTTGCCGAACCCGGGCGGGGGACCGGGAAGTTCTGGTCGCGCACCGGCGGGCGGACCGTCGAATTCGCGCGGGCGGGGTTCGGGAGTGCTCGGCTGCGCACCGGTCGATGGCCCGGACAGATACGGGCGGTCGCCGGGCGCGGGCGGATCCGGCAGGTGGGCGGGCGGCTCGGGAAGTCGCGCCGGCGGCAGCGGCGGGCGTTCGGCGACGGGCGCGTCCGGCTCCGGCCGGGTGTAGCGGGTGGTGGCCTCGTTCGAGGGCATCGGGTCGGGAGCGTCGCCGGCCGGCGGCTGGCCCAGCGGCTGGAAGGAACCGCGGTGCTCGCCGGGCTGACGGGTGGGCAGACCGGGTGCGGTGTGCGGCGGAACCGGGTGACCGGGCTGCTGCTGACCCCAGGGATCGCGCGAGACCTCGGGCTGCGGTTGCGACCAAGAAGTAGGACCGGCGTCGGGAGCCGACTGCCGCGGTCGCGACTGGGTGCGGGGATCGGGGCCCGGCTGCGGCTGGGACCAGGAATCGGACCCGCGCTCGGGAGCCTGCTCGGCGGCGCTGTCCTTGTCGCGCCCGAACAGTCCCTTCCGCTTCTTCTTGTCCTTGCGTCTGGGGGAGTCGTCGATCAAGTCTTCGTGCGGCAGATTCTGGACCGGCTCTTCGTACCCGGCGCCACCACCATCGGACTCGGCCAGCCACGGCGGCAGCATGGGCAAGCTGTCGTTATTACGACTCACGACATTGCCTCACTGACTACAGGGATGGCGATCGACTCGGTACGCTCGTTCACACATCCCCCTAGATCTGCTCGATCGATTTCTGGATCGCGCCCAGTTTACGCGACACTCCCGGCCCGTCGTGGGGCCGGTCACCTCGCCTGACGCGGGCCCATTTTTGCCTGATCGGACGCCTGCCGGTAAGCTGGGGCGGCGGTGCACCTATGCACCGACTGTTTGCATGCCTGGCTTCACCGAAGCCGGTTCATCCAAACAGACACCAGGCAATCAAACCAGGTTCGAGCCGAAACGCTCGTTGAACCGGGATCGCGGAGGACATGGCGAAGAAAGACGGGGCCATCGAGGTCGAGGGTCGAGTTGTCGAGCCGCTGCCCAATGCGATGTTCCGGATCGAGCTCGAGAACGGTCACAAGGTTCTCGCGCACATCAGCGGAAAGATGCGGCAGCACTACATTCGTATTCTTCCCGAGGACCGGGTGGTCGTTGAGCTTTCCCCTTACGACCTCTCCCGGGGTCGGATCGTTTACCGCTACAAGTGATCGTCATTTGATCATCCGGACGGCGTCCAGCACGCCGTCTTCCCGGTGCGAGCCGGGCCACAGAACTTCCCCAGTCTTCCGGCTGGGGAAAAACTGTGTTCACACCCGTGTGAACCAAAGAAAGATTGGACGGACGTGAAGGTTCAGCCGAGCGTCAAGAAGATCTGCGAGAAGTGCAAGGTGATCCGCCGCCACGGCCGGGTCATGGTGATCTGCGACAACCTGCGTCACAAGCAGCGTCAGGGCTGATTCAAGCCTGTGTGATCACCAGCCAAGCACCGACGCAGTTCGGATTGGCTAAAGAAGAACTCCCAGCTCCAGCCGCACGCTGCGGAACAATCCGGGTATAGCCCGGGGGCGTGTGTGCCAACCACCGGTACGGAGGCCGGTGCCCCGCCAAGACGATGGGGAACGGACAGGGAGCAGACCTCCGCAACATTAAGGAACCTGCCACATGGCACGTCTCATGGGCGTTGATCTCCCGCGCGAAAAGCGCATGGAGATCGCGCTGACCTACATTTTCGGTATCGGGCGTACCCGCGCCAAGGAGATCCTGGAAGGCACCGGCGTCAGCCCGGACCTGCGTTCCAAGGACCTCAGCGACGACCAGGTCACGCAGCTGCGTGACTACATCGAGCGTTCGGACCTCAAGGTCGAAGGTGACCTGCGCCGCGAGGTGCAGGCCGATATCCGTCGCAAGATCGAGATCGGCTGCTACCAGGGTCTGCGCCACCGTCGTGGCCTGCCCGTGCGTGGCCAGCGCACCAAGACCAACGCGCGTACCCGCAAGGGCCCGAAGCGCACCGTCGCCGGCAAGAAGAAGTAGGGATAACCGATGCCTCCGAAGAGTCGTACCTCGGGTCCTAAGAAGACCCAGAAGTCGCGTCGCCGGGATAAGAAGAACGTCCCGCTGGGCCACGCGCACATCAAGTCCACGTTCAACAACACCATCGTGTCGATCACCGATCCGTCGGGCAACGTCATCGCTTGGGCGTCCTCGGGTCACGTCGGCTTCAAGGGTTCGCGTAAGAGCACCCCGTTCGCCGCGCAGCTCGCTGCCGAGAACGCTGCCCGCAAGGCGCAGGAGCACGGCGTCAAGAAGGTCGACGTGTTCGTCAAGGGCCCGGGTTCGGGCCGTGAGACCGCGATCCGTTCGCTCCAGGCCGCTGGCCTCGAGGTCGGCACGATCTCCGACATCACCCCGCAGCCGCACAACGGCTGCCGTCCGCCCAAGCGTCGTCGCGTCTAGCGGGAAAGGAACAGATAACAAATGGCACGTTATACAGGCCCCATCACCCGCAAGTCGCGTCGTCTTCGCGTCGACCTCGTCGGCGGAGACCAGGCGTTCGAGCGTCGTCCTTACCCGCCCGGCCAGCACGGCCGCGCGCGGATCAAGGAATCCGAGTACCTGATGCAGCTGCAGGAGAAGCAGAAGGCTCGCTTCTCCTACGGCGTCATGGAGAAGCAGTTCCGCCGGTACTACAACGAGGCCAACCGCCTCAAGGGCAAGACCGGTGACAACCTTCTCCGTCTGCTCGAGTGCCGTCTGGACAACGTCGTGTACCGCGCCGGTCTGGCTCGTACCCGTCGTCAGGCCCGTCAGCTCGTCTCGCACGGCCACTTCATCGTCAACGGTGTCGCGGTCAACGTCCCGAGCTACCAGGTCACCCAGTACGACATCATCGATGTCAAGGAGAAGTCGCTCCCGACGCTGCCGTTCCAGGTCGCGCGTGAGACCGTCGGCGACCGCTCGGCTCCGGGTTGGCTGCAGGTGATCCCGGGCCGTCTGCGGATCCTGGTGCACCAGCTCCCCGAGCGCGCGCAGATCGATGTGCCGCTGCAGGAACAGCTGATCGTCGAGTACTACTCGAAGTAATCAGCTCTGCTGAGTGCGTAATCCCTTGCTAGTCAAGGGATTACGCACAACCCCCATAACGTGGGCATCAAATAGTGGGTGCCCGTACAGGAGGATGATCCAAAATGCTGATTTCCCAGCGCCCCACGCTGACCGAAGAGGTCGTGGCGGAGAACCGCTCGAAGTTCACCATCGAACCCCTCGAGCCGGGCTTCGGTTACACCCTCGGCAACTCGCTGCGTCGCACCCTGCTCTCGAGCATCCCGGGTGCCGCCGTCACCAGCATCCGCATCGACGGCGTGCTGCACGAGTTCACCACCGTTCCCGGTGTGAAGGAAGATGTCACCGACATCATCCTGAACCTCAAGGGTCTGGTCGTGTCCTCGGAAGAGGACGAGCCGGTCACGATGTACGTGCGTAAGCAGGGCCCCGGCACCGTCACCGCTGGTGACATCGTGCCGCCCGCCGGTGTTGTCGTGCACAACCCGGACATGCACATCGCCACCCTGAACGACAAGGGCAAGCTGGAGATCGAGCTCGTTGTCGAGCGCGGTCGCGGCTACGTCCCCGCCGTCCAGAACAAGGCCTCGGGTGCGGAAATCGGCCGGATCCCGGTGGACTCGATCTACTCGCCGGTGCTCAAGGTGACCTACAAGGTCGAGGCCACCCGTGTCGAGCAGCGCACCGACTTCGACCGTCTGATCCTGGACGTGGAGACCAAGAACTCCATCAGCGCCCGGGACGCGCTCGCTTCGGCGGGCAAGACCCTCGTCGAGCTCTTCGGCCTGGCCCGTGAGCTCAACGTCGAAGCCGAAGGCATCGAGATCGGCCCCTCGCCGGCCGAGGCGGATCACATCGCCTCGTTCGGTCTGCCGATCGAGGACCTGGACCTCACCGTCCGGTCCTACAACTGCCTCAAGCGCGAAGGCGTGCACACCGTGGGCGAGCTCGTTGCCCGCACCGAGTCGGATCTGCTGGATATTCGCAACTTCGGCCAGAAGTCCATCGACGAGGTCAAGGTCAAGCTGCATGCGCTTGGTCTCTCGCTGAAGGACAGCCCGGCCTCGTTCGATCCCTCTTCCGTGGTGGGTTACGACGCGAGCACCGGAACGTGGAGCGACAGCGGCACGTTCAGTGACACCGATGGCGGCGAGCAGGACTACGCCGAGACCGAACAGCTTTAGGCCGTTGGGGTAGGCATACCCCACTGCGCCTTACTCAAGGAGAACAAACAAAATGCCCACTCCCAAGAAGGGTCGCCGGTTCGGCGGGTCGTCGTCGCACCAGAAGGCGATCTTCGCCAATCTGGCGACGGCGCTCTTCGAGCACGGTCGGATCACGACCACCGAGTCCAAGGCCAAGGCCGTGCGCCCCTACGCCGAGAAGCTCATCACCAAGGCGAAGGCCGGCACGCTGGCCGACCGTCGCGAGGTGCTGAAGGTCATCCGTAACAAGGATGTCGTGCACAGCCTCTTCGCCGAGATCGGCCCGTCGTTCGAGGGTCGTGAGGGTGGCTACACGCGCATCACCAAGACCGTCCCCCGCAAGGGTGACAACGCTCCGATGGCGATCATCGAGCTGGTTCGCGAGAAGACCGTGACCAACGAAGCCGATCGCGCCCGCCGCGTGGCCGCTTCGCAGCAGGCTGCCCCGGCGGCCGAGGTCACCGAGGAGGCCCCTGCGGCCGAGGCGACCGACGAGGTTGCCGAGGCTCCGGCCGACGAGGACAAGAAGGACGCCTGACGTTCGCGTCGGACTTCCGGAACGAGCCCGCCACCCGTTTGGGTCGGCGGGCTCGTTCGCGTTACCCCGAGCAACTTCGAGCCAGCGATCAGTGAGGTGCAGAGCGTGGAGGATTCGATGACGTCCGACGCGGTGGGCTCGGTGGCCGTCGCCGCGACGGTTCGTGTGCGGCTCGACATCTCGTATGACGGAACCGATTTCACCGGGTGGGCGCGGCAGCCGGAGCTGCGGACGGTGCAGGGTGTACTCGAGGAGTCGCTGAGCAAGGTCTATCGCGAACCCATTCAGCTGACGGTCGCCGGCCGGACCGACGCGGGTGTGCATGCCGAGGGCCAGGTTGCCCACTTCGACACCACCGCAACGGACTTCGACGGCGGCAGACTGGTGCACCGGATGGCACGGTTCCTGCCGAAGGACGTCCGGATCAAAGACGCCCGCATCGTGCCCCCCGAATTCGATGCCCGCTTCTCCGCGATCCGCCGGCATTACGCCTATCGCCTCACCACCGCCCCGTACGGCGCCGAACCGCTCCAGGCTCGCAGCGTCGTCGGCTGCCGCAGCAACGTCGATCTGGAGGCTATGCGCGAGGCATCCCAGAAGCTGCTGGGGCTGCACAACTTCGCCGCCTTCTGCCGCCGCCGTGAGGGCGCCACCACGGTCCGCGAACTCCAGCGCTTCGACTGGGAGTGCCGGGGCGAGCTGTTGATCGCCTACGTCAGCGCCGACGCCTTCTGCTGGTCCATGGTCCGTAGCCTGGTCGGCGCGATCCTCGCCGTAGGGGAAGGCCGTCGCACCCCTGACTGGGTCGGCAGCCTCCTGCACGAAACCGAGCGCTCCAGCTCGGTGACGGTCGCCCCCGCCCACGGCCTCTCCCTGATTGCCGTCGACTACCCCGCCGAACCCGACCTCGCCGCCCGCAACCGCCAAACCCGCGAAGTCCGGACCGTCCCCGCCGCCGGCTGCTGCGGCGACTGAGCACCGCTTTCCCGAGCCCCGGCTAGTCAGGGCGGAACAACGTAGGTGCCGGTCGCGTTGGGGAGGGCATGGCATTCGACGAACTTGGACGGTACGGAGTTTGGCTTCCCTTCAACGCGATCAGCCCGGAGCAGGCGCGTGAGGTGGAGGAGCTGGGGTACGGCGCGTTGTGGCTGGGTAGCTCACCGGGGGAGGACGACCTCGTCGTCGCCGAGAACCTTCTGGCGGCAACGGAAAACCTCACAGTAGCGACCAGCATCGTGAACATCTGGAAGTCGCCCGCGGCAAAGGTGGCCGAGGTCTTCCACCGCATCGAGGCGGCCTATCCGGGTCGCTTCCTCCTCGGTATCGGCGCGGGCCATCCGGAGGCGAACGCCACCTACCGCACGCCCTACGACGCTCTGGTCGAATACTTCGACGAACTCGACGCGGCCGGCGTTCCCAAGGAGCGCCGCGCCCTGGCCGCTCTCGGCCCGCGAGTGCTGAAACTGGCCCGCGACCGCTCCCTCGGCGCCCTGCCGTACCTGGTGCCGGTGGAGCACACCGCCAGCGCCCGCGCGATCCTCGGCGACGGCACGCTGCTCGCGACCGAGCACAAGGTCGTCATCGACGACGACCCGGTACGCGCCCGCACCACCGCCGAGCCCCGCACATCCTTCTACCTCGGCCTGCAGAACTACGTAACGAACCTGCGCCGCTTCGGCCTCACCGACGAAGACCTGGCCAAGCCCGGCAGCGATCGCTTCTACGACGCGGTGGTCGCTCACGGCACCGCCGAGGCCGTCGCCGAGAAACTCCGCGCACACCTGCTGGCCGGCGCCGACCACGTTGCCATCCAGCCTCTCAGCGACGACCCCCTCCCGGCACTGCGCACGCTGGCGCCCCTGCTGAAGTAGCCCTTACTCGGTACGCGGCACCGAGCAGGTCGGTGTCGGCGAGCGCACTGCAAGGGGCGCGTTCGCTGACGCCGGCGCGGTGGTTGGCGAGAACCGGTGTGTCGCTGATGGTTTGCTATGAAGCTCGGTTCGGCGGATTGCTGGCTATTGTGCCTGTATGGACCGACTGAAACCGGCTATTAACTGTCAGGGCGACGGTATTCCGGGGGCTGGGTGGGAACATGAGGCGGTGAGTGGTCTTACTGCTGATTTCGCTGGGGTAGGGGTGCCCGGCGGGAAACGTGTTGTCGCGCAGGGTGGGTCGGTTTGGTTCGGGTGGTGCGGTGGTGGCAACATTGCTGGGTGATAACCACCTGTCGAGGAGTGCGGGCGCGGTCCGCGGCAGGTCGAAGGTGGGCCGGCAGTGCAGATGAGCATTGAGCCGTCCGGTCCGGTGGCGCCCGGCGGTCTGCTCGATGCCGCCGCCGACCATGCCTTCGACTACTGGCGGGAGTTGATCGACGACCTGCAGGTGCCACTGACCCGATGGGGCCCGGCGCGGGTCGACGCGTTTCGCGGCGCGGTCAGTTACGGCCGGTACGACGATGTCGAGGTGGCGCTGGCGCGCGCCTCGGCGTTCGAAGCGCGCCGAACCCGTTGGCACATAGGCGGTTCGGGCGACCATCGGCTGTGCGCGTACGTGCAAACCGCCGGGTGGGCCCGGCTCGAGGCCGACGGCCGGACCTTCGAGGTCGGCCCGGGGGAGATGGTGCTGTTCGACAGCATGCGCCCGGCGAGCTGGGCGGCCTATGACGATTTCGAGCAGGTGTCGGTGCGGGTTCCGTTGCGGCGCTTGCGGGAGCACAGCGGGCTGCGTCGATTGGAAATGCCCGGCTCGGTGCGGGTTTCGCCGGACAGTCCGCTGGGTGTGGTCGCGCGGTTCCTGCGCGGCGTGGCCTACCAGCAGCTCACCCATCCGGAGCAGGCGGCGGCGCTGGCCGCCCACGCCGTACCGATGCTGACCTCGGCGCTGCTGATGTCGACAGCGCAGTCCACCGAACCGCCGGCGCTGACCGCGCAGGAGGTGCTGGCTTTTATCCGCGCCAGATACACCGACCCGGAACTCACCGTCGACCGGATCGCCGCGGGTTGCGCGGTTTCGCGGCGCACCCTGTATCGCGTGTGCGAGGCGTTCGACGGCGGAATCGGTGCGGTACTCCGCCGGATGCGGGTGCGTCACGCCCGAAACCTGCTGCGCGTCAGCCCGACTCGGACGCTGTCCGCGATCGCGCAGGCCGCCGGTTTCGTCAACGAGCGGCAGTTCTATCGAGCATTCCGGCAAGAGACCGGTATGACCCCGGGCGAGTATCGCTTCAGCCTTCGGTGACCCGTGCCCGCTGGTACTGGCGGTGTCATGGGAGATTCCGAGCCCATCAGATCGGTCGAATTGCGCTCGGGGCCCGGGGTTTCGGTGGGCGCGGCCGTCGAGCGCTGGACCGGGTTGCTCGCGGAAATATATGTGCCGAAAGCGGTTTCGCTGCGCCCCGCCGCGGCATTCCACGGCTACGTCAGCGTCGGCCGCTATGACGAGGAGTTGGAGCTCTCCCTGCGCGGATCGGTCGCGCAGGTCATCCGCCGCACGGAACGGATGATCGCGGGCGCCGCAGCGCCATTCCTGGTCGCCGCCATCCAGACCAGGGGGGTCGGGCGATTGCAGCAGGGCGGGCGGTCGGCGGAGATGACGCCGGGCGCCATGGTCTTCTACGACAGCGCGCGTCCGTTCCGCTGGGAGATCGACACCGACTGGGAGCAGGTCATCGTGCGAGTTCCGTTGCGCACCCTGTGTGAGCGCAGTGGCGTTGCGCCCCAGGATATTCCGACGGCGATCGGCATAGCGGCATCGAGTGCCGCAGGGGTGGCCGCGCAATTCTTCAGTGGCCTGGCGCGGGTGCAGCGCACCGCGCCGCAGCAGGCGGCTCAGCTCGCCGTGGACAGTGTGGCGCTGCTGGCTTCGGCGGTGCAGCTGGCGGCCGGGGCGAGTCCCGGCGCCCCCGCCGCGCTCGGTGTGACCCGAGAGCAGGTGCTGGCCTTCATGTCCCGGCAGTGCACCGATCCCGCGCTCACGGTGGACGCGATCGCCCAGGCCTGTGCGGTGTCGCGCCGCACGCTCTATCGCCTGTTCGAGGGCACCGACGGCGGAATCGGCGCGGTGCTACGGCGGATGCGGGTGGAGCAGGCGCAGCGGCTGCTGTGCGCGGCCCCGCAGTGGCCGCTGTCGGCGGTGGCGATGGCTTCCGGGTTCGCTACCGAACGTCAGTTCTATCGCGCCTTCCGCAACGAAAACGGTGTTACCCCAGGCGAATACCGCACTCGATGCGATTGTGGCATGCATTGTCCGTAGCCTGGCACGGGCTGCCAGTGTGAAGCTTCAACCTAACCGGAACAGTTAGTGAAACATTGTCCGCTCACTTACTGGAAACGGGAGTCTTCTATGTCGGAACGGGTACGGGTCGCCGCGGTCCAAGCCGAGCCGAGGTGGCTCAGCCTGCAGGAGGGCATCGAGCAAGTCACCGGGTTGATCGCGCAAGCGTCTCGCATCGGGGCTCAATTGGTGGCATTTCCGGAAACTTTCGTGCCCGGGTACCCCTGGTGGATGTGGCTGAACACCAAGGGCTGGGGTGCGGAATTCGCCGCCCGGTATCGCGACGCCTCGATGACGCGCGAAGGTGACGAAATCCATGCCGTCCTCGAAGCCGCACGGGCGCACCGGATCCACGTCGTTCTCGGGTTCAGCGAGCGGGCGGGCGACCAGCTGTTCATGTCCCAGGCGTTGATCGATCAGCACGGGCTGCTCCGCGCGGTCCGCCGAAAACGGGAGCTGAATCGATTGGAAAGCCAGGTCTTCGAGCCCGGTGGCGGCGATCAGCCCCGCGCTTACGACACCGAGCTCGGCCGGATCGGAATGCTCAGTGGCAGCGAGCATTTGCAGGCCGTGACGCGCCAGCAGATGTACCGGACCGGCGAGCAGATCCACATCGCCTCCTGGCCCGGCTTCGCGATCTACCGCGGCGCCACCCGGGGGCGTGGGCACTGGGCCAATGCCTCCGCGAGCCTGCTGTATTCGGTGGAAAGCGCCAGCTTCGTGATCGCGCCGACCGCGATCGTCGATGTCGCGGGCTGGGAGCTGGACGGCGCGACCGGTCCGCAGACGCGCCTGCTGCACAACCCGGGTGGCCTCACCACGATCTACGGGCCCGACGGCCACGAGCTCGGCGCCGCGCCCAGCGAGAAGCGCTCCGGCCTGGTCTACGCCGACCTGGACTTCGCCGCGCTCGGCAAGCCGCGTCCGGCCTATCCGGTCAGCACCCATCTGAACCCGGAGATCTATCGGGGGCCGGCCGGAAATCAGGTCGCCGCACGGATGTTGAGGCGCTCGTTCTGACGCCGTTCGCAGCTGGCCCCGGCCGGAGGCGCCGGGGCCTGGACGGTTTGCTGGCAGGCAACTGGGGGATCGTCCTAACGAACTGTTAGGAAGCGCGCGGCACACTTCCGTAACAACTGTGGTGACCGACACACTCGATCCCGATGGCGCGAAGAAGCGTCGAAGGAGGTAGGTCAATGTCCACAGTGTTGAGTAAGACGCCGGAGCCGAATCCCGCTCCACTATCGGCGCCAACCAGTACCCGCCGGGCGATTCTGAATACGCTCAAGGGTTCTTCGGGAAACCTCGTCGAGTGGTACGACGTCTATATTTACACCGTCTTCGCGACTTATTTCCAAAATCAGTTCTTCGCGCCGGAGGACGAGAACTCCACGGTCTATGTTTACGCGATATTCGCGGTCACCTTCCTGATGCGCCCGATCGGCTCCTGGTACTTCGGGCGCTACGCCGACCGGCACGGCCGCCGCTCCGCGCTGGTGTTCAGCGTGACCCTGATGGCGGCCTGTTCCTTCGGCATCGCGATCATGCCCACCCGGGAGAGTATCGGTGTGGCCGCTGCGGCGGTTCTCATTGTCTTCCGGCTGATCCAGGGCTTTGCCACCGGCGGCGAATACGGCACCTCGGCGACCTATATGTCCGAGGTGGCGACCGCCGGCAAACGTGGCTTCTTCTCCTCGTTCCAGTACGTCACGCTGGTCGGCGGCCACGTGCTGGCGCAGGCAACCTTGCTGATCATGACCACATTCCTGGAGAAGGGGCAGATCGAGGACTGGGCCTGGCGCATCCCCTTCGCCATCGGCGGACTGGCGGCGGTCGTAGTGTTCTGGCTGCGGCGGGACATGGACGAGTCGCTGTCTCAGGAACACCTCGATGCCGCCCGCTCGGGAGCCGACCGTTCCTCGGGGTCGCTCAAGGAATTGGTGACCCGGTACTGGCGGCCGCTGCTGCTGTGCTTCCTGATCACCATGGGTGGCACGGTGGCGTTCTACACCTACAGCGTCAACGCTCCGGCGATCGTGAAGACGGCGTACAAGAACGACGCCATGGTGGCGACCTGGATCAACCTGATCGGCCTGATCTTCCTGATGTGCCTGCAGCCGGTGGGCGGCTGGATCAGTGACCGGGTCGGCCGCAAGCCATTGCTGGTGTTCTTCGGCGCCAGCGGAGTGATCTACACCTACTTCCTGATCACCTTCCTGCCGAAGACCTCCAATCCCTTTGCCACCTTCGGCTTGCTGGCCATCGGGTACATCATCCTGACCGGATACACCTCGATCAACGCGTTGGTCAAAGCCGAACTGTTCCCGGCTTCCATCCGGGCGCTGGGCGTGGGAATGGGTTATGCGCTGGCCAACTCCGCCTTCGGTGGAACCGCGCCGGTGATTTATCAGGCCATGAAGAAGTCCGATATGGTTCCACAATTCATCGGTTACGTCACCCTGCTCATCGCGGGCTCGCTCCTGGTCTACATCTTCTGCCTGAAGAACAAGTCGACCACCGAGCTCGACCGGGAGGCCGGTCACGCCTTCGAGCCGAAGAACGAGTCGACCACACCGGCTCGGGTCTCGTAGGACGAGCGCCGCGTGGTTGCGAATGTGTTGCGCGCGTCCGTCGGCAACCTGGTCGAACGGTGCGGAGCGTGACCTCGTATCCGCGCGCTGATCAACCGGCCGCCGCGCCGATCCGCCCGCTATGGGAGGATCGGCGCGTGCGGCTTGCGGTTGTCGAAGATGATGATGGCGTTGGCGACGCCTTGGTCGAGGCTCTCAACGCCCGCGGCTACCGCGCCGAACGCAAGCGCCGCGGCAGCGACCTGCTGCTCGACCACCGCGGCTACGACGCAGTCATCCTGGACCTGGGCCTGCCCGACGCGGACGGTCTGCAGATCCTGCGCCAGCTGCGCGCGGTCAGTTCGGTCCCGGTTCTGGTGCTGACCGCTCGCAGCGACGAACGCTCGATCGTGCGTGGCCTGCGCGGTGGCGCCGACGACTACCTGGTGAAGCCGCCCCGCATCGCGGAGTTGATGGCCCGCCTGGAAACGGTGCTGCGCCGGGCGGCGGTAGCCACCCAGCCCACACCGCCGGTCGTCGTCACCGGAGACGTGCGGGTCGATCTGGGGACCCGCGTCGTCGAGGTCGCGGGAAAGCCGATTTCCTTGACCCCCAAGGAATTCGAACTCGTGGAAGCGCTCGTCGAACGTCCCGGCTCGGCGGTCAGCAGGCAGCAGCTCATGGACCGGATCTGGGGTGACGCCTTCGTGGCCGTCTCCCGCTCCCTCGACGTCCATATGACGGCACTGCGCGCCAAGCTGGACCGGCCCGGCTTGATCACGACCATCCGCGGCTACGGCTATCGGTGGGGCGAATGACTCGGGGGCAGCTCGAGACCCGGGTGCGAAGGGAAGTGCGGTGCGGCGCAGGCTCCTCTTCGCGCTGACGGTTTTCGCGGCGATCGCGGTGCTGGCGTTCGCGGTGCCGCTGTCGCTGACGTATGCGACGAGCCGGACCCAAGAGCTGGTCCTCGGGCGCAACGGTGATGCGGACCGGTTCGCGACGATCGCCGATGCCGCTGTGGCGGAACGGGATCCGCGGGCGCTGATCGAGGAGATCGTGCGCTACCACGAGCTATACGGCGAGAACGTGCTGGTCGTGGATGCGCGTGGTGCGACGACGGTGAACGCCGGGGTGGATATCACCGACCCGGTGATCGCCGCCGCGGTCGCGGGCGCGCGGCGCAACCTCCGGCCGCATCCGGAGCAGCGACTGGCGCCATGGGGCAAGTCGACGATGCTGGTGGCCCGGCCGGTCGGCACGGGCGTTCAGGTCAACGGTGCGGTGGTGATCGAGGCGTCGACGGAGCGAGCGCGCAGCGATATCGCCAAGGCGTGGGCCGTGATCGGTGCGGGTGGTGTTGTCGCGATGGCGGTATTCACCATGCTCGCGCTGACCCTGAGCCGTTGGGTCCTGCGACCTTTGGCGGCGCTGTCGGCCGCGGTGGCCGCGCTGACCGCGACACTGCCGAAACCCAGGACGGGCGCGGCGGCTCCGGTATCGATCGCGCGGCACTACGGTGGTCCGCCCGAGATGCGCGCTGTCGCAAATTCTTTCGATGCCATGGCGTTGGCGGTCGCCGACTCCGTGGACGCGCAACGGCAACTCGTCGCCGATACCGCCCACGCCATGCGAAACCCCCTGGCGGCCCTGGCGATCCGACTCGATTCCCTCGAACTCGACATTCCCGACACGGCCGCGCCGATCTTCCGCCGCGCCAGCGCCGAGGTCGACCGCATCACGGCGTTGCTCGACGGCCTGCTCACGCTCGCCGTCGCGGAGACGCCCACCGCCTTCGACCTGTCCGCCAACGATCCCGAAAACCACTGCGATGCCGGACAAGTCGTGGCCGACCGGATCGACGCCTGGCATTCCGCGTTCGAAACCGCGGGCATGGAGTTGCGGGCCGAGACGATCCGCCACCAGGTGCCGGCGGAGCCCTCCGCGGAGCGTTTCGTCCGCGCCGACAGCATCCGGGCCGGGTCGGAGTCGGCGATGGCGCGTGGGGGACTCACGCTGCGCGACGACTCGGACTGGGAATCACGAAGCGCCCGACAAGAATTCGACACCACCGAGATGAACCCCGACACCGCCGCGCCGAACTGGGAAAGCAACCCGGCCCCCGCCACCCGCACCACCGCCCGCACCGAGGTGGCTCTGCCCGCCGACATCCTCGCCCAGATCCTCGACGTCCCCCTGAGCAACTCCTGCCGCTACGCCGGCTCCGGCGCCCACACCACCGTCACCGTCGCCACCGACCCGGGCTGGGTCACCATCACCATCTGCGACAACGGCACCGGCGTCCCTCGCGAAGAAATCGACAAACTCACCACCCGCTTCTTCCGCGGCTCCTCCGCCCCCGCCGGCGGCTCCGGCCTCGGCCTCCCCATCGCCGCCGCCCTGGCCCAATCCCGCGGCGGCACCCTGACTGTCGAACCCGCCCACCCCAACGGCCTCGCCATCATCCTCCGCCTCCCCGCGGTGGTCGCCGCATGAAACAAGTGACTTCCCCCGGGCGGCGCATGGATCGGCGTGGGTTTTTGGGGCTGGCCGTTGCTGGGGTGGCGGCGGGGGTGGCTGGGTGTGGGGTGAGTTCTGGGGTGGGGACGGTGCGGCTCGGGTCGGGGGAGCCGGGTGGGTTCTATAACGCGTTTGCGCGGTTGCTGGCTGAGGTGGCGGATCAGGCGGGGACGGTGCGGATCGATCCGATCGATACCTATGGGTCGCGGACGAATCTGACGATGCTGGTGCGCGGGGAAGTGGATGCCGCACTGGCGCTGGTGGATTCGATCGAAGGCGGCGAGCAGGTACTGGCGCTGGGGCGAGTCTACGAAAACTATCTGCAGCTGGCGGTGCGGGCGGACAGTCCGATCCAGCGGGTGGCCGATCTGCGGGGGACCCGGGTGAATCTGGGCGCGGTCGGGTCCGGGGCCGCGCTGACCGGCGAGCGGCTGCTGTGGGCGGCGGGGTTCGAGCCGGGCGTGGACGTCACTGTCGAGCACCGTGGGCTGCGGAACGCGGTGGCGGCGCTGGATTCCGGGGGCGTGGACGCACTGCTGTGGGCCGGTGGCGTTCCGACTGCCGCGCTGGCCGTGCCCCGCCTGCGCCTGCTGGATCTGGATGAGCTTGCGGCGCCGCTACGTTCGCGCTTCGGACATGTCTACGACCGCGTCCAGATCCCCGCCGACGCCTACCCGGGCGGTTCCGCCGTCCACACGATCGGTGTCGCGAACCTGCTGCTCGCCGCGCCCACCCTGCCGGACGCCGCCGCGGCCGCCATCGTCGACCTGCTCCTGTCCCGCGCCGACGCGCTGGTCCCGGCCGAGGCCGCGGGCACCCAATTCCTCGATGCCCGTTCCCTCACCGGCACCAGCTCGATCGCCCTGCACCCGGGCGCGGCCGAGGTCTACCGCCGCCACCACGGCTGAGCGGGCGGCAGGCCCCGCTTCAGGAACGGACCAGGCGCGCGATGGCGTCGGTGGCTTCCTTGATCTTGGCTTCGGCTTCGGGGCCGCCCGCGACGGCGGCGTCGACGACGCAGTGGCTGATGTGGTCTTCGAGCAGGCCCATGGCGACGGCTTGCAGGGCCTTTGTCATCGCCGAGACCTGGGTGAGGATGTCGATGCAGTACTTCTCTTCTTCGACCATGCGCTGCAGGCCGCGGGCTTGACCCTCGATCCGGCGCAGCCGCTTGAGGTAGTCGTCCTTGGCGGTGATGTAACCGTGGGCGGAGTGGTCGTGTCCGCCGGTTTCCGGGGTGGTTGTCACCGGTGTTCTCCTCGTCCTAGCAGTGGCCGGGTTGAATCTTCGCAGACGCGGGGCGCTCCGGTCGTGTCGTGATACCCACCTAGGGTACATGCGGATGTGTGGGTTGTCAGGTGCGCGCCGGTTCGTCCAGTACGTCGGTGAGTCCGTGCGGGTCGAGATCCTCGTTCCGGCCCTGCTGTGCCAGGACGATCCCGACGATCACCACCACGCTGCCGGCCAGCTGGATCGGCGCGACCGCCTCGCCGAGCAGCAGCCAGGACAGCGCCACCGCGAACATGACCTCGCTGAGCAGGATCAACGACATGAGCGTGGACCCGATTCGTGCCGCACCCGCCACACCGCACAGGTAGGCGATCACCGTGGCGATGAGAATCAGCAGCGTCAACGACAGCAGCGCGGGAATTCGATGCTCGGCCAGCGTGACGGTGCCGGCCCCGAAGTGCACCGGCAGCACCTGCGTGACCGCGAGAATCCAGCTGGTCACGGCCGCGACGGTCAGCCCGGTCCCGAGCAGCACCACCGGCCGCACCTCGGCCGTCGTGCGCTCGGACAACAGGAACAGCGCCGCGTTGCACACCATCGACAGCCCGGCCCAGCCCAGTCCCGGCAAACTCAGCCCGCCCGCGTCGAACACATTGATGACCAGCGCCGCCCCGCCGACCGCGAGGACCGCGCCCACCATCGTCGCAACGCTCGGCCGCTGCGCACGCACCAGCCAGTTCCACCCGAGCACCGCGATCGGCGCCAGGAACTGAATCATCAGCGACACTCCGACCTGCAGATACTCCAGGGACAAGAAGAACGTCGCCTGCACGCCGGTAATCGCGATCACGCCGAAGGCGATGATTGCCCGGGAATGCCGCACGCTCGCCCGTAACCCGATCGGGTCTCGCCACGCCGCCAGCGCCATCAGCACCGCCGCAGCCCCGGTCAGTCGAATCGCCAGCACCGCGCCCGGTGACCAGTCCGCCCCCAGTACCGATTTCGCGAACGACCCCGAACTTGCGAACGCCAGCCCGCTTGCCACCGTCAGCCACACACCTGCTTGCGCCCGCGCCACAACCCACCTCATCCGAAAACCAAGTCATCCCATCTTTGCTGAGGGGCGTGGCCCGGAATCGTCCGGGTCGGCAGCCCCGATGCGCGTTCCAAGATGTGAAACGAGAGAATCGCATGCATGAGAATCCCGGCCCGGCCCGCCCTCGCTGTCATCGGCGGCAGTGGTTTCTATGACTTCTTCGACAACGACGCGACGCATGTCGAGGTCGACACCCCGTATGGCAAGCCGAGCGCGCCGGTCGCGATCGGTGCGGTCGAGGGCCGGGCGGTGGCGTTCATCCCGCGCCACGGCAAGCAGCACGAGTTCGCGCCGCACACCCTGCCGTATCAGGCCAACATGTGGGCGCTGCGCGCGCTGGGGGTGCGGCGGATCTTCGCGCCGTGCGCGGTGGGCAGCTTGCGCGCCGACTGGGGGCCGGGCACGGTCGCGGTGCCGGATCAGCTGGTCGACCGCACCTCGGGCCGCCCGCAGACCTTCTTCGACGGCGGCGGCGTGCACGTCTCCTTCGCCGACCCGTATTGCGACGAACTCCGCACCGCCGCAATCAAATCCGAATCCGACGCGCTGACGGTCAAACCGTCCGGCACCATGGTCGTCGTGCAGGGGCCCCGCTTCTCCACCCGCGCCGAGAGCCGCTGGTTCGCCGGCCAGGGCTGGGATCTGGTCAACATGACCGGCCATCCGGAAGCAGTCCTCGCTCGTGAACTCGAAATGTGCTACGCCGCAGTCGCTTTGGTCACCGACCTGGACGCGGGCCTGGAAGAGGGCGACGGCGTGCACGCGGCCGACGTCTTCGCCGAGTTCAAGCGCAACCTCGGCCCGTTCAAGGAGCTGATCCGCGGTGCCGTCGCCGCGGTCGACGGCACCGGCACCTGCGACCGCTGCACCGTCCACACCGGCGTTTCCCTGCCCTTCGAACTCCCGTAAACCGTTGGGGCGGCTGGACATCGGATTGTCCGGCCGCCTGTCCGGGCTTACTGCCGGAGTTGCGTCGCGATGCGATCTACCATGATCCGGTGAGCTAGCCGGAAGCCATCCGGCGCCGGGAACACGGGTGGACATGATGAAGGTGCTGGTAACCGGGGCTGCCGGTTTCATCGGATCGCACGTCTGCCGGGCGCTGGCCGAAGCGGGACATGACGTCACCGGGATCGACTCGCTGACCGAGGCGGTGCACGGCGCGGGCGCGGAACCGCCGGAGGGGGTCGCGCGGGTCGACGTGCGCGATGCGGACGCGCTCGCGCCGCTGCTACGCGATGTGGAGGTCGTCTGCCATTTCGCCGCGGCGACCGGATCCGCTTACAGCCCAGGCGATTACGCGGCGAACAACGACCACGGCACCGCCGTGCTGCTGGCGGCGATGGGCGAGGCGAAGATCCGCCGCCTGGTGCTCGCCTCCTCGATCACCGTTTACGGCGAAGGCCGCTACCGCACGGTGCGCGGCGGCCCGTTCTTCCCCGGCCTGCGCCTGCGCGCCGACCTCGATCGCGGCATGTTCGACCATCGCGCTCCGCGCACCGGCGAGATCCTGACCTGGGAACCGGTCACCGAGGACGCGCCGCTCCGCCCTCGCGGCTACTACGGGGCAAGCAAAGCGGCGCAGGAGAATTACGCATTCGCCTGGGGATTGTCGACGGGCGCCGCGGTCACCGTCCTGCGATTCCACTCGGTGTACGGCGAAGGCGCGCACTCCGGTCTACCCGCCCAGTTCCGCGACGCCCTCGCCGCCGGCACCGCACCGCGCGTCTTCGAAGACGGCGGCCAGGTGCGGGATTTCGTCCACATCAGCGACGCCGTGTCCGCCACCCTCGCCGCCGTGGAACGCGCCCTCCCCGGCTTCGTCCCCCTGAACATCGCGTCCGGCAACCCGATCACCTGCTGGGAGCTCGCCTCCGTCATGGCCAAGGCGCTGGCTGGTCCGGAACCCATCGTCACCGGCCAATACCACCTCCCGGATGTCCGCCACTTCGTCGCCGCCCCGGTCCGCGCCCACCACGCCCTCGGCTTCACCGCCACCACCCCGCCCCGCACCGGCCTCCCCGATTACGCCACCGCCCAGCCCCTTTCGGCAATCGAAACCACCCGCCCAGTCGCCAGCGAGCCGTGATCACAGCCCCAACCGTCAACGCCGCCACCTTCCGAATGGCTGGTCTCCGCCATGGCTGCCCTAGTCGACTCGGCAATCGGGACATGGTCGTGGCATCGTCCGAGTAGGGCCCTCGCTCATGTCCCGGCTATCGGCGCGCAGACCCGGGCTAGGCTCCCCGTGTGGACAACCCGTTGCGGCTCGAGGTGATCGTCGCCAGTACGCGTCCGGAGCGTTTCGCGCCGGTGGTCGCCGACTGGTTTCTGCGCGCTGCGCGGTCCAGGCCCGAATTCGACACCGGCGTAATCGATCTCATCGACACCGGGCTGCCGGAGAACCTCACCGACACTCCTGAGGCGCAAGCCTTCCGGGCCCGCTTGGCTGCCGCGGACGCGTTCGTCGCGGTTACGTCCGAGTACAACCATGGATACCCGGCCTCGCTGAAGACCGCCTTCGACACCGCGAAACGCGAATGGCGGGCCAAGCCCATCGGGTTCGTCTCCTACGGCGGCCTCTCCGGTGGTCTGCGCGCCGTCGAACAACTCCGCCAGGTCGTCTCGGAACTTCACATGGTCTCGGCCCGGGAAACCGTGAGCTTCCATCAGGCCAAGAAGCAGTTCGATAAGGCGGGGGAGACACAAGACGGTGCCGCGATCGACGCCGCTGACCGTCTCCTCACCCAATTGGCTTGGTGGGCAACGACTCTCCGGTCAGCCCGCACCACCACCCCGTACCCAGGTTGACCCCATCAAATGTCGAGAGCACCCACGCAATCGCGTAGGTGCTCTCGACACTGCTCTGTGAGTTCGGTGAACTAGTGCATCGGTCCCGCGCCCTGCATCTGACGCTGGCGCCCGCGCGGATGCCCGATGTAGGTGGCTTCGCGGGGGATCGAGACCAGGGTCAGGTCGACCTGGGCGGTGCCGGTCCGCAGGATGACGTGGTTGCCGATGGCGCCGGGCTGGTGGATGGACAGGTCGGGGCGGGTGGCGGGCCAGCCCATCGGGTCACCGGTGACGTAGATCGTGGTGACACCGGCGTGGGGGGCGGGCGCGAGGACGCCGTCGACCACGGTAGCGGTGAAACCCGCGTCGGACTGGTGGGTTTCGACGGCGATGGTGAGACGTTCCGGGTTGCCGACGGTCTGTACCAGCTGCTCCCAGGCGTGGGCGCGGTCGGTGCGGATCAGGATGCGCTCGCCGACGGCCAGCGCGCGGAACACCAGCTGCTGGGCCAAGTACAGCTCGCCCGCCACATAGACGGTCGAAATGCCTTGGCCGATAATGCGAACCGCCACACCCTGGTTCTCTTCATCGGAACCGATCAGCTGACCGCAGCCGGAGGACGGCAGGTGCAGCGCGGCGATGACATCGATCGGGTACTCGGTCATCGGGACGGTGTCATCGACGCCGGGCGCGGCCAGCGGCATGTGTGCGAGCAACCCGTCGCGGTGCCGGCCGGCCATCGAGATCATGCCCTTGAGCTTGGAGCGTTCCGGCAGTTCGCGCGCGGTCAAACGCCAAGCGGCGCCGATGCTTACGGTTTCCGCGGAGCTGCCCGCACGCAACCGCACCGCGACGGTGGTGCCACGCGAGGGCGCGACCCACAGCTGGGCGAGCAGATCGGAGCCGAGCCGCTTCGGGTCGACGGCCGCACCGATGTTCACGGCATTACCGATTTCGGCGTAGCGCCAGCGATGTGTCAGGTTGCGCGGGTCGAAGCCCGCGGTGATCTGCAGGACGGCCTTGCGGATTTCCGGGGCGGTGAGGATTCGGGCGTTGCAGTCGGCGTCTTCCAGCGCGCGCATAATCCGTTGCGTCGCAATGGTTACCGCGCGGGACGCGCCTTCGGTGCCGCCGCCGCGCCGGGCCGAGGCCTCCGGGCAGGCGATGGCGTCGAAGCTGATGGCCAGCCAGACGGCGCGGTGCGCGGTGGCGGGCAGCGGGCCGAGCAGCGATTCGTAGATCTTGCCGGCGGGCGTGCCGGCCCGGCTGCGGTGGCCGTGGCTGATGATGTCGATGCCGCTCAGCAGAATGTCGTGCTGGTTGAGGCATTTCGCCAGTTCGGGCAGCGGCAGCAGGTGCGAGGCGTGCACCGTGGAGGACGAGATCCGGGTCAGCCCGCCGCGCGGGGGCAGCACCTCGACGACGGTGACGACGCGGCTGCCGTCCCAGTACAGGCCGAGGGAGCGGTCGTCGGGGCCGCGGAAGTCGACGGTGTCGCCGATCTCGTAGTCGGACTTGGTGAGGTAGCGCCACCAGGTCGCGATCCAGTCGAGCACGGTGCGCTTGGCGATCGGGATCAGCGGAATCAGCGCCGAGACAACGGCAATGCCGAGCGCGATCCATTTATCGAGTCCGAAGATCAGCGCTACCAGGCCGATAACCAGCGCGAAGACCTGCGCTACCAGCAGGTTCTGCAGCGAGATCCGACCAAAGAGCGGGCGCGGTCCGGCCCCGGTGGATTCAGCCATTATCGTCCCCCAATAACCCGGTATCGGCCGCGATCTACCGGCCGAGCTGAACAAGACTCCCCGGGAACTGTACTGTGTTGCCCGGACGAGAGCACTGTTCGGGGGAGGAAAGATGCCTTCAAAACCCACTACGCGCTGGCAGGTGAGCGGTTACCGCTTCCTGGTGCGCCGCATGGAGCACGCCTTGGTGCGCCGGGATGTGCGCATGCTGCACGACCCGATGCGTTCCCAGTCCCGGGCCTATGCCGTCGGCTTGGTGCTGGGCATTGTCGTACTGGCCGGTTGTGGCATTCTCGCGTTGCTCCGCCCGCAAGACAAAATCGGCAGCAACACTTTGCTGATCGGCAAGGAATCCGGCGGCGTCTACGTGGTGATCGACAACGTCGTGCATCCCGCGCTGAACCTCGCCTCGGCCCGCCTGGCCTCCGGTGAATCGGGCAAGGCCGCCACCGTGAAGGAATCCGAGCTCGGCAAGAAGCCCCGCGGCCAGCTGATCGGCATCCCCGGCGCGCCCGCCACCTTGCGTTTCGACAAGGACGGCAAGGGCCGCACCTGGTCGGTGTGCGATGTCCGCACCGGCGCCGGCAGCACCGACCTCACCACCACCGTGATCGCCGGCAACCCGGAGCTCGGCGCGAAGGCCTCGATCATGCCCGGCGACAAAGCGCTGCTGGTGAAGGCCAAGGACAAGACCTACCTGGTGTACGACAGCAAGCGCGCCGAGGTCGACATGAACGAGCGCGCCGTCACCGACGCCCTGGGCATCACCGGCGAGAAGGTGCAGAAGGTCAGCGAAGGCCTGCTGAACTCGATCCCCGAGGTGCTGCCGTTGAAGACGCCCAAGTTCGACAATCGCGGCGGCACGGTGAGCTACACGATCAACAACCACCGTGTCGGCGATGTGGTGCAGGTGCCCTCGGAGGCCGACAAGTACTACGTGGTGCTCAGCGATGGGTTGCAGCAGATCTCGGCGCTGACCGCCGACATCATCAAGAACTCCAACCCGACCCAGTCCGACGACACCCGGATCAGCCAGGCCGAACGCACCAACGCGCCGCCCTCGAAGGCGCTGCAGGTCGAGGACTACCCGAGGGTCGCGCCGAAACTGGTGCCGCAGGACGACCAGCTGGTCAGCTGCATGTCCTGGAAGCCGATCCCGGAGGCCGCGGACAACAAGGACGGCAAGCGCGCCGACCTCAACATCCTCACCGGCGTGAAGCTGCCCATCCCGGACAACGCGAAAACCGTCTCGCTGGCGCAGGCCGACGGCTCCGGCGCCAACGCCGATTCCGTCTACATCCCGCCGGCCACCGGCGCCTTCGTCCAGACCACCGGCATCGAACCCGACAGCCGGCGCAAGGACAGCATGTTCTACGTCGCCGACACCGGCGTCCGCTTCGGCATCAAGAACGCCGATGCTCGGAAGGCCTTGGGTATGGACACCGATTCGGGCGTGAAACCCGAACCGGCGCCCTGGCCGATCGTCGGATTGCTCGCCAACGGACCGACTTTGGGCCGTGAGGAAGCGATGGTCGCGCACGACGGCGTCGCCCCGGACGCGACGCCGGCCAAGCAGACCGTCGGCAAGGCCAGCGGCTAGTTGTGCACCGCTCTGGTGCGTCCCGCGACGCACCAGAGCGCGAGCAGCGGGCAGAGCATGAGCAGTTCGCTGGTCGCGAGGCTCGACGGCGGACTATAGAACGCGTCGTAGCGCAGCAGCGTCAGGATGAGGACGATCGTCTGCCCGAGCAGCACGAGCACGCACGCAGAAGCCACCAGGACCCGGCCGATCTGGTAGCGCCCGATCATCAACAGCCCGCCGAGCAGCAGCAACCCGGCGACAACTCCGAACGAGTACATCGCGGCGACCAGCACCCGATACGTGCTGAGCTCGATCGCGCCCAGGTGAATGTATGTGCCCGCCTGGAACTTCGGATGCGTGGACTTGTCCCAGGCCGTCAAGGATTCGAATCCCCAGACGATCGCCCCGAGCGCCGCCAGCGTGACTGCCGCCGCCTCCCGATTCGGCAGATACCCCCGCCGCCCGGCCGTTGCCCCGATACCGCTCATGCCAAACCCGATCACTCTTCGCCCACCTCGAACATGGGCCGCGCGTAGATCGTCGCACTCGCGGACCGTTCGCACCGCGCAGCGTGCGGTGGCTTACTCGTCTCGGCCGACGCCGAACCGTCGCCGAATCGGGAACGACGCCAGGTATCCGAGGATCAGCGCCCCGCCGATCACACCGGTCCCGATCAATGCCACGTTCCGCGCCGTATTGTCCGGCGGCGTCGGTGCTTTCGGCACCGCCAGCTGCTGGCTCTTGGCGGGAGTCGGACGCTTGGGCGGCAGGTCGGCGGTCACCACTTCGGTCAGCGCCGCGATCGGATCGACCGCGCCATAACCGATGTACTTGTTCCACCCTTCGGCGGGCGCATGCGCGGTCGCCTGGATCCGCTTCATCACCTCGCGCGCGCTCAACTCCGGGAACCGGGCCCGCACCAGCGCGACCACACCCGACACGATCGGCGCCGCGAAGCTGGTGCCACTGATCGCCTGCTGTTCACCACGCTCGGTGAGTTTGCCGATAGCCGTGCCCCATTGGCCCTTGTCGTCCTGAATGGGGTTGAGCGAGGTCATGTTCTCGCCGGGCGCGGCCACGCTCAGCCACGGTCCGGCCACGGTGAACGCCGACGGTGCGCCGTTGGAATCGATGGAGCCGACCGACAGCACGTAGTCGTCCCAGCGGGCGGGGACGACGTTCATGCTGGTCTTGCTCCACGGATCCGCGGTGGGATCGAGCGGATCGATGACCTTGTTCTCGGTCTTGCAGGTGTCGGTATTGCCCGCTGCCGCAACGACAACCACGTTCTGATCGACCGCGTACTGCAAAGCCGCGCCGATCGCCCCGTCCACGTCGTTCTGCGGCCCGCACCAGACCTCGGAGATGTTGATGACGGTCGCGCCCTTTTGGACCGCGCGCACGATCGCCGAGGCCATGGTCGCGAGATTGCCGTAGCCCTCGGGCAATTCGTCGGGGCTCTTGTCCCGCGACGCGCCTTCCTTCTGATACTTGGTGCTGGTCTGCCGGATCGTCATGATCTGGGCTTCCGGTGCGACACCGGCGAAGCCTTGACCTTCTACCTGTGATGCCGCGATCAAGCCTGCGACGAAGGTGCCGTGCGCGTCGCAGTCCTCGGTGCCGTCACCGGCGTTCGCGACATAGTCGCCTTCGGACAGCAGCCCGGGCAGGCGCGGATGCCGCACTACGCCGGTGTCGATCACGGCGACAATCTGTCCCGCGCCCCTGGAGAATTTCCAGGCGCGCTCCAGATCCAGGGACCGCTGCGCAGTGGGGATCGAGGCCCCCTCGCCACCCTTCACGGTGCTGTTGCAGGTGCCGCTGGACGGTCGCTCGGTCTTGTCGCGCGGCGCCGCCGGATCACCCGCGGGCAGCAGGGTCGGATTCACTGCGGGCGGTCGATCGGCTTGCGCCACACCAGCATTCGCGCCGATACCGAACGATGCGCTCAGTCCTAGCGTGACCGCGACCGCGGCGACCCGTAGCGGCCGCTTCACAGCCCGCGCACGAGCGAGTAGAGCGACGCCACCCAGAAGACCAGCGGCAGCACGGCGGCCACGAAGGCGTACTCGAGCAGTTCGACGCCGCGGCGCATGGGCGGGGTGGCTTCCTGGTTCGGGATGATGATGCCGAGGATCAGCGCCACGATCAGGATCAGCATGGCCGCGCCGAAGATCGCCAGCGGCATCTCCATCTCCATGCCCGCGCCGGTCAGCATGATCAGCACGATGGACGCGCCACCGACGATGAGCACCACGGCCTGCTCCGCGCCCGCGTAGGTGCGGCTGCGGAACATCAGCACGGCCGCGCACACCAGCGCGAGCGAGATGCCGGGCCAGTACGCGCCCTTCGCGTCCGGATCGGTGCCGGCCAGCGCACCGACCACGGTGACCAGCGTGGTCGCGGTGACCAGGCCGCCGAGGTACATGCGGGCGCGTTCGGACTTCTGGCGCAACGCCTCCATGGTGGGCAGCGCGCGATGGTCGTCCGGGTCGTCCTCGGTCGGGTCGATCGGGGTGCCGGGGGAGGGCACCGGCGGCAGCGGCAGCTTCGACAGCGCCATCGAAATGCGCGGCGAGAGCGACAGACCCGCGAGGCCGATCGCCGCGGCGACCGCGCCGATCGCCTTGGTCGACTGATCGGTGAGCAATCCCACCAGCGCGGCCGGCACCGCGTACATCGCGAGGGTGGCCGTGCCGATGAACAGCGCCAGCCCGACGCCGGTCACACGCCACGCCAGGATGGCGGTCGCGCCGAGCAACACCGAGCCGAGCAGCAGATGCGCCCAGCCGTAGTGATCGGGGACGTAGAGCATGCCCGCCGTGAACGCCGGGGGTAGCGCGCAGCCGCCGATCACCAGCGCCGTCGCGGTGTCGCCGTACATCCGGCTCAGCACCATGCCCGCCACGACCAGCAGGATCGCCACGCCCAGCGCGATGGAACCGCTGACCCATTCCGGCATCGAGCCGGGCGACATGAGCAGGCCGAGACAGCCGACGATCATCGTCAGCGCCGCCAGCACCGAGCCGGTGACCCGGGCCGTCTTGGGCGTCCAGCTGCGGTAATGGTCGGCGTCGGCGATCGCGACGTTGTACATGATGTCGTCGAACAGCGGCACCGGCGCGGTGTGCGAGGCCGACTCGAGCATGAGCAGCTCGCCGTCGCGGACGCCGTGCTCCCCGAGGCTCAGCGAGTTGGAGAACGGGGGATGGCCGATGCGGGCCAGCACCCATTCGGCGGGCTCGAAGCGCTCGCCCTCGTTGTCGAAGTCGTTGGAACGGCTGTGCTGGGCGACCATATCGACGACGCTGGGAATCACCAGGGCGACCGGCACGTCCACCGGAATCGCCATGTCCACCTGGGTGTGCTTCGCCAGGATGGTGACCCGAGCCAGGTCCGGCGCACGGACGATGCCGCGCGAGGAATCTTCTTCGATGTGGTCAAGTCGCGCGTGCGTCAAGCTTCCCCCAAATCGGTCTAACCTCTGTCTTTCCGCATGCTCGCGCGCAGAGGGCGAGCTTGCGAACCCATCATCTGGGCAGCAGAATGCTGGTCGAACTCTACGACATGTCGGCGGTGGCCTCTACACTGAGGCCGAAGTTGTAAGCTTTCAAGAGGGGGATTCGCTTCAGCATGAGTACGGTCCGGTTCCAGCGGCGTGCGCGTCGTGAGATGCCACGCACTCCCGGCGGCGAAGTCACGCTGCAGCCACCACCGGAGATCCCCCGGGTCACACCGGGCAATCTGCTCATGAAGCTGATGCCCGTCGTGATGATCATCGGCATGGTCGGCATGATGGCCCTGCTCATCACCAACCAGGGCGGCCTGGGATCCATCGGCTCCAACCCGATGACCATGATGTTCCCGCTCATGATGATGTTCTCCATGGTCGGCATGTTCGCCGGTCAGGGCGGCGGCAAGGGCCAGAAGGCGGCCGAGGCCAACGAGGACCGCAAGGATTACCTGCGCTACCTCGATCAGGTCCGCCGCGATGTCAACGAAACCGCCACTCAGCAGCGCGCTTCGGTCGAGTGGAGCCACCCGGAGCCGGCGCTGATCTGGATGCTGGCCGGCACCAGCCGCATGTGGGAGCGCCGCGCCGGGGACAAGGATTTCTGCCACGCCCGCATCGGCATCGGCGGTCAGCGCCTGGCCACCCGCCTGGTCGCGCCGGAAACCGGCCCGGTCGAAGAGCTGGAACCCATTGCGGCAGTGTCGCTTCGGCGCTTCGTGCGCGCGCACTCCACGGTTCCCGACCTGCCCACCGCCATCGCGGTGAAGGGCTTCGCGACCATCGCCCTGGACGGCGACCGTGCCGAAGCCCGCGACATGACCCGCGCAATGCTGTTGCAGCTGTGCATGTTCCAGGCCCCCGACCAGGTTCTGGTCGCCGTCGTGGCCGGTCCGGACACCGCGCGCGAGTGGGAGTGGACCAAGTGGCTCCCGCACACCCAGCATCC
The DNA here is from genome assembly GCF_015355755.1 of Nocardia sp. XZ_19_385. NCBI lineage: Bacteria > Bacillati > Actinomycetota > Actinomycetes > Mycobacteriales > Nocardiaceae > Nocardia > Nocardia sp. XZ_19_385. The sequence continues at coordinate 2,085,956 of NZ_JACVEE010000002.1, forward strand.
GGATGCCCAGGACGGCATCGGCACCCAGCGCATGTTCTACGGCTCTATCCGGGAAGCGATGGCCAGCCTGCATCCCCTGCTGGCCACCCGCGTGCGCTACTCCCGCAACCAGCCCGCGAACGCGAACCTGGTGCACATCGTCATCATCGTCGACGGCGGCCTGCTCGAGGCCGAGGACGATCAGCTGCGCGAGTCCGGCTACGAGGGCGTCACCATCATCGACCTGTGCGCTTACGCTCCGCGCCTGGCGGTTTCGCGCGGTATCAAGATGGTCATCGAGAACGGTGAATGCATCGGCCGCGGCGCCACCGGCAACCAGGAACGCTTCGCCACGATCGACCGGATCAGCAGCCAGCAGGCCCAGCAAGTCGCGCGCCGCCTGGCCCCCTACCGCGCCGCCACCCAGCGGTCGTCCGACGTGGAATCCAGTGAGGCCGAGGTCATTTCGACCTGGTCGCAGCTGATGAACCTGGGCGACATCGGTACCTTCAATCCCGAGCACGCCTGGCGTCCGCGCTACGGCCGGGAGCGGCTGCGTGTCGCGTTCGGTGTCGGCGCCGACGGCCTGCCGGTCGAACTCGACATCAAGGAAGCCGCGGAAAGCGGTATGGGCCCGCACGGCCTGTGCATCGGCGCGACCGGTTCCGGCAAGTCGGAATTCCTTCGCACCCTGGTGCTTTCGCTGCTCGCCACGCACTCGCCGGATCAGCTCAACCTGGTCCTGGTCGACTTCAAGGGTGGCGCGACCTTCCTCGGCCTGGACGGCGTTCCGCACGTGGCCGCGGTCATCACCAACCTCGAAGAGGAAGCCGACCTCGTCGACCGTATGCGTGACGCCCTGGCCGGTGAGATGAACCGCCGCCAGGAAGTCCTGCGCCAAGCCGGTAACTTCGCCAACGTCTCCGAATACGAGAAGGCCCGCGCCGCCGGCGCCGACCTGGACCCACTGCCGGCCCTGTTCGTGGTGCTCGACGAGTTCTCCGAATTGCTCACCCAGCACCCGGATTTCGCGGAACTGTTCGTGATGATCGGCCGCCTGGGCCGCTCACTGCACGTGCACCTGCTGCTCGCCTCGCAGCGTCTGGAAGAGGGCAAGCTCAAGGGCCTGGAGTCGCACCTGTCCTACCGGATCGGTCTGAAGACGTTCTCCGCCAACGAGTCCCGCCAGGTCCTCGGTGTCCCCGACGCCTACAACCTGCCCGGTGTCCCCGGTGGCGGTTACCTCAAGTCCGACTCGGGTGAGATCCAGCGCTTCCAGGCGTCCTATGTCTCCGGCCCCTACGTCGGTGGCGGTTCGCAGCGCGATGTCACCCAGGCCGGTGTCGCCGGTGGCGAGATCGACGTGAAGGCAAGGCCTTTCACCGCTCACCACGTCGACTTCCGGGCCATCGACCGGATGCCGCTGCCCACCAGTTCCACGGGCGAGGAGACCGAGCACGTCAACGAGGAGGGCGAGCAGATCTCCAACGTCAACATGCTCGTCTCGCGCATCAAGGGCCACGGCCGGCCCGCGCACGAGATCTGGCTGCCGCCGTTGGACGAGGCGCCCACCCTGGACGCCCTCAACCCGCGTTCCCTGCTCACCGGCGAATACTCGGCGATCGCCACCTTGCGCGCCCCCATCGGCATCGTCGACCGCCCGTACGACCAGCGGCGCGACAACCTGATCGTGGACCTGGCCGGCGCCCGCGGCAACGTGGCCATCGTCGGTGGTCCGCAGTCCGGTAAGTCCACCGCACTGCGCACCCTGATCATGTCGATGTCCATGACCCACACCGCCGAACAGGTGCAGTTCTACTGCCTCGACTTCGGTGGCGGCACCATGGCCAGCCTCGAGGGCCTGCCGCACGTCGGTTCCGTCGCGGGCCGTATGGACGAGGACAAGGTCCGGCGCACCATCGCCGAGATGACCTCGATCGTGCGTTCGCGTGAGCAGCGGTTCCGCGCGCTCAACATCGAGTCGATGCAGGAGTTCCGCCGCCTGCGGTCCCTGGATCCGACCAGCAGCCCGGCCGCCGCCGGCGCGCACGAGGACCCGTTCGGCGACGTGTTCCTGGTGATCGACGGCTTCGGCTCGATCCGCCAGGACTACGACCCGCTCGAGCAGCCGATCATGAACCTTGCGGTGCAAGGCCTTTCGTACGGCGTGCACGTCGTCATCGCACTGGCGCGCTGGGCCGAAGCCCGCCCAGCACTCAAGGACCAGATCGGCACCCGCATCGAACTCCGCCTCGGCGACCCGATGGACTCCGACTTCGGCCGCAAGTTCGCCGCGCTGGTCCCGCAGGGCCGCCCGGGCCGCGGTATGACCCCGGAAACCCTGCACATGCTGACCGGTCTCCCGCGTATCGACGGCAGCTCGGACCCCACCACGCTGGGTCAGGCTGTCGCCGAAGCGGTTTCGACGATCGCACGGCTCACGCCAGGCCGGCACGCTCCAGCCGCGCGCATGCTGCCCGAACTGCTGCACCGCGAGCAGCTGCTGCAGGCGGCCGGGAACTTCCCGTCGCAGGTCGATCGGAGTCGCAGGAATGCGCGCATCCCGATCGGTATCAACGAGGCCGAACTGGCGCCGGTGTATCTCGACTTCAACGAGACACCGCACTTCATCATCCTGGGCGATACGGAGTCCGGGAAGACCACGCTGCTGCGCTCGATCATCGAGGGCATCGCGGCGTCGAATACGCCGGATACGGCTCGGTTCATCGTCGGCGACTACCGCCGCGGCCTGCTCGGAATGATTCCGCAGGGCTACCAGGCAGGCTACGGGTCCACCGCGCCGCAATTCACCCAGAACATGGCCGATCTAGCCGGCTACCTGGAGAAGCGTCAGGCTCCCGCCGATGTGACCCCGCAGCAGCTGCGTGACCGTGCCTGGCTGACCGGACCTGAGCTGTACGTGATCATCGACGACTACGACCTGGTCGCCACCTCCATGGGTGACCCGGTCTCGCCTCTGGTCGAATACATCCCGCATGCAAGGGATGTCGGTTTCCACCTGATCATCGCCCGTCGGGCCGGCGGCGCCGGTCGCGCCATGTACGGTGGCGCGCTCGCGCGCATGAAGGATCTCGGATCGGCGGGCCTGCTGATGAGCTGCCCGAAGGACGAGGGTGTGCTGCTGGGAACGGTTCGCCCGACCCCGCTGCCGCCCGGTCGAGGCACCTTCATCACGCGTAATTCCCAGGGCCTCATCCAGACCGCCTGGATGCCGCAGGCCGAATGATGTCGGTCGAACTGGTCGTGACCGACACCCGCATCTGGGCTGTCGGGCCGACCACCCACTGGGATGTGCCGCCCTCAGTTGTGCTGGGCAGCAACGGAAATCTGGTGGTCGGCGAGCCGCTGACGCCGCCGACCCAGGTTTCGTCCGCGGTGCAGTTCGTCCCGGCGGACCGCATCGCGCTGCTCCCGCGGGTGCCCACGGTTGCCGAAGCCCTGACCAATGTGGTCGGCACCATTTTCGACAACCTCGGCGTCGCGGTGCCCTGTGACCGAGTGACCGTGGTCTGCCCGACCGAGTGGGGCTCTGCCCGCCGCGGCATGCTCGATGACGCCGTGCGCCGCTTCGCCCACGATGTCGTGTTCGAGGACATGGCATTTCGGGCTGTGTCCGCCGACGAAGGCACCGCTCGCAGCCGCCGCACCGTAGTCGTCGAATTCGGCATGGTGTCCACCACCGCGACCACGGTGGTGCGCAGCCACGAGGGCGTGCACATCGAATCCACCGAATTCGAACCGGAACTCACCCTGGCCGGCACCGGCGTCGAACCCGGCGCTTTGGATCGCTTGGGCGATCTCCTCGGCCGCCTGCTCGACGGCCGCCCCGCGGATGTCGTCCAAATCCTCGGTGTTTCAGACCGTTCCAAGCTCGACCTGATCAGGTCGGTAGTGCAGCAAGCGTGCGGACCCGAGGTGGATCTGCGGCCGATCTCAGGAGTGGACTTGGTACGCGGCCCGCAGCAGGTCGAGCCGGAACGCCGCCCGGCGGCCCCGTCCGCGCCGGTCATGCCCTCCAACGAGTGGATGCAGCCGCTGCGCGAACGCGCCGCCGCTCAGCAGGCCCCCGCCCGCCGCAAGACGGCACTGATATTCGGTTCTGCCGCAGCGGTTCTCGTGCTCGTCATCGCTGCCATCACCGCCGTTGTGCTGATGGGTGGCTCGGACGACGACCCGGGCACTACCGCGGCTGCAGCGACCACTTCGGCGACGGTAGCGACCAGCGCGGCCCCGCCACCCGGCCCGTCCGGCAAGCCGGGCCCGTCGGACAAGCCCGCACCCCCGGGCCCAGAAGGCCAGGAAAAGTTCGGCAGCATCACCTTCGTCGGCCCTGACCTGTGGACCATCAAGCCCTCCGCCGACGGCAACCGCGTCGAACTGACCCCCTTCGACGGCACCAAGCAGCGCCTTGTCGTGACCCAGCGAAAAATCGCCCCGGGCGCCGGTTACCAGCAGATCGCGGCTGATCTCGAGAACCAGATGAAGACCAAGCCAGCTCTCTCGGACTTGAAGCGCGACTACGTCTTCGGGGGACGCTCCGGGCTCGGATATACCGAAAAGCCCGGTGACGGTTCGACTGTTCGCTGGTTTGTGTTGGTGGAGTACGGGATTCAGGTCAATATCGGGTGTCAGTTCAAGGACGACGGCTGGGATGATCTGAAGGAGACCTGCGAGAAGTTCGCGGGGTCCGTGCACGTGATGCCGGAGCGATAGCAAACGGATCGAGTGGTACTGAATAATTCAGGCCCCCAGCTGATGCTGGGGGCCTGAACAGTTCTGAGCGAATGTCAGAAGAGGTTCGCCATGGCGGTATCGGTGCTCTGCAGCTCGGAATTGCCGCTGCTGACGAGCTGACCGGCGCCACGCAGGGTGTCCTGCAGCTGCTGGACGTGCTGGTTCCAGGTGGCCTGGAACTGCTGGGCAGCTTCCTTAGCAGCACCGCCCTGGGTCTGGAAGAACGCATCGACCTTCTTGTGGAAGTCCTGCAGTTCCTGGCCGATGGACTCGGCGCGCGCGACGATCTGCTGCGCGCCGGCTTCGACACCCTCGAAATTAGCGGAGATAGGCTTGCTCATGTTGGCTCCTATTGAGTGAGAATGAAGTCTGGGATCAGAGCGCGGGCAGATCGAGGCTGGACATCTGAGCCTGGACCTTCGATGCGTGATCGTTGACGTTTTCGTCGAACGAGTTGCTCATCTTGAGGAGCTTCTCGGAGGTCTCCATGAGCTTGTCGTTCATCTTGTCGGCCTGGACGTAGTAACGCTCCATGAACGAGTTGAACGCATCGCGAGCGGCGCCCTGCCAGTTGGCGCCGTTGGTGACGTTGTCCTCGTCGGCCTTGAGCGTCCGGATCGACTGCATCAAGCGGTCGTGCTGCTCCTGGAACTCTTTCGCCTTCGCATTGATCTCTTCAGTTGTTGCAACGAATTGCTGGTTACCCATGCGGGCTTCCTCCTCCTGCTCACTGTCAACGTCCGAGGTGTCAGTTGACTGGTTTCATATTGTTGGACGCGTCCTGGGCCCGATCGGTTCCATCCAGTTCCGAAGAAATTTGGCGGAGTTCGTCATGACTCGTGGCCCGGCGCGAAGTCGACCAGCTACACCGAGGACGGGGGTCTAGATGAGATCCCCCCGGACATCTCGACCGCGGTGCCGTCGCATCGGTCGCTAGCCAGCGCGTGATCCCCTCCTTCCCCCTGCTCGCTACAACTTGTCCGCGAGTGGGCTGGCTGGGCATCACCCTACCCAATGCGATCTCCGCGCGCTACAGCGATTCGCCGAGCACATGACCGCTATCCCCAGGTCACCGACGCCAACGTCGCGCGACCTGGGGTGGCACCGCTCAGCGCGGGCGGGAGTCCTACTTCACAACTTTGGCGATAACCGGAACCAACTTGTCGATCAGCACTCCGGGCGACTGGTCGGTCCAGACCTGAAAGGCCTGTACGGTCGAGAGCTCGTCGACGACGACGATCTTGGCTGAGCTGTTGGCAATGGCGCTCGGCAGTCCCCGGAAGCCGCCATTACCGGCGTCCTTGTCGGTTCGAAATACGATGATGACTTCGGAGTCGATTTCCGACGACGAAGCGTTGATCGACAATTGACGGGGTGACTTCTCGTCTCCCACCGCTTTGTATTTGGGGTTGTATCGGAAGCCGATGTCTTGCAGGAATTTGGACTGCGAACTCGGATTCAATACCGCGGACAGGGTCGCGTTGCCGTAGTTGATCGCGCTGACCGTCTTGCCATCGAACGCCGGATTCTGCTCGCGGACGGTGGCCAGCGAGGACCCACCGGTAGCGGGGGGATCGGACTGGTTCAGGAAGAATGTCCCCGCCGCGATGGCGACGGCTATCACGGCCACGACGGCACCCGGAAGCAGGAATTTCCGCAAACGCGAGGGCGATCCGGAATGACCGTTGCGCGCGGTTGCTACCAGCGCCGGGTCGGTTCGTTCCGTGTGCGCCGCGGGGTCGCCGACCGGGCTGGCGGAGTGCTGGGAATGGTAGTACGACGGTGGCGTGTGCGGCTCGGTCTGATATCCGGTGGACGGTGTCCGCGGGTCGGCCGAGTAGGTCGGCAGCGTTGCCCGCGGATCGGTCTCGTACCCGGGCGCCCGCAGATGCGCAGAGGTCCCGAACAGCGCGGCCTGGGCGTCGAGAATGAATTCGCGGCAGGTGTTGTACCGGTCAGCCGGGTCCTTGGCCATCACTTTCTCGATGACACTGTCAAGCGCGGGGGGAAGTCCCGGCCGGACCGCGCTGATCTTCGGGGGCGGCTCATGCAGGTGGCCCATCATGACCACCGCCGGCATCGTCGACGGGTAGGGATTCTGCCCGGTGACCAGTTTGTAGAAGGCGCAGCCGAGACTGTAGATATCGGCACGCGGGTCCAGGCTGGTGCCGACCAGCTGTTCCGGCGGGGCGTAGGCCACGGTGGCCATGAAGTTTCCGGTTTGGGTCAGGTCTTGACCGTCTTCGGCGGATTTGGCGACACCGAAGTCGGTGAGCAGCACCCGTTCCTCGTCACCATCTTCGGGCGCGGAGAGCAGAAAGTTGGCCGGTTTCACATCGCGATGCAGTAGCCCGCGCCGATGCGCGTAATCAAGGCCCTTCCCCACCTCGGACACGATGCGCAGCGCCCGTTGCGGCGTCATGAACGCCGCCCCTTTTTTCGCCTCCTCAGCGGCATCGGTGCCCTCGATGTACTGCATCGCGATCCACAACTGACCGTCCTCTTCGCCACGGTTGTACACCGCGACGATGTTCGGATGGTCCAGTCCTGCCGCGAGATTCGCTTCCCGCTCGAAACGTGCCCGGAACTCCGCGTCCTCGGAGAGTTCGGAGCTCAGAACCTTCAGGGCGTCGCGACGAGGCAGGATCGGGTTCTGAGCCAGGTACACCGTGCCCATGCCGCCACTGCCCAGCTGCTGAATTACCCGGTACCCACCCACGATTGCGCCGGGCCGCAACGCCATTCGGTCCTCCTTGCGATGTCGAGCGCCCAATGAGCGAGCGTCCGGAGAAATCTAGCAAGCCGCCGCGCCGTATTCGAGCCGCAGTTTACGGATGCGCACGTCTCAGTTGCTGGTGAGCAGTGCGTACTGCGCGGAGATCCGCTGATGCAGATCCGGCAGCTGCTTGCTCCGGGCCTGCACGACGTACCGATCTACGCGCAGAATGCACAGGTGCCCGGTGAGGGTCCGGTTTTCGCCGGATCCTGCGTATTCCGCTCTGCACTCGGCGTTTTCGGCGAGACCTGTGGGCGCGTCGACCAGTTTCTCGTTCTCGCCGAGGCTGGTGGAAAACTTCCAGTTCTGCCACAGCATGTCGGCGCCCTTGGCGGTTCGAGCGCGGAAGACAACGGCATCACCGAACGACACGAACTCGAACCCGTGCTGCTGCATCTCCGGCAGCGTCTTCGAGTCCGGTTGGGAGAACAGACTGACCGCACCGCGGCCCGCGTAGTAGCCATCGGGCTCCGGACGGAACGGGGCCTCGGGGTCGCCGGGCAGCGTCCGGCCCATCACACCATCTGGGTCGAGTCGGATTCGTGGGAGTTCGGCCGCGGGTGTGGGAACGAACTGGCTGAGCAGTGGAATCTGGGCGTCGAGCAACCTCTCGACGTGTCCGGTCAAGGCGGGCAGGTCGGGCGCGGACGTCTTGTCGTCAACCTTGATGAAGACGACATAGCGGTCGTGCACGGTCCACGAGCCGATGGAAGAGATGCCTGGCCGCCAATGTGCATAGGTGTTGGCGTGCTTGGTGATCGGGACTGGTTGATTGTCCGGGTTGTAGGTGAAGTCGTCGTGCTCGAGCGCGGGACCGACCTCCTGTGCTGTCTTCGCATCGGGAAACATGAGCACCGCGACGTTCGCCGTGCGTTGTTTGTCCTCGACTGTCGCTGTGGACCAGGCATTCACCCACCCGGCCACCAGATCCTTTGCCACCTCGTCGAAGGTATCGTTGATGACCAGGTTGCCAAGCGTCTTGCGGTTGAGCACGATGTGGGAGCGCATGAGCCAGGTGTCTTCCACGTAGGCGGGGTCGGCCTCGTAGGGGAGGACGACGTAGTCGGCCAATCGCTGCGCTTCGCGAGCCCGAGCTTGCCGTTCGTTCTTGGCGTTTCCGACCTGCCGTGGTTTCGTCTGGTAGTTGCCGACATCGAGCTTCGACAGATCGGGCTGCACGCGAAGCGGGTTTCCGGGCACCTCCGCGCCGCACCCGGTGACAGCGATGGTCAGGGCGGCAGTGATGAGTAGGCCCCCAGCGACAGCGGTCGGTCTGGATCCGATGGTGAGCTTCATGCGTCCCCGTCCATCATCTACGGCTTGTAGGCAAGCAGCTTGTACTGTGCGGCGGCCATTTGATACAGCTCTTGGGCATTCTTTCCGGTGACCTGCGCTGCGAACCTGTCGTAGGCGAGGAAGCACGTCGGAGGGTAGCGGTCCGAATTGGAAATTTTCGGCTTGGTGGTAAAGCACTGGACTCCGGGCAAATTCGGTGGACTGTCCATCGGATCCCAGCCCTCGGCTCGCTGATCTGTCAGCGCCGAGATCAGTCGGGTCGCGCTCGCTGAGTCCCGCGTTCGATACACCCTTGATTGGGAGTAGGCGACAAGATCGACACCGGCGTCGTCGAACGCCGCCTTTGTCAGGGCGGGGGCCGTATCGAAGTGCAATGCGGCCTGCGGTGGCATGACTGCGGACTGGTCCCATGCCTTGTTTCGCTGCTGCTGTCCATCCCAGGGCAGCGTCCGGCTGAGCAGGCCATCGGTATCGAGCGGCAGCGAGCCGAGTTGCTCGGCAGGAGTGGCGGTGTAGCCGGCCAGCCTGTCGATCTGTCCGGTGAACGCGCGTTTCGCCAACTCGGCGAGCGCAGTGATGTCGGAAGGTTCGTTGGCCGGATCCCCGATATGCACGTACAGAACCATCGCGTTATGTGTGAGCCAGGCATCAAGATACTTCTTGCTGTCGGACCATTTTGCGCGGGATTGGGGAAAGCCAGGGATTTGGACAGCTTCTCCGGCCAGGTTCATGGCTTGTCGTTCGGCCAGCCGACGTGTCGCTGCCTCGGCCTGAGCGGCGTCTGGGAAGCGCAGGGCAGTCATCGCTACACTGCTGCTGATCAGGGGCGAAATTTTCCGGCGCTCGGCACTCGTGTCGGCGCCCGCGACGAATCCTGCTGCTAGTTCGCGAATTTCCTCGGAACTCAGGTTGTATATCTCGGGTAAAGTGCTCTCCGTTATTCGCCGTTCAGGGGATAGCAGTCGCTGGTACGGATATCTGCCGTCGATTTCGAAGGTCAAGGCCATGGCGTTGCTGATCCGTACACCTTCGAGCGCTGCTCCGGTCTGTGGCGTGCGGGATTTTTCGACATCACGTGGAACCGCCGGATAGTTCCCCGAGTCCAGCTTCGAAACATCGATGACGGCGGGGTCCACACCAGGGTCGCCGCCGCATCCGGAGACAGCCATCAGTGCGACGGCGACGGCGATGGCCACTGCATTTCGTGAAATCATGAGTTGCTCATTCGCTCTTCACAAGAACCGAGTACTGGGCGGCGGCTCGCTGATAGAGATCGGGGTTCATCGCTCCGCTGAGCTTCGATTTTGTGACTACGACCGCGACATACCGGTCATAGATCACCGCGCACATCTCATCGAATTTTCGAACTACGTCGACCTCATCCAGTCTGATGCACCGAGTGTCGGGCAGGCCGGGCGGCGAGGGTAGCTCCTCGTCATTCTTTCCCGTTTTGACGAGCGCCGATTGAAGGTGGAACGCGCCCGTCAGATCGCGTGCTCTATAGACGATCCCGCCCCGCCGGCCGATCAGATCGACTCCGCTCGCCTCGAATGCCTTCTTCAGCTCCAGCGGATTACGTTCGTAGTGCAGGTCTGCCGCTGGCTGGAAGGCTCCGAAGTCGTAGGTCAGGATGAATGGATCGCTGTAATCGGCTGCCGCCGGGAGAGCGCGTCGCAGGATGCTGTCGGGGTCGGTCGGTAGATCCAACACGTCGTCGAACGCCATGGGATGCAGCTGTTGCAGACGCGCGATCTGCGTCTCAACGGTCTTCTTGATGACGCCGGACAGGGTGGTCTGATCTGGTTGTGGTACTCCGGCATTCGTCAGGATCACGAATTGATCGCGTGCGATGAACGACAGTCCTGTGACGTCATCGGCCGACGAGGCGCGCGCATCGGGGTAACCCTCGATCGGGAGGCGGTGGCGTCCCGCATCCTCGTTGGCGATGCGATCGAAATCGTCGGCTGCCTTCTGGCTGGCGGCTGGTGTCGGGAACCGAAGTACGGAGATGATCAACTTCTTGCGATTCCGCAGGCTGCTGTTGATCCGCGATTCGTACACTCCGGCGAGTAGATTGTTGTCCACGGTCGCCGGCCGATACTTTTCTGGGAGTACTTCTTGGATGAATGGATCCGCAGGCGATGAGAACAACTCAACCGCGCCGATTTCCGAGATCTCGCTGTCGATTTCGGGTGGCAGCACCAGATAGTTGAGCATGCGCCGCGCTTCGATCTCTCGAATGTCCGCCACCCCACTGATCTTGGGATCGTACTGGGTTGGTTCCCGCGGGTGCGGCCCGGTCTTCAATGTCGTCAGTTCAACTGGCGTCAACATCGGCCGCGGATGCCCGCCAACTGTCACCGATGAACACCCGACCCCCGCCGCGACCACGATGGCAAGCAACGCCAGGATTCGTGCGCGCGCACCCGCCCTCATCCGTCCGGCAAACTCCACCTCGCCCCCTCCTTCGCCTAATCTCGGCGCGATCTTACGTGACCGCCCTACCGCCCATGCGTCAGCAGTTTGTACTGCGCCGCCATCTTCTGATTCAAATCCTGCGGCTGGCTCGCCACGACCTCGGCCAGCAAATGTTCATAGGTGAGATAACACCCAAAGGTGGATCCGCTCTTGGCCTTGTAGCACTTGGCATCCGGGAGGCCGGGTGGGCTGTCGTAGGGATAGAAGGACGCCGTGAGTCCTTCGGTTAGTGCCGCCAACAGTCGTTCCGCGGCGGCCGGGTCGCCGGTGCGGTAGATCTGGGAGCCCGCGGTGGCTATCAGGTCGACCTTCGCGTCGTCGTAGGCTCGCTTCATCATGTCGGGCCGGCTGCGCAGGTGGAGTTCGGCGGCGACGGGATACACGCCGGTGTGGTCCTCGTCGGTCCCGAGGTCAGGGGAGGGGAGGGTGCGGGCGAGTAGGCCTTCGGGGTCGATCGGGTTTTCGGAGAGCTTGTCGGCCGCTGTCGGGGCGTATCCCTGCAGGAGCTCGAACTGTTTGTCGAGAGCTCTCTTGGCGAAATCCAGCAGTGGCGCCGGATCGGGCGGGGTGGCGAGGACGTTGCGGATGAAGAGTTTTACGACGTAATCGCCGCGGGGCAGCCAGGTTTCGACCGCGTCGTTGTAGGAGAGGAAGGTGTGGCCGGGGTATCCGGCGATTTCCAGGGGATGCTTCGGCGGGTTCGTCTTGTGGGTTTCCTCGGCGAGTACCCGGGCCGCGTTGACTGCGAGCTCCGCGCTCGTGAAGCGCAGCAGGGCGAGTTCGACGTTCAGCCCCAGGTTGGGGTTCTCGCGGCGGGAGCCCGCGGTGCGCCAGCCGGCGACGAGGCCCGGGACGAACTCGGTGAATTTCTCGGAGGGCGTGACCCAGGTGGTGGGTGGGTGCTGTGGAGTGATTTTTCCGGCCGCTGTGATGCGCCCGTGGACGAGGCGGCTGTCGAGGTCTGTGATCAGCGGGACGAAACTGCCCAGCTTGATGGCTTCTTGGATGGCTCCCGTTTCCGCGGTGCGTTCCTTCTCCAGGTCACGGGGGCTAATCGGATAGTTTCCGGCGTCGAGCTTCGCCAGGTCGGCTGGGCCGCTCGGGTTGGAATCCTGGCCGCCGCCGCATGCGGTGGCGAGTAGCGCTAGCGCCGTGATCCCCGCGAGTGCGGCTCGAATTCCGTGGCGAGAGTGGTTCATCATTCGCTCTTCGCCAGGATCGAATACTGCGCGGCGGCACGCTGATACAGCGTGGCGTCGAACTCTCCGCGGGAGTTTCCGCGGGATCCGACGACGGCGACGTATCTGCCGTAGACCACCGCGCACAGATATCGGACCGCCAGCGGCGGTGTGCTCTGGTCCAGTTTCACGCACGCGGCGTCGGCGATGCCGGAGGGATTCTGGATGACCTCGTCACCGGGGCCCAGCTCGGTCAGTGCCTTTTGGAGTGCGAACGCGGAAGCGAGATCCCTTGTCCGGTAGACGACTCCGACGTTTCGCGCGACGAGGTCGACTCCGGTGTTCGCGTAGACCTGCTTCATTGCGAACCCGTCACGTTCGTAATGCAGATGTGCCGCCGGGTCGTACACGCCGACCGACTCGGGCGGTACCGATAGGTCATTGGCGATTGCTTCCCCCGGTAGCACGCGCCGCATGATCGCGTCGGGGTTGGTCGGCAGGTCGAGGATGTCGTCGAGCGGGGTCGGCATCAGCTTGTCGAGTTTGGGAAGTTGCTGGTCGAGTGCTTTCTTGGCTTGCGCCGCAAGGGTATTCGGGTCGGACACCGGGATGGTGACCTTGATGAGCACTACGAAGGGCCCGCGGGCCGCGTACACGTAGCCTTGTCGATCGGCCTCCGCCGCGGACGCGCGCGCCTGCGGGTAGTCCGGGACGGCCATCCCGTGCCGATCGGGCTTGAATTCGCCCGTAGCGGCGTCTAATTCGTTGGCGGCGATCTGGGCCAGGGCGTCCGACGGGAACCGGAGGATCCCCAGCGCAAGGGCTTTCAGCGTCCGGGGATTGCCATTCGTGCGGGTCGTCATCGCGCCGGAAATGAAGTAGTTACGGTCGAAAACCGGCTGGAACTGCGATGGCAGACCGGCCCCGTGTTCGCCGTAGATCTTGACCTCATGGGCGGCGAGCACGTGGGTGCCCAGCAGTTCATCCAGCTCACCGTCCACCTCATACGGTGCGACGAGCGATCCGAGCATCCGCCGGGCTTCGATCTGTAAGACCGCGCCCTTGTCGTCGGCTACGGGCACCTGATCGACCGGCTTCGCCTCGAACACACCGATATTCAGCCGCGCCAGATCGACCGGCGTCATGCCGGGCAACGCCTGCCCCTGCACCGCGGTGCAGCCGGAAATCAGCAGGACGAGCGCGGCTCCCCAAACCCGCACGCCCGCACGCGATCCCCTGGCCACGGCGCTCCTCCCCGGTACTCGTTCAGCTGCCGCGATACTACTGGACCCCCGCTTTCAACACCGGCACCAGCTTGCTGAGCAGCACTTGTTCGGAATCCGAGGACCAGTAGCGGAGCGCGTTGACCGCTTGCGCGTCGTCCACGACCAGGACCGTGGCGCGGGCGGTGAGCAGGCCGTGCGGGAGGCCCAGCAGCCCGCCGCCGCCCGCGCGGGCGTCGCTGCGGACCGCGAGGATGTAGCCGGAGGTCACGGCGTTGAAGGCGGTGGAGTACTGGTCCTTGGGTACGGCCCGGAGGGTTTGCTCGTCGCGTTTCCGGACGTAGAACTGGTTGTAGACGA